>NZ_JCACER010000018.1:0-102334 GCF_059502445.1 Kumtagia sp.
CCGGGGGGGGGGGGGGGGGGGGGGGGGGGGGGGGGGGGGGGGGGGGGTGGGGGTGGCGCTGGGGGTGGGGTGGCCGGGGGCGGCGCGGCGGGCGGGGGGGGGGGGGGGCGTGCCCCCCCCCCCCCCCCCCCCCCCCCCCCCCCCCCCCACGGGGGAGGGGAACTTGCGGCGGCCCTGTCGCGCGAGGGCCATCGATGTTTGGCGCCTGGCGGGGAGGCCGGCCGGTTCCCCTCCCCCTTGTGGGGAGGGGTTAGGGGTGGGGGTGATTTCAGGCGCAATTACCCTGCCGGCCGGCGGAATCGAGGCCGGGATCAGCCGGCGCGGGTGCGGGCCAGCCCCTCGCGGGCCGGCGCATATTCCGGGTCGAGCCTGGCGGCCTCCGCGTAGGACTTGGCGGCCTTCTGCTTCTCGCCGCGCCGCTCGTAGACGAGCGCCTGGTTGGCCCAGCTCTCGGCGATCGTGCCGTCCAGTTTGATCGCCGTGTTGAAGTCGGCGAAGGCGTTGTCCTCGTCGTTGGTGGCGAGATAGGAGAGGCCGCGGCCGTTGTAAGGCTCGGCGGCGTCCGGCGCCAGCGAGATGGCGGTCGAGAAATCCTCGATGGCGAAGGCGTGCTGGCCCTGCGCCTGGTAGAGCAGGCCGCGGTTGTGGTAGGCGCGCGGGTCGGTCGTGTCGAGCTGGATCGCCTTCTGGAAATCGTTGAAGGCCTGCTGGTTCTGCCCGGCCCGGCGGTAGAGATTGCCGCGGCCGATATAGGCGGCGTCGTAATTGGCGTTGATCTGGATCGACCGGTTGTAGTCGGCCAGCGCCGCCTGCTGGTCGCCGAGGAAGCGGTGGATCAGCGCCCGGTTGGAATAGGCCTGGTAGAAGTTCGGGCGCAGTTCGATCGCCTTGTCGAAGTCGCGCAGCGCCTCGCGGTAGCGGCCGCCGCGGCCATAGGCCGAGCCGCGCACGTTGTAGGCTTCGGGATCGCTCGGGTTGCGCTGGATGACCGCGCTCAGCGACGAGATGTTCTGGCTGGAGCCCTGCGCGACGTCGACGCTGGTGAGTTCGCCCGACGGGCCGGTCTCGCATCCGGCGACGGCGAGCACCGACGCCAGGACGGCCATCGCGGCGAGGCCGCGGGCGGTTGTCGAGCGATGGCCGGCGCGTGCTTCCATTCCTGCGGTTCCCCGTTCAGCAGCCTGCACAGCAGGACGACGTGGCCGAACCTGCTTGCGCAAAGCGAAAGAGGCGGCAGCGATTGTCATCGCCCCACCTCCCGCTAGTTCCCGAAAAAGACGAAATATGGGCGGTCAGCGCGCCGGACGGGGTGCACCCGGGCCGGTCGGCGCCGGACGCGGCGTCGACGGCAGCAGACCCTCGCGCTGCGCGCGCTTGCGGGCGAGCTTGCGGGCGCGGCGCACGGCCTCGGCCTTCTCGCGGGCGCGCTTCTCGGAGGGCTTCTCGTAATGTCCGCGCATCTTCATCTCGCGGAAGATGCCTTCGCGCTGCATTTTCTTCTTGAGCGCGCGAAGCGCCTGATCAACATTGTTGTCGCGGACGAGTACCTGCACGGGCAATCCTGTCTTTCGGTTATCGGGGTCAACGAGACATAGGCTCATAGCCATATGCCTCCACGGTGCGGACACCGCGAATTGCGGCGTCTGTTAGCAGAATCAAGGGAGCATGTCCACAGCAAGCTGGAACATCGTCTCCCTTTGGTCGCGGCGCCGGAAACCGACGGATCGAACCCGGTCGATCCGTTGATCCGGCCCGGCCGGCGACGCTATCTGGCCGCCGACATGCGCTGCACCACCAGCCAGTCGAGCGCCAGCACCGCCAGCAGCGAGGCGCCGACGAGCGGGTAGATGGCACCTCCGACCGCGAGTATGGCGGCGACGCCGGCAAGCTTGCGGCGCTCGTCGGGCAAGGGCGGAACGCCCAGGCTGCCCGCCGGCCGCCGCTTCCACCACATGACGGCGGCCGCGACCGCGAGCGCGACCATCGCCATGCACGCCGCCAGCAGGATCAACTGGTTCGCCAGCCCGTATTGCTGACCGAGATGCACGTTGATCCCCCATTCGATCGCCTTGGCGGCCGGTCCGTAGCTGGCGAAGGGTATGTCGAGAAGCGTCGCCCCCGAATATTGGTCGAGGTGGATGGTCCGCTGCTGCGCGAGGTCGTCGGGAAAGATGGAGGCGGTGTAGACGCCGTCGGACTTGCTCGGGATGTTCACCGCATAGCCTGCCGCCATGCCGAGCCCGTCGAAGATCGCAACGGCGCGGTCGATGCCGATCGCGACTGCTCCCTGGTTGGGCGATTGCGGAACCGCCGCCTGCTGCATCGACCACCCGGTCTCGCCGAGATGGCCGAGATGCTCGTCCGACACCGGGACGTTGACGAACACCCCGGAGGGGTAGCCGGAATTGCTGCCATTGGCCCATTGGTTCACGGTGGCGCCCCAGAAGACCGACCACGGCATTCCGGTGACGGCCAGGAAGACGATGACACCGCCGACGAAGATGCCGGTCACCGCGTGCAGGTCCCGCCAGAACATGCGCTGCCGCGGCTTGCCGCGGATGCTGACGACGCCGCCGCGGCCCTTGCGCGGCCACCACAGATAGATGCCGGTGCCGACCAGGAGGATGGACCAGCCGCCGGCGATCTCGATGACGACGCGGCCGGCGTTGCCGAAGAAGTCGAGGCTGTGCAGCGAGCGCACCAGCCACATGATCGTGCCTTCATGCGGCAGCGAGCCGAGCACCGTGCCGGTATAGGGATCGACATAGACGGTCTGCCTGTCGCCGGCGGCAGTCCTCACGCTGATCTCGGCCGACGACGCCGGCGCGCCGGGCGTCGTCAGCTTCACGGCGGTGCCGGGGACCGCGGCGGTTGCCGCGGCGACCATCGCGGACGGCGCGACCCGCTCGGTCTGGACCGCCACGCGCTTGAGGTCGCCATGGACGATCGCGTCGATCTCGTCGCGGAACAGATAGAGCGCGCCGGTGACGGCAAGCGTGATCAGGAAGGGCAGCACCAGCAGGCCGGCATAGAAATGCCAGCGCCAGACGGCCCGGTAAAAGTCGGTGGCCGCGCGCGCGGCCGCCGGGCCTGTCGCCCGGTCGAGGGAAATGTCGGTCATGGAAATTCACCAAACGGAAGTCGGATGTCGTTGCCGAAGCGCGCGCGCCTCCCGGACGGGAAGGCGGAACGGCTCGCGGCAGGCTTCGGTCGTCAGTGAACGGAAGGCGGTGGCGCGCGGGCCCCAAGGACGAGGTCGCCCGGCCAGGCAGGCGCGGGCTTGTCGGTCGAGACTGTGAAGGCGATGCGCTCCGGCTGGCGCCGCAGCAGGATCGACGCGGCATCCCGAACCGGAAGGCCGCCCAGGCCGGCGGCCTGGCAGGAGATGGCGCAGGGGCAGGAGTTCCGGTCGTGCGACCTGTCGCCGTCATCCGGCGGCATCTCGCCCGAGGGCGCGCAGATGACCATGCCGGCATCGTCGAAGGCAGCCGCCATCGCGCCGGACGAGAAGCCGCCGACGAAGGCCTGCAGGACCAGGAAATAGCCGAGGAACGCCGCCAGCGCGCCGCGCAGCAGCCTGTCCCTCAGAATGGCCCTCATCGTCCCCATGCCTTCCTAATAGCGGCCTTCGCCCGCACTGTCACCGCGACACGGCGCGCCGTGCGGGGTCATTTGCTTGGAAATTATCCCCACCCTCTACGAGGGGCGGCCGATCGAACTTACCCCCACCCCTGACCCCTCCCCTCAAGGGGGAGGGGGACTGGCGGACCTCTCAGCCAGGCGCCAATCGTCCATGGTTTCGAGTTGCATGGCGGCCGCAAAGTCCCCCTCCCCCTTGAGGGGAGGGGTTAGGAGTGGGGGTAACTCTTAGCGCTTGCCCATCATCTGCAGGGTCGACAGCGGCGTCCGGCTGGTGTAGCGGCTCCGCTCCCGCCCAGCCGGCGCATCACGAACCTCGAGGCATTGGCCATGAAGCCGAGACACGGCGGCATCGATTTCGGCACGTCCAATTCGACGGCGGGTTTCCTCGACCGGGGCAAGCCGCGCCTGGTGACGCTCGAGGACGCGCACGTCACCATCCCCAGCGCCGTCTTCTTCAACTTCGAGGACGACCGCACCTATTTCGGCCGCCGTGCCATCGAGGATTATACGGCGAACTCGGAAGGGCGGCTGTTGCGTGCTCTGAAGAGCGTGCTCGGCACCTCGCTGATCCGCGAGAAGACCCGCATAAAGGCGCATTCCATCGCTTTCTCCGACATCATCGGCGGCTTCGTCGGCTACCTGAAGCACCGGCTGGAGGAAGAAGCCGGCAGGCCGGTGGACGACATCGTGCTAGGCCGCCCCGTGCATTTCGTCGACGACGATCCGAAGGCGGATGCCGAGGCCGCGGCCGAGCTGGAGAAGGCGGCGCGCAGCCGCGGCTTCCGCGCCATCGCCTTCCAGTTCGAGCCGATCGCCGCCGCGCTCGACTACGAGCAGAGCGTGGAGCGCGAGGAGCGCGAGGAGCTTACCTTGATCGTCGACATGGGTGGCGGCACCTCAGACTTCTCCATCGTGCGGGTTTCGCCGGAGCGGGCGCGAGCCGCCGACCGCCGCGACGACATCCTCGCCAATGCCGGCGTGCATATCGGCGGCACCGATTTCGACCGGCTGCTGTCCATGGCCGCCGTCATGCCGCATTTCGGCTTCGGCACGCCGACCAGGGACGGCAAGCGCAACCTGCCGGCCGGCTATTTCTTCGACCTCGCCACCTGGCAGCGCATCAACCTGCTCTACACGCAGAAGGCCATGAGCGACCTGCGCCAGATCTGCTACGAGGCGGCAAGGCCGGAACTGGTCGAGCGCATGATCGACGTCGTGCGCCATCGCCAGGGTCACGCGCTGGCGGCGCGGGTCGAGGCGGCCAAGATCGCGCTCACCGACCGGCCGGAGGCAGCCATCGTGCTCGACATGCTGGAGGAGAAGCTGAGCCTGCCCGTGACGGCCGGCGACCTCGCCGCGGCCATCGATACGGCGCTGGAGCGCGTCGCCGCGACGATCTCCGCAACGCTGCGCGACGCGGGCGTCCCGGCCGAGCGGATCGACACGCTGTTCCTCACCGGCGGCTCGACGGCGATCCCGCTCGTGCGCGAACGTGTCCTCGACATGTTCCCCCGCGCACGCGTGGTGCACGGCGATATGTTCGGCAGCGTCGGGCTGGGCCTGGCGCTGGATGCGGCCCGAAAATTCGGGTGAAACCACGGAAAAATTCGAAGAAACCGACCGAAAAATCGGTGAAAGCGAACAAAAAACCCGGCGCGAGGCCGGGTTTTTTGCACAGATTAGACGGGAAAGACGGGCTTACGCCGCCTCTTCCTGCTCGGCTTCCTCGTTGTCGGCCTTGGCGCCGCGCTTCGGGCCCTTGGCGAGGTTCGCCTCGATCATGCGGACGGCCTCGGTCTCGGAGACCCGGTTGACCGCGGCGATCTCGCGCGCCATGCGGTCCAGCGCCGCCTCGTAGAGCTGGCGCTCCGAATAGGACTGCTCCGGCTGGTTCTCGGCGCGATAGAGATCGCGGACCACCTCGGAAATCGAGATAAGGTCGCCCGAGTTGATCTTCTGGTCATATTCCTGCGCACGCCGCGACCACATGGTGCGCTTGACGCGGGCGCGGCCCTGCAGAACCTTGAGCGCGCGGTCGACATAGTCGGTCTCGGACAGCTTGCGCATGCCGATCGCAGTGGCCTTCGCCACCGGAACCTTGAGACGCATCTTGTCCTTGGCGAAATCGATAACGAAGAGTTCGAGCTTGTGCCCGGCCACTTCCTGCTCGTCGATCGATACGATCTGACCGACGCCGTGGGCCGGATAGACTATGAACTCCCCGCTCTTGAACCCATGACGGACCGGGGACTTCTTCTGTGCCTGCATAGTTGCCATTACGCCCTGAACTCCTGTTGCACCGTCGGCGTTCCACGCCGGCCAGCGAGGGGATCGGCCTTTCGCCGAACGTGAGCCGCCAAAGACAGCACAAAAGCCTTTCCGGAAAGCCGACCCCGGCCAACCGCAAAACGGTCAACGCGGGCCCAAGTCGCCTTGGTCCGGAACGGAGGTTCCACCTTTCAGTGAAAAGGGCTCTTCGCCATTAAACGACGATGTGTCTGCGGCATGTTTTTTCGGGATAGCACAAAAATGGGCAAGAATCAAGAATTTGCTGCATATCGGGCATTACTCACGCGCCCGAAGCCGCGATCCGAGGGGCAATCAAACAGGCTCTGCACCGCGATCCCGAGGTGATCATGCCAAGACGGCGGCTCAATCGAGGCAGCGATATAGTTCGACAAACCTCGATGCCGCACCGAAACTTTCCGCCGACAAGAGAGCAGTACTTTTTTAGCAGCTTCGCGCGGCGCGTTCGATGGCCATGCGTCGGCTACTGCTTCGTCGAGGTTCCCACGCCCCACGTGTCGGAAAGCACGTAGCCTTGCGGATAAGGATCGGTGGGATCGAGATAATAGGTGTGCTCGCCGGTAATCCAGGCGCGGCCGCTGATCTCCGGAACGATCGCCTTGCGCCCGTCGATCTCGGTGAGCGCAAGGATGCGTCCCGTGAAGCGCGAGCCGATGATGGATTCATGGATCAGGACGTCGCCCTCGCGCATGAGGCCGCGCGCCTGCAGGACGGCCATCCTCGCAGAAGTCCCGGTGCCGGTCGGACTGCGGTCGGAGCGGCCGGGCGAGACGATGCAGGTGTTGCGCGTCACCTTGCCCGGTCCCTGGAAAGGCATGGCGAACTGCACGATCGATACGCCCCGCACATGCGCGAAACGCGGGTGGACGACGTCGAACTGGTCGCGCGCCGCGAGCCGGATCTTCTCGCCCAACAGGCCGAGATCGCGGGCCTCGTCGGGGGTCACCGAAAAGCCCAGAGCCTTGGCATCGGCGATGGCGTAGAACATGCCGCCATAAGAAACGTCGACCGTGATCGTGCCGACGCCCTCGACCTCCAGCCGCGCATCGAGACGTTCGGCGAATGCCGGGGCGTTGCGGAAGGTGACAGACACGCATTTGCCGTCGCGGCATTCGGCCCGCACCGCGATCACGCCGCCCGGCATGTCAAGATTGAAGCGCGTCTCGGGCTCCTGCATCGGCACCATGCCGGTTTCCAGCAGCACGGTGGCGACGCAGATCGTGTTCGATCCCGACATCGGAACGTATTCGGTCGGCTCCATGATGATCGCGCCGGCCACGCAGTCGTCGCGCGTCGGCGGCACCAGCAGGTTGACGTGCCGGGCGACGCTGCCGCGCGGCTCGCAGATCAGCATCCGCCGGATGTGGTCGTGATCGCGCTCCATGGCGATCATCCTGTCCATCATCGTCTTGCCGGCGGGCGGCAGGACGCCGCCGACGATCACGTCGCCGATCTCGCCTTCGGCATGGCATCCGACGACCTTGATCGCGACTTTCGAACGCATCGGCTGCAATCCGGTGATGGCGAGGCCATGCGCCTCGCCTTCGGCGGCGGCATCAGTCGCCCGTGCCGGGCTCCGCCGAAAAATACTTCTCGAGCTTGTCTTCGACGCCGTCGAACTCCTTGGCGTCGCCCGGGGGCTCCTTCTTGGCCGTGATGTTCGGCCATTTGGAAGCGTATTCGGTATTGAGCTCCAGCCACTTCTCCAGGCCCGGCTCGGTGTCGGGCTTGATTGCGTCGGCCGGGCATTCGGGCTCGCAGACGCCGCAGTCGATGCACTCGTCGGGATGGATGACGAGCATGTTCTCGCCTTCGTAGAAGCAGTCGACCGGACACACTTCGATGCAGTCCATGTACTTGCACTTGATGCAGTTGTCGGTGACGACGTAGGTCATGGTCTGCTCCGGCGATCTTGCCGTTCGTGGTCTCGGTTGTGACCTAGTTGCTTTGCCGCACGCTGGCAAGGGTCGGCATTGCGCCGGGAAGCCGCAGGCGGGAAAGAGATTTCCCGGCACGCGATCTCCTTCGAAGTCCGTCCCTCAACTTTCGCGCAGCCTGTCGGTCTGCCGCCGTTCTCTCTTGGTGGGCCGTCCGCTGCCCAGTGCGCGGACGGGGGGCACCGCGTCCGGGAGAGCATTCCGATTGTCGGCGGGCGGCGGCGACAGATCCTCGTAGAGCAGCCGTGCCTCCTCCGCCGGTCCACGCCGCGTGCCCGGCGCCAGCACGCGGTAGACGAGGATGCGGCGCTCCAGCGTGATGGTCAGCGTGTCGCCCGGCCGTACCGTGTCGGCCGCCTGGTCGGTCTTCTCACCGTTGATCCTGACACGGCCGGCCTGCGCCAGCTTGGCAGCGAGGGAGCGGGATTTGACGACGCGCGCGAAGAACAGCCATTTGTCGACGCGCTGCCGGGCCTCGGCCATCTACTTCTTCAGCTGGTCACGCAACGCGGCGAGCTTGGCGAAGGGCGAATCCGGGTCGAACCGCGGCGCCCTCTCCTCGCGCGGCTTGCCCTGGAACGCCGGCTTGCCGCCGCCGTCCTTGCGCCGGTGATCCGGCCGGTCGCCTTGCCGCTTGCCCTGGTCTGGACGATTGCCGTCGGGCTTGCCGCCGCCCTTGAAGCGGTTGCGGTCGAACTTGCCGCCCTGCCGCTCGCCGGCTGCCGCGGCGCCGTTCTCGGGACGATCGCCGCGCTGGCCGCGCCCGTCGCGCTGGCCATCCCGCTGCTGCTGCCCCTGCTGCTGGCGATTGCGGTCGCCATGACGATGGCGCGGACGCTGCTCGAAGCGCGCCGGCCGCCACAGCAGGATCGGCTTCGGCTCCTCGGCGGGCGTTTCGACCGCGGCATCGGACGCCGCCTCGGACACTATCTCCGCGCCGCCATCCGCGGACGCGACGACTTCATCGGTACCGGCCGGCAGGTCGGACGTGTCGGAAGCCGCAAGGGCCTCGGACGGAGCAGGCGCGGCTTCCCCGTCCTCGGCCGCGTCGGCTTGCGGCGTCGCGTCGTCGTCGGCCCGTTCGGCGTCCACGGAAACCGGCTCGGCAGCGCCCGCAGCGCCCGCATCGTCGTCGACAACGTTTGCGTCGACTTCCGCCGCTGCTTCGACCGTATCCGAACCGGCTTCGGCATCCTTCGCCGGATCGATCTCGTCCGCGGGAGCGGGCTCGGAGGCTTCGGCCTCCTGCCCTGCGGACTCGGCAACGGCATCGTCGGAGACCGCGGCTTCACCGTCGCTCCGGCTCGCCATCGCGGCTTCCGCACCGTCGGTCGCTTCGGCATCCGTTGCCGCCACGACCGGCTCGTCGGCGGAAGCGGGTTCGGAGGCCTCGGCCTGCGCGGATACGGCGGCGGAAGCCTCGGACGCGGCAGCTTCACCATCCGCCGGGCCGGCCGCGGCCGCCGCCGCAGCGGCTTCCTGCGCCGCCGCCCGCTCCGCGGCAGCCTTGGCGGCCGCCTCGCGCGCGGCAACGTCCAGCGCGTCCAGCCGCGCCTTGACGTCCGCGGCGGGTTTCGGCTCGGCGCGATAGCCGAGCCCCTTCAGTATGTCCTCGATGTCCTCGCCGGTAGCGCCGAGGATCGACATCATCGCCGGCGTCACCATGAAGGCGTTGCCGTCATAGGCACCGTCCGGGCGGGTGCCGCCGGCCCCCGGTCGCCACGCCAGCGCCGGGCGGATCAGGTCGGCCAGCCGCTCGAGAATGTCGACGCGCACGGCGCGGCGCCCAAGCATGCGGAAGCCGGCGAGGCCGTAGAAGGCGCGGTCGAAGGCGGCGTTGACCAGCACCGAGGTGCGGCCGGCGGCCAGCATGTGCACGATGTCGCCGAAGCCGGGCTTGTCCTTGCCGTCGTTCTTCAGCGCCCACAGCAGCGTGACGAGGCTGGCGGGCGCCGGCTTGACCAGCGCCGGCACGAAGATGTGGTAGGCGCCGAAGCGCACCCCCAGCCGGCGCAGCGCCGCGCGGCTCTCCTGGTCGAGCGACTTGACCTCGTCGGCGATGTCGCGGCGGTTGATCAGCCCGAACTGCTCGACCAGGCGGAAGGCGATGCCGCGGGCGATGCCGGTCAGCTGGTCGGCCTGGCGCAGGTCGAAAAGCGGCTTCAGCAGCGTCTCGATCTGGTATCCGACGAAGCGCTCGGCGCGCTGCGCGACCTTATCGCGCGCCGGGCCGGTCAGCTGCTCGTCGGCGAGCAGGATGACGCGCGGCCGCAGCGCGTCGTCGGTTGCCGCCAGCGTGCCGATGGGCGCGCCGATCCAGCGCAGGATGCCGTCGGAAGCGAGCGCGATGTCGTGGTTGCCGGAGGCGGAAAACCGTTCGGCGCGCGCCTCGAACTCGGCAGCCAGCGCCTTCTGCGCGGCGGCGCGCACCGCCTTGCCGTCCTCGCCCTCGGCAGCCTGGTCGGCAGTGAAGCGGAAGCCCTGCAGGTCGCCGACATGGTGGCCTTCGACATTGACGGTTCCGGACGGGTCTATCTCGGCTTCAAGCATCGTATTTTCTCTGAGGCGCCGCATGAGGACGGAAGTCCTGCGGTCTACGAAGCGTTTCGTCAACCGCTCATGCAGCGCATCCGACAATCTGTCCTCGATCTCGCGCGTTTTTTCCTGCCAGTGGCGCGCATCGGCCAACCAGCCAGGACGGTTCGACACATAGGTCCAGGTGCGGATCTGGGCGATGCGGCCGGACAGCGTGTCGATGTCGCCCTCGGTGGAATCGGCGCGCCGCACCTGCTCGGCCATGTAGCTTTCGTCGACATGGCCGTGCCGGGCGAGATCGAGGAAGAGAGAGCTCACCAGATCGGAATGCTGCGCCGGCGCGATCCTGCGATAGTCGGGAAGCGAGCAGACGTCCCACAGCAGCGCCACCCGCTCGCGCCCGGTGGCAAGGCGGCGGATGTCGGGATCGCCGGCGAGCCGCTCCAGCGCCTGCGCGTCGGTGGCGGGCAGCGCCCGCGTCAGGCCCTCCACCGGCGCCGGCGTCTCGATCGAGCGGCGCAGCGTGTCGACGCTCGACAAGTCGAACTGCGCGGTGCGCCATTGCAACACCTTCACGGGCTCGAAGTCATGGCCCTCGATCTTCTCCACCAGTTCGTCGTCGAGCGGGTCGACCTGGCCGGTGACGCCGAAGGTGCCGTCGCGCAGGTGCCGTCCGGCGCGGCCGGCGATCTGGCCGAGTTCGGCAGCCGTCAGCGGCCGGTACTGAAAACCGTCGAACTTGCGGTTCTGCGCGAAGGCGACGTGGTCGACGTCGAGGTTGAGTCCCATGCCGATGGCATCGGTGGCCACCAGAAAGTCGACGTCGCCGGACTGGTAGAGCGCCACCTGGGCATTTCTGGTACGTGGCGAAAGCGCCCCGAGCACGACGGCGGCGGCGCCGCGCTGGCGGCGGATCAGCTCGGCGATGGCATAGACCTCGTCGGCCGAGAAGGCGACGACGGCCGAGCGGCGCGGCAGCCGCGTCAGCTTCTTGGAGCCGGCATAGGCGAGATGCGACAGGCGCGGCCGCGTCACCACCGAAATGCCGCGCAGCAGCCTTTCCAGGATGCCGCGCATGGTGGCCGCTCCGAGCAGCAGCGTCTCCTGCCGCCCGCGCAAATGCAGGATGCGGTCGGTGAAGATGTGGCCGCGCTCGAGATCGCCGGCGAGCTGGATCTCGTCGATGGCGACGAAGGCGGCGTCGGTGTGGCGCGGCATCGCCTCGACGGTGCAGACGGAGTAGCGCGCGCCGGCCGGAACGATCTTCTCCTCGCCGGTGATCAGCGCCACCTTGGCGGCGCCGACCTTGTCGCTCACCCGCTGGTAGACCTCGCGCGCCAGCAGCCTGAGCGGCAGGCCGATGACGCCGCTTTCATGCGCCACCATGCGCTCGATGGCGAGATGGGTCTTGCCGGTATTGGTGGGCCCGAGCACCGCCGTCACGTCGCGTCCCGACAGGATCAGCGGCTCGGTCTTGATCTGGGAAAAGTTCATCGGCTCGGAAATCGGCCCTTCGGCTTTGGCGGCGTGGAGCCGCTTGTCGCGGAGGTTCGGTCAAGACCTCGTCCGAGACAGATAGGCACTTCCCGGCGCAAACGAAAGCGCAAATCGGTCGTGTTTGGGCTCGAATTTCCGCTCCGGATCCGAACCGGCCCGTGCTCCAGGCGTTCCAAGTGAAAGCCCCCGACCGACATGAGCCATCGGTCGGCAGGTCGGGCATGTCCATGCCAATGCCGCCGAAGGGATCCCGCCGGCCTTCGGCTGCACGATTCATGAGAAGGAAACGACGATGAGCCATACCGACAGCACGGAATTCGTCCTTGCAGGCGTGGTCATGAAGCGCCTGCTCTGCGGACAACAGACCGCAGGGCAGTTCTGCCTCTTCGAGAACAGAAGCGACGGAAACACGAAGACGCCGATCCATGTCCACGCCAAGGACGACGAGACGGTCTACATCATCGAAGGCGAGCTGACGGCGGTGGTCGACGGCCAGCCGCAGCGCCTGGCTGCGGGCGAGAGCATCTTCCTGCAGCGCGGTTTGGCGCACCAGCTCATGAACACGAGCGGCAAACCCTGCAGATACATCCTGATCGGCACCCCCGCGCTGTTCGACCGATTTCTCGAGGAGGCCGGCCACGAGCGTCGGCCGGACGAAGTCGTCGGACCGCCGACCCCTGCGGAGATCGAGCGGCTGCGCGAGGCTGCGCCAAGATTCGGCATCACCTTGCTCTCCGATTGGCCGCCGGCGGAGTGACGTCCGCAACCCGAGCGGAAAGAAACGGCGGAACGAGTCCCGAACGAATCGGCGACGAATCGCTGACTTCGGGTGATTCAGGGTTTGTTCCGTTCGCCCGGAGACGCCTTCGCGGAGCTATCCCGCTGATCCAGAATCGGAATTTGACTCCGTCCGGTGGCGCAACCGATTCCTCCCTATGTCAACCCCTCCGATCGACGCAGCCGCTGTTGTTCGAATGCAAGCGAGGGTAGAATGTGAGTCGCATTCAAGGAGGGATTGTTTGCCATGTCGAAGCGACTGTTCGCTGAATTTCTCGGTACGTTCTGGCTTGTATTCGGCGGCTGCGGCAGCGCCGTGCTCGCCGCCGCCTTTCCCGAGCTCGGGATCGGCTTTGTCGGAGTTGCGTTTGCGTTCGGTCTGACCGTGCTGACCATGGCTTATGCGGTCGGCGGCATCTCGGGCGGGCACTTCAACCCCGCCGTCTCGATCGGCCTGTTCACCGCCGGCCGTTTCGAGGCCAAGGACCTCTTGCCCTACATCGTCGCGCAGGTGGTCGGCGCCATCGTGGCATCGGCGGTGCTCTACCTGATCGTCAGCGGCAAGGCCGACTTCGCCGGTATCGGCGGATTCGCCACCAACGGCTATGGCGAGCAGTCGCCGGGCAAGTTCAACCTGCTCTCGGCGCTGGTGATCGAGGTGGTGCTGACCTTCATGTTCCTGATCATCATTCTCGGCGCCACCCACGGCCGCGTGCCGGCGGGTTTTGCGCCGATCGCCATCGGCCTGGCGCTGACCTTGATCCACCTGATCTCGATCCCGGTGACCAACACCTCGGTCAACCCGGCCCGCTCGACCGGCCCGGCGCTTTTCGTCGGCGGCGCGGCGCTGTCGCAGCTCTGGCTGTTCTGGGTGGCGCCGATCGTCGGCGCGGCGATCGCCGGCATCGTCCACAAGGCGGCCTTCGGCGACGACGACTGATCCTCGCACCGCGGCCTCGATCCGGAACGGCGCCCGCGGGCGCCGTTTTTCGTTGGCGACGGAAGTCATGGGCTCGACGGCGCCGGACCATTCTGGAAGACTTCGCATCGGGGGCCGCGCTGCGGCGTCCATTGCTTCACATGAAGGAGGATCATCCATGCGCCGACAGCTTCTGCACCTGATGGCCGCGCTGGCAGTCGCGGCGCCGCTGGTCGCGTCGGCGGCGCGGGCGGAGCAGATCCCGGTGCCGACGCAGGCGGAGTGGGCGGATGCCAAGAAAAGCGTGAAACTCGCCAACGGCCTGACGCTCGCCTATGTCGAGACGGGAGACACGGACGGCAAGCCGACGCTGCTGATCCACGGCTACAGCGACAACAGCCGCGCCTGGTCGCTGATCGCGCCGTTCCTGAAGGATCGCCGGCTGCTCGCCATCGACCTGCGCGGCCACGGCAAGTCGGACGCGCCGGCCTGTTGCTACGCCTATACCGACCTCGCCGACGACGCCTCCCTGTTCCTCGACGCCCTCGGCATTGCCAGGGCCGACGTGATCGGCCATTCGCTCGGCTCGCTGACCGGCCAGCTGCTCGCCGCCCAGCATCCGGACAAGGTGGGCAAGCTGGTGCTCGTCTCCTCCACCACGCAGATCGGCGGCGGGCCAGGCTCCTGGCTGTGGGACAACATAACCCTGCTCAAGGCGCCCATCGACCCGAACAGCCAGTTCATGCTGGACTGGTATTCCAACCCCAATCCCGTCGACGAGGATTTTCTGAGGCGCGAGCGCACCGAGAGCGCCGCCATGCCGCTGCATGTCTGGAACGGCGTGCTGTGGGGCACCATCGTCGGCGACCTGACCTTCGCCGCCCCGATCGTCAAGGCGCCGGTGCTGGTGCTGTGGGGCGAGAAGGACCCGCTGTTCGACCTCACCCACCAGGAAAAGCTGGAAAAGGCCTATCCCGACGCGCGCTTCGAGGTGTTCGCCGGCGCCGGCCACAACATGATCTGGGAATTCCCTAAGGACTCGGCGCAAATCATCACGCCGTTTCTCGATGCACCTGAGGCGCCGTGAGGAGCCGTAGTGCTGGGTAGCCCACCCAATGAGCCGAAAATTCGTGGGGCAAGGTCGACGTGGGCAGAAGGGAACCGCAGGGGACAGTTTACTTTCTTTCGGCCGAAAGGCCGCTGCGGTTCAGGCCTCGCGCAGGCCGAAAAAAGTAAACTGTCCCCGGCACTTGCACCCTTACGTCTCTCAAAACACGAACGGCGGGCCAATGCCCGCCGTTCGCTGTTCGATCGCGGAGCGCGCCGGATCAGGACGCCGCGGCTTCCTCGGCCGGAGCGGCGGTGGCGGCGGCGATCGCCGCGGCTGCCTCGTCCTGCGCCTTCTTGATGGCGTCGAGGCGGGCCTGCGCCTTCTTGCCCGGCAGCGCCTTGGTCGGGTTGGCGCGCGCCTCGCGCTTGGCGAGACCCGCCTGGTCGAGGAAGCGGGCGACGCGGTCGGTCGGCAGCGCGCCGTTGCCGAGCCAATGCTGGACGCGGTCGGCGTCGAGCTTCACGCGCTCGGCGTCCTTGGCCAGGGTCGGGTTCCACGCGCCGATCGCCTCGATGAAGCGGCCGTCGCGCGGGCTGCGCACGTCGGCGACGACGATGTGGTAGTAGGGACGCTTCTTGGAGCCCGCGCGGGCCAGTCGGATCTTCAGTGCCATTTCTTTACTCCTGAGCTCTGGTTCGGTGGCTGAGGTCAGCCGTTGGTGGAGGCGCCCTCAGCGCCGGGTGCAGTCGCGCCGTTGCCGGCGGCGATCTGTTCGTGGTGGCGGATCACTTCCCTGATGACGAAGTTCAGGAACTTTTCCGCGAAATCGGGATCGAGCTGCGCCTCCTGGGCGAGCCGGCGCAACCGCTCGATCTGCTGGGCCTCGCGCGCCGGATCGGCGGGCGGCAGGCCGTGAGCGGCCTTAAGCACGCCGACCGCCTGGGTGCAGCGGAAGCGTTCGGCCAGCATGTGGATCAGCGCCGCATCGATGTTGTCGATCGAGGCGCGGTACTGCGCGAGGATACCCCGGACATCGGCCGTGTCGCTCATGCCGTCCCCCTCACTTCTTCTTGCCGAGGCCGGGCAAGCCGCCCGGACCGCCGAGACCAGGCAGTTTCAGGCCGCCGGGCAGGCCTGGAAGGCCGCCACCGCCGCCGAGGCCCGGGAAAGTCGGCGGCAGGCCCTTGGGCAGGCCGCCGCCGAGGCCGGACGCTTCCGCCTGCTTCTGCAAGGCTTCCAGCTGCTTCGGATCCATCTTCGACAGGTCGGGCATGCCGCCCATGCCCGGCATCATGCCGCCCAGCCCCATCTTGGAGGCGAGCCCACCCATCATGCCGCGCATCAGGCCGCCGCCCCTGCCTTTGCCGCCCATGGCCTTCATCATGTCGGCCATCTGGCGGTGCATCTTCAAAAGCTTGTTGATCTCGGCGGCGTCGGTGCCGGAGCCGGCGGCGATGCGCTTCTTGCGGCTGTGCTTGAGGAGATCGGGGTTGGCACGCTCCGCCTTGGTCATCGACGAGATGATGGCGAGCTGACGGCCGAACATCTTGTCGTCGAGACCGGCGGCGGCCATCTGGTCCTTCATCTTGCCCATGCCGGGCATCATGCCCATGATGCCGCCCATGCCGCCGAGCTTCTGCATCTGGCCGAGCTGATCGGCGAGGTCGTTCAGGTCGAACTTCCCCGACTGCATCTTCCTGGCCATCGCCGCGGCCTTTTCCGCGTCGATGTTTTCGGCCGCCTTCTCAACCAGGCTGACGATGTCGCCCATGCCGAGGATGCGGTCGGCGATGCGGCGCGGGTGGAACTCCTCCAGCGCGTCCATCTTCTCGCCGACGCCGATCAGCTTGATCGGCTTGCCGGTGACGGCACGCATCGAAAGTGCGGCGCCACCGCGCCCGTCGCCGTCCATGCGGGTGAGCACCAGGCCGGTGATGCCGACGCGCTCGTCGAAGCTCCTGGCGAGGTTCACGGCGTCCTGGCCGGTCAGCGAGTCGGCGACCAGCAGGATCTCGTGCGGGCTGGAGACGGCCTTGATCTCGGCCATCTCGGCCATAAGCGGCTCGTCGATATGGGTGCGGCCGGCGGTGTCGAGGATCACCACGTCGTGGCCGCCGAGCTTTGCCGCCTGCACCGAGCGTTTGGCGATGTCGACCGGCGACTGGCCGGCGACGATCGGCAGCGTCGCGACCTTGGTCTGCTCGCCGAGTTGGCGCAGTTGCTCCTGCGCAGCCGGACGGCGCGTGTCGAGCGAGGCCATCAAGACCTTCTTGCCCTGGCGCTCGGTCATGCGCTTGGCGATCTTGGCCGTGGTCGTGGTCTTGCCCGAGCCCTGCAGGCCGACCATCATGACGACCACCGGAGCCGGCGCATTGAGGTCGATCGTCCTGCCTTCGGCGCCGAGCATGTCGACCAGCTCGTCATGGACGATCTTGACGACCATCTGGCCGGGCTTGATCGACTTCAGCACCTCGGCGCCGACGGCCTTCGTGCGCACCTTGTCGACGAAGGAGCGGACGACTTCCAGCGCCACGTCGGCTTCGATCAGCGCGCGCCGCACCTCGCGCAGCGCGGCGGAGACGTCCGCCTCCGACAGCGCGCCGCGGCCGGTCAGGCCGTTCAGGATGGAGCCAAGCCGTTCCTGTAGGCTTTCGAACATCCGGTTTCCTCTTTCTCTGGCATCACCGCGATGCCCGAGAGGTAGTGTCTTTGCGGCGAAGTCCCAACCGGGAAGCGCAGGGGACAGTTTACTTTTTGCCCCTTGCGCGACATCGCAGCCGCTTCGGCCTTTCCGGGGCAAGAAAGTAAACTGTCCCCGGTCGCAACGCGTCCCAGCACCAACCGCCAAACCAAAAAGCACCCGGGGGCGCATCGCGCTGCCGGGTGTTGGCCTCCGGGATCGATTTATACCTCTAGGGGTCCCGGTCGGCGGCTCGGAGTGTCAACTCGTCGCTGAATTATCGCGGCTTGAACAGGAGTTTTGGCGGAAAGTCAAGGATGGCGTTCGGGCGCGCGACTGCTGCACAGCCGCCCAATCTGCAACATTGCGATGCTTCCGAGGATCAGAACGACGGCGCCGACCTCCAGGATGCCGAGCGGCTCGCCGACAGCCCGGCCGATAAGCAGCGCGACGACCGGCGTGATGTAGGTCGCTCCGGAGGCCGCTACCGCGCCCAGTTCCCGCAGCAGGAAATAGTAGATCAGGAAAGCGATGCCGGTCCCAAAAACGCCGAGCCCGATCGCCACGCCGGCTGCGGCGTGCCAGTCCTCGGTAATCCTCCCCATTCCGCTGCGGTCGGTCACCAGCAGGAGCAGCAGCAGCGCCAGTCCTGTCTGCCATGTGGCAAGCGCCAGCGGAGGCAGATTGTGCGGAGAAAGGAAGCGGCGGACATAAACATAGGAGAAGCCGAGAATCGCCGTGGCGGCCAGCATCCAGGAGACGCCGGCCATGTCGATGGCTCTGTCCGCGCCTTGCCACGGGCGCGCGATCAGGACGATGCCGACAAAGCCGAAAAGCACGCCGACCGCCATCAGTCCGTTGAGCTTTTCGGAGCGCAGGAACAGAAGCGACGCCAAGGTTGTGAACAGGGCGATTGAACCGCCCAGCACGCCGGCGACACCGGAAGGAATCAGCGCCGTCCCCTTGGCGATGGCAAAGTAGTAGAGGGCGGTCGCCAGAGCCGCCATCACAAGGAAATGGCCGAGATGCCGTAATTGGCGGCGCTCGATCACTCCCTTGCGCCAAGCCGCGAATGCGAGCGGCAGGAAGCCGAAGAACACCCGCAGCAACGTGATCTGTGCCGGCGTAATGAGTTCCGCCGCCCATTTCATGTAGATGAAGTTGGAACCCCAGAGCAGGCCGAGGAGAACGAAGGCGGCGTAGGTGAGCTTCATGGCTCCGTATCCATGTGCCGGCGTGCCGCTGGTTTCGGCTAGTCACCCGCGGTTTTGATTCTGGTGAGGATCGTGCCGCCGACGACGATGATGAGCGAGCCGGCAACAGCCCCCTGCGTCATTTGCTCATCGAAAAACAGGAAGCCGATCAACCCCGCGAAGATCAGCCAAGTGTAATCGACCGGCCCAACGATGGACAGCGGCGCGAGACGATAGCCTTGGACGATGCAGTATTGCGCGGTGACGGCGATTGGACCAAGCCCGATAAAACCTAGGGCCGTCTCCGTCGAAACGGGCACCCACAGCACCACTGCAGGCAACGCCATCAGCAGGGCGCCGAATCCGTTGACGTAGAGCAGGACCGTCATCGGGCGATCGGCTTGCGCCAGCGTCTTGATCATCAATCCTTCAAGGCCAGCAGCACCGCACCGACAACGGCAACGCCTGCGGTCAGCAGGTAGGCTGGTTGGAACTGGGTAAAGGCTCCTCGCGACGCCATGACGATCGCGGCACCGGTACAGCAGGCCGCGATGGCTATGCAATGCCATCGCGTGACGCGCTCTCCGAGCATCAATATGCCGAGCGGAATGACGAAGACGACATAGAGCAGCCCGATTGCGGTCGCGTCGACGATCGGCATATTGGCCGATGCATAGATCAGCGCTCCTCCGCCTGACGCACCGAACACGGCACGCATGAAATGCGAAAACGGCCTCATGCTGCGATAGGCACGCAATGGACTCCGGCTGCGCGCAACCACCAGCAACAGGGTCCCGAAACCGCCGACATAGCGGAGGAACAGTATTTGAAGCGGTGATACTCCGGCCTCGGCGAATTTTCCGGACGCATAGATCAAAGAAAATAATGCGGTTCCAATGGTCACCCAACCGATCGCTTCGGCATTGCCCGTAAGGGTAGTTGTGCGCAACGTGTTTTCCTGAAAGAGTTTTCTACAGCGCCTTGTGCTGGAATCGAAGGGCATCTTCAAATGCTGAATCTTCAGGTAGCATGAGATTTATGCATGCAGAAAACCCGATTGTCGCTGAACGCCGTGCGCCTCTTCACGATCGTTGCCCGCACCGGCAGCCTGACCATCGCCGGAGAAGAAATAGGCGTCACATCGAGCGCCATTAGCCATCGGATCAAGAAGCTTGAGGATCAGTTGGGCGTCTCCTTTTTCACGAGGAGCAACAATTCGATCGCCCTTACCGACGCGGGAAAGCGGTTCTTTGAGGAGGTAGCCCCGGCGGTCGACCTGATCGAAAGATCGGCCGACGCCTTGCGCCGCGACGAGAACGAAGTCGGCGTGCACGCTTCGACATCACTGGCCGTCCGCTGGTTGATCCCGTCTCTCGATCGGTTTCGGGCTGCCTATCCAAATGCACGGGTGCGGATTGAAACAGGACTCGCGGCGGGGTCTCAAATCGGCCCGACCGCCGATATCGCGATCCGCTACTTTCGCGCGGGGGAACAGACCGGCGACTGGGACATTCTCGCTCCGGACGTCAGCAGGGTCGTTGTGGCGCCGGGCCTTTTGAAGACGACAGAAGGCGCCGCCATATTGCCCAAGGTACCGGCGATCCAATGTGCGCGTGACAACTGGGACTGGCGGTTATGGTGCGCGAACACGGGCGTTCCGTTCGAATGCATGACCTTCACCCACGAGTTCGATACTGACGACGCCGCGCTTCATGCCTGTGTCGCAGGGCTCGGAATGATGCTTGGCCCACCGCTGCTGACCCGGCGGCAGATCACCTCCGGTGCCTTGGTCGAATTGTCGACCTTTTCGCCTGTCGAACTCGGCAGTTACCGTTTCATCCGCCGTTCGGACAGGCGAGCGGTTCGACAGTTCTGCCGGTGGATTTGCCAGGAGGCACAGAAGGTCGCGTAGAGGGCCTGAGCGCAACACCATACGTCGTGAATCGGATGTCGTCGCGGCGCGCTGGAGAAGGCCAACCGGCGCCGCTGCCGATCCCGGTCACTCGAGGCCAGTTGTTCGGCTGGCGACCCAAAGTTCAGGCAGTGTCGCCCTTGATGCCGAACTCGGCGGCGGAAACCTCCTTGCCGCCGGCTTCCTCCACGGTGACGGTCCGGCCCAGCCTGCGCTGCTCGACGAACTGGTCGGCCACCTGCGCGGCGGTCTCGCAGGCGATGCGGTGCTTGGTTCCGTTAGGCTCCTTGGCGATCACGACCCAACTCACGTCAGACTCCTCCCCTGTGTGTTCCGAAAGCATGCGGAACGGCGGACGGTACGGACCCTTGCGTCGCAAGCCGCCGGATTTCAGACGAGAGACTACTCGCCGCGGGTCGCGATGCAAGGGCCGCCGTTGATGGTTACAAACGGATGGTTACACTTGCAACGAACTCGCCTCTGAGCAATGCCAGGGAGGAAGACGATGACCCGTTCCTACATGCCGGGCTTCGGCAACGACTTCGAGACGGAGACCTTGCCCGGATCGCTGCCGCAGGGCCGCAACTCGCCGCAGCGGCCGGCCTACGGCCTCTATGCCGAGCAGCTCTCCGGCTCGCCCTTCACCGCGCCGCGCGGCACCAACGAGCGCTCGTGGCTCTACCGCATCCGGCCGAGCGTCAAGCATCATCGGCGCTTCCGGGCCATCGAGATGCCGTTCTGGAAGACGGCGCCGCATTCCGGCGACCATGCGCTGGCGCTCGGCCAGTACCGCTGGGACCCGTTGCCGATGCCGGTTGAGCCGACCGACTTCGTCGCCGGCATGCGCACCATGACGACCGCCGGCGACGCGCTCGGCCAGGCCGGCATGGCCGCCCATGTCTATGCCGCCAACGTGTCGATGACGGACGACCATTTCTTCAACGCCGACGGCGAGATGCTGGTCGTGCCGCAGGAGGGCCGTGTCCGCTTCGTCACGGAGATGGGCGTCATCGAGCTCGCGCCCGGCGAGATCGCCGTGCTGCCGCGCGGGCTGACCTTCAAGGTCGAGCTGATCGACACGCCGGCCCGCGGCTATGTCTGCGAGAACTACGGGGCGAAGTTCACGCTGCCCGACCGCGGGCCGATCGGCGCCAACTGCCTCGCCAACCCGCGCGACTTCAAGACGCCGGTCGCCTGGTTCGAGGAAAAGGAGAGCCCCTGCCGGCTGATCGTCAAATGGTGCGGCGCCTTCCACGCCACCGAGCTCGACCATTCGCCGCTCGACGTCGTCGCCTGGCACGGCAATTACGCGCCCTACAAATACGACCTCGCCACCTATTCGCCGGTCGGCGCCATCCTGTTCGACCATCCCGACCCGTCGATCTTCACCGTGCTGACCGCACCATCGGGCGAGGAGGGCACCGCCAACATCGACTTCGTCATCTTCCCGCCGCGCTGGCTGGTGGCGGAGGACACGTTCCGGCCGCCCTGGTACCACCGCAACGTCATGAGCGAGTTCATGGGCCTGATCCGCGGCCAGTACGACGCCAAGGAGAAGGGTTTCGTCCCCGGCGGCGTCAGCCTGCACAACATGATGCTGGCGCATGGCCCGGACGCCTTCGGCTTCGACAAGGCGTCGCGCGCCGAGCTCAAGCCGGTCAAGCTCGACCACACGATGGCGTTCATGTTCGAGACGCGCTTCCCGCAGATGCCGACGGGCTTCGCCGCCGAGAGCGAGGCGCTGCAGGACGACTACATCGACTGCTGGACGGCGCTGAAGAAGCGTTTCAACGGCACGATGGAAGGCGATTGGAGCGATTGAGCGAAGCGGGAGGAAAGCCCATGGCCGAGGCCGTTCTCTACGACTACTGGCGCTCGTCGGCGAGCTATCGGGTGCGCATCGCCCTGAACCTGCTGGGGATCGCCTACGCGGCCGTGCCGGTGAACCTGCTTGCCGGCGAGCAGCGGGCGCCGAACCATCTCGGGCGCAACCCGCAGGGGCTGGTGCCGGTGCTCGACATCGACGGGCTGCGGCTCACCCAGTCGCTCGCCATCGTCGAATACCTTCACGAGACCCGGCCCGGCAGTGGCCTACTGCCTGCCGATCCGGTCGGACGCGCCCGCGTGCGGGCTCTCGCCCATGCGATCGCCATGGACATCCACCCGGTCTGTAACACCAGGGTCGTCGGGCGCCTGATGACGCTGGTCGAGGACGGCGAGGCGGCCCGCGCCGGCTGGATGCACGGTGTCATCGCCGAAGGGCTTGCCGCCTTCGAGGCGATGCTCGGCCATCCGGCGACCGGCCGCTTCTGCCATGGCGACCGGCCGACGATCGCCGACCTCTGCCTGGTGCCGCAGCTCTACAACGCGCGCCGCTGGCAGGTCGATCTTTCGGCCATGCCGCGCGTCCTGGCGGTCGAGGCGGCCTGCGACGGCATCGATGCGTTCAGGCTGGCGGCGCCGGTGGCGCCGCCCTCATAGGTCAGATTGGCCTGCCGCAAACGCACAAGGGGGGCGCGGCGTCACCCCTTCTTCAGCACCTCGACGCCGGGCAGCGGCTTGCCTTCCATCCACTCCAGGAAGGCGCCGCCGGCGGTCGAGACATAGGTGAAGTCGTCGGCGACCCCGGCATGGTTGAGCGCCGCCACGGTGTCGCCGCCGCCGGCGACCGAGACCAGCTTGCCGGCTCTGGTTTCCGCGGCGGCGGCCTTCGCGGCCGCGACGGTGGCCTTGTCGAAGGGTTCGATCTCGAAGGCGCCGAGCGGCCCGTTCCACACCAGCGTGGCGGCACGGTCGATCCACTCCTCAACCTTCTCGACCGTCTTCGGGCCGACGTCGAGGATCATGCCGGTGGCGGGGATCGATTCCACCGCGACCACCTCACTGGCGGCGCCCGCCTTGAACTCCCGCGCCACCACGCCGTCGGACGGCAGGATGATGGCGCAGCCGGCGGTCGCCGCCTCGATCATGATCTGCTTGGCGGTGTCGGCGAGGTCGTGCTCGGCGAGCGACTTGCCGACGGCGGTGCCGCGCGCGGCCAGGAAGGTGTTGGCCATGCCGCCGCCGATCACCAGCGCGTCCACCTTCTTCACCAGGTTCATCAGGAGATCGATCTTGGTCGACACCTTGGCACCGCCGACGATCGCCACCACCGGCCGCTTCGGATTGCCGAGCCCGGCCTCAAGCGCGTCGAGTTCGGCCTGCATGGTGCGGCCCGCATAGGCCGGCAGCAGATGGGCCAGCCCCTCGGTCGAGGCATGCGCCCGGTGGGCGGCGGAAAACGCGTCGTTGACGTAGAGGTCGCCGTTTTTCGCCAGCGCCTCGGCGAAGGCCCTGTCGTTCTTCTCCTCGCCCTTGTGGAAGCGGGTGTTCTCGAGCAGCAAAATGTCGCCGTCCTTCATCGCCGACACCGCCGAAGCGGCCTTCTCGCCGATGCAGTCGGCGGCGAAGCCGACCGGCCGGCCGATCACCGCGGCGGTGGCATGGGCGATCGGCTCCAGCGAGAATTCAGGCGTCGGCCCATCCTTCGGCCGGCCGAAATGCGCGAGCAGGATCACCTTGGCGCCCTTGCCGGCGAGTTCGGTGATGGTCGGCGCCACGCGCTCGATGCGGGTCGCGTCGGTGACCTTGCCGTCGGCGACCGGCACGTTCAGGTCGACGCGCACCAGCACGCGCTTGCCCTTCACGTCGGCGATATCGTCGAGGGTCTTGAAGGCGGTCATGGGCAGCGTCTCCAGAGGATGGTCCTTGCTTAGTGCTTTACCGTGCCGGGCCGGCGATGCAAGCGGCGGCGTGATGGTCGCGGCGCCGGCATGGCGGACCGCCGCTACCCAGCGGCGGTATCTTCCGGCTCCTTGCGCGATGCCGACCGTTTCTCCAGCCGGCGCCGCAGGACGTCGCGCAGCCGGTCGCGGATCTCGGCGGCGCCCAGGAAGGCGGGGATGGCCGGCTGCGGCGGTGCCGGCTCCAGCGCCACGCCGACGCTGACGATGCGCCCCTTCTCGTCGACGTCGCGCACGATCAGCTCGATCGGGCCGAGATTGACGCGGTCGGCATATTCGGCATGGCCGCCGAGCCTGGCGTCCATCAGCGCGCTGATCGGCAGCGCCCGCTCGTCTTCGCCGAGCTTGGCTTCGTAGGCGGCTTCGAGGTCGGAGGCCGGGCGCGCCGGATCGACGGCGAAAGCGCCGAAAAAGTCCTCGTCCTCGGGGTCGACTTCGGTGCGGCTGGCGAACAGCCGGTCGAGCAGGCGCGGGTAGCGGTCCGGCACGAAGATGTAGACATGGTCGCCGGCCATCAGCCGGCCGGCATCCTGGAACTTGATCGAGCGTCCTTCGCGCACGACCAGCGACGGCCGCGCCCAGCGCGGGATGCGCTGGCCGCGCAGCACCGGGCTGCCGGCCACCACCGTATAGGCGAGCAGCTCGTGATGGGCCGAGCCCGGGAGCTCCAGCTCGACCTTCTGCAGCGGCCCCAGACGCGCCGGCACGATGAGGCCGAGGAAACGCGCCAGCGGTCCGACCGTCCAGCCCTGTACGACCAGCGACACCAGCACCACGATGAAGGCGACGTTGAAGATCATCCGGCCATGCTCGAGGCCGCCGAGGATCGGCGTGATGGCGAGCAGGATCGAGACGGCGCCGCGCAGCCCGACCCAGGAGATGAAGGCCGTCTCCTGGCGCGGCAGGCTGTAGGGAATGAGGCAGAGCCAGACCGCGATCGGCCGCGCCACGAAGATCAGGATCAAGCCGAGCACGATCGCCGCCGGCAGGATGGGCACGAACTGCGACGGCGTCGCGAACAGGCCGAGCACCAGGAACATGATGATCTGCGCCAGCCACGACACGCCGTCCTGGAAGCGGCGCAGCACCGAGACTGCGCGGATGTCGGAATTGCCGGCGACCAGGCCGGCGAGATAGACGGCGAGGAAACCCGAGCCTCCGATGGCGCCGGCCGCCGCGAAGACCATCAGCGACAGGGTCAGGACGAAGATGGGCAGGAGACCGCTGTCTAGGTTCAGGCGGTCGACCAGCCGCACGATGCCGAAGCCCCCGAGCAGGCCGACCACGGCGCCGAGCACCATGTGGCTGACGAAGCCGAGCGCCAGGTCGAGCAGGATCAGCTCGGCGTCCGGATCGGCGCCGAGGGCGATCACCTCGACCAGGGTGATCGTCAGGAAGATGGCGATCGGGTCGTTGGTGCCGGACTCGACCTCCAGCGTGGCGCGCACGCGGTCGCGCAGGTTGATGTTGCCGGCGCGCAGCAGGAAGAACACCGCGGCGGCGTCGGTGGAAGCGACCGCGGCGCCCAGCAGGAAGGATTCCAGCCAGGTCAGGCTGGTGAGATAGACGGCCGCGACTCCGAACAGCAGCGTCGTCAGCCCGACGCCGAGCGTTGCAAGCGTCAAGGCCGGGCCGGCAGCCTGGCGGAATATCTTGATCGGCGTGCCGAAGCCGGAATCGAACAGGATCACGGCAAGCGCCAGCGAGCCGGCGAAATAGGCGAGCTGCGCATTGTCGAACTGGATGCCCAGCCCGTCCTCGCCGGTGGCGAGCCCGATCGCCAGGAACAGCAGCAGCAGCGGGGCGCCGAAGCGGAAGGCGATCAGGCTCGAAAACGCCGCGGCCACCACCAGGGCCGTCCCGACCAGCGTCGCGAGATAGATTGCCTGATCCATGCAGCCTCGTTCCCAAACCGCACTCCGTCGTTCCATTGAGAGTGCGGCGAAGACAAGGCGCAAGGCAAGCAAATCGCGTTTGCCGGCGCGCAAAAGCAGAACGCCCGGCCGAAGCCGGGCGTCGAGAATTGAGCAGAAAGTGCCGGGGCTTAGCCGATCGTCTTGGCGAAGGCCGCGGTAACGTCGGCCATGCGGTTGGAGAAGCCCCACTCGTTGTCGTACCAGCCGAGGATGTTGACGAAGTTGCCGTCCATCACCTTGGTCTGGTCGAGCAGGATGGTCGCCGAATGCGGATCGTGGTTGAGGTCGGACGACACCAGCGGATGGTTGGTGTAGGTCATCACGCCCTTGAGCCTGCCGTCGGAGGCGGCGATCAGCGCGTCGTTGACCTCCTGCACCGTCGTCGCGCGCTTGGCGATGAATTTCAGGTCGACCAGCGATACGTTCGGGGTCGGCACGCGGATCGAGATGCCGTCCAGCTTGCCCTTGAGCTCCGGCAGGACCAGGCCGATGGCCTTGGCAGCACCCGTCGAGGTCGGGATCTGCGACAGCGCCGCGGCGCGGGCGCGGTAGAGATCCTTGTGCATGGTGTCGAGCGTCGGCTGGTCGCCGGTATAGGAATGGATGGTGGTCATCATTCCCTTCTCGAGACCGACCAGCTCGTGCACGACCTGCGCCATCGGCGCCAGGCAGTTGGTGGTGCAGGAGCCGTTCGAGATCACGACGTGATCCTTGCTCAGCTGGTCGTGATTGATGCCGTAGACGACCGTGATGTCGGCGCCGTCGGCGGGCGCCGAGACGATGACGCGCTTGGCGCCGGCGGTGAGGTGGGCGGAGGCCTTCTCCTTGGAGGTGAAGATGCCGGTGCATTCGAGCGCGATGTCGATGCCGAGCTCCTTCCAGGGAAGCTGCGACGGATCCTTGATGGCGGTGACCCTGAACTTGTCGGAGCCGATGTTGATGGTGTCGCCGTCGACCTTCACGTCGTGCGGGAAGCGGCCGTGCACGCTGTCGTAGCGCAGCAGGTGAGCATTGGTCTCGACCGGACCGAGGTCATTGACGGCGACGACGTCGATGTCCTTGCGGCCGGACTCGTAGATGGCGCGCACGATGTTGCGGCCGATGCGGCCAAATCCGTTGATGGCGACTCTGACGGGCATGAGATCCTCCTGGGAGCAAGGGAGAGCGGAAAACGCGTCCGCCGCTTCATAGCGGCGGATGCGGCAAGAATCCAGCGGGCAAACGCATCCGTTTAAATCGATTAGCTGCAGCCACTACCTGACGGCTCCGGCTCGGTTCGAGCAGGGATAGCCGCGTCAAACCGCCGGCGGCGCGCTCAGCCCTTGGTGCTCAGCCTGGCCTCGACGACCTTGACCGTGGCCTCGGCTGTGATGCCGAAATGCGGATAGAGCTGCTCGATCGAGCCGGACGCACCGAAGCCGTGCATGCCGATGAAGATGCCGTCCAGGCCGATGAAGCGGTCCCAGCTGAGCCGGATGCCGGCCTCGATCGCCACCTTGACCGGCGCGGTGCCGATCAATGCCGCCTGGTAGGCCGCGCTCTGCCCTTCGAACAGCTCGAAGCACGGCACCGAGACGACGCGGGTCGGATGACCACGCTTCTGCAGCTCGGCACGCGCGCCAAGCGCGATCTCCACCTCCGAGCCGGTGGCGAAGATCGTCACCTCGGCCTCGCCGTCGGCGGTGGCGAGTTCGTAAGCGCCGAGGCGGCACAGGTTCTCGTCGGCGAAGTCGGTGCGCACGGCGGGCAGGTTCTGGCGGGTCAGTGCCAGCGTCGACGGGGCCTTGGTGCTCTCCAGCGCGATCTGCCAGCATTCTGCCGCCTCTGTCGCGTCGGCCGGGCGGAAGACGAGATGATTGGGGATCGCCCTGAGTGCCGCCAGATGCTCCACCGGCTGGTGGGTGGGCCCGTCCTCGCCGAGCCCGATCGAGTCGTGCGTCATCACGAAGATCGAGCGGATGCCCATCAGCGACGCCAGCCGCATCGACGGGCGCGCATAGTCGGAGAAGCACAGGAAGGTGCCGCCATATGGAATGACGCCGCCATGCAGCGCCATGCCGTTCATGGCGGCGGCCATGCCGTGCTCGCGGATGCCGTAGTGGACATAACGGTTGCCGTACTTGCCGGCGGAGATGGCGTTGGTCTGCGTGGTCTTGGTGTTGTTGGAGCCGGTGAGGTCGGCCGAGCCGCCGATGGTTTCCGGCACGACGCCGTTGATCACCTCCAGCGCCATCTCGCTCGACTTGCGGGTGGCGACCTTCGGCTTGTCGGCGGCGAGCTTCCTCTTGTATTCGAGGATGGCGTCGTCGAAGCCGACCGGCAGGTCGCCGCGCATGCGCCGCTCGAATTCCGCGCGGGTCTCGGCGCCGGTCTCGGCGAGCCGCTTCTCCCATTCCGGGCGCTTCTTCGCCGAATTGAGTCCGGCGAGCCGCCATGCGTCGAGGATGTCGGAAGGCACCTCGAACGGCGCCGCCGTCCAGCCGAGTGCCTTACGGGTGGCGGCGATCTCGTCCTTGCCGAGCGGCGAGCCGTGCGCGGCCTTGGTGCCGGCCTTGGTCGGCGCGCCGAAGCCGATGGTCGTCTTGCAGGCGATCAGGGTCGGGCGGTCGGATTTCTGCGCGAGCTCGATGCAGCGGGCGATCTCGTCGGCATCGTGGCCGTCGCAGGCGAGCGTGTTCCAGCCGCTGGCGGCGAAGCGGGCGGCCTGGTCGGTGGAGTCGGCCAGCGACACCGCGCCGTCGATGGAGATGTTGTTGTCGTCCCAGAAGACGATCAGCTTGTTGAGCTTCAGGTGCCCGGCCAGCGTCAGCGCCTCTTGGCTGATGCCTTCCATCAGGCAGCCGTCGCCGGCGATCACATACGTATAGTGGTCGACCAGGCCGTCGCCGAACTGGGCGTTGAGGATGCGCTCCGCCAGCGCCATGCCTACCGAATTGCCGAGGCCCTGGCCGAGCGGGCCGGTCGTCGTCTCGATGCCGGCGGCGTGGCCGTATTCCGGATGGCCGGCGGTCTTCGAGCCGAGTTGGCGGAAGTTCTTGATCTCATCGATGGTGATGTCTTCGTAGCCGGTCAGATAGAGCAGCGAGTAGAGCAGCATGGAGCCGTGGCCGGCCGACAGCACGAAGCGGTCGCGGTCGGCCCAGTGCGGCTTCTTCGGATCGTATTTGAGGAAACGCGTGAACAGCACGGTGGCGATGTCCGCACAGCCCATCGGCAGGCCGGGATGTCCGGAGTTCGCCTTCTCGACGGCGTCCATCGACAGGAAACGGATCGCATTGGCCATCCGGTCGTGCTTTTCGCGGTTGCTCATGGCGTGCTCGCTCGTGACGTGGGGGAGGAAGGCGCTGCCCCGGAAGAGGCAGCGGGACACATAGCAGGCGCCGGCTCCGAGTCAACAAAAGCATGGCCGGAACGCCGCCGCGAACGGCTTTTCGGACCCTCGGGGCGATTGCGGGGGAAAGGCCGGACGGCTTTGTTGACGGCCTGTTCGCACAGGGCCTAATCTTTCCCGAATAAATGGTTCTAATCCGTCGGTGATTCGGGAGTTGGCGGAGTTTAGACGGGTACCATGACCGGGGAAACGACGCTGAGGGAAGTCATCATCCGCCTCGGCAAGGCGATGGACACGCTCGAACATGCCGCCGCGTCGCGGCTGGAGCACGAGCAGGATTATTCGGAAGCCGAAGCGGAAGTGCAGCGCATGAACGCCGATCGCAGCCGGCTGGCGCAGGAGCTCGACATTTCGGAGGCCCGCGCCGAACGGCTGGAGGAGGCCAACAAGGAGGTGTCGCGGCGCCTCGTCACGGCGATGGAGACGATCCGCGCGGTGCTCGACAGATAGGTTGGGATGGCTCAGGTTACGGTCACGATCGACGGCAAGACCTATCGAATGGCCTGTGACGAGGGCCAGGAGGAACACCTTCTCGACCTTGCCCAGCGCTTCGACCGCTACGTCTCCCATCTGAAGGATTCGTTCGGCGAGATCGGCGACCAGCGCCTCACCGTCATGTCCGGCATCATGGTCATGGACGAGCTGACCGAGCTGCAGAAGCGCGTGAAGGGCATGGAGAGCGAGATACTCACCTTGCGCAAGACCCGCGACGACGCGCTGATGAAGGCCGACAAGAACGACGCGGCGCTCACCGGCGCGCTCGCCGGACTGGCCCAGCGCATGGAAGTGCTGGCGGAGAAGCTGGCCGCGCGGAAGGAGTAGCGGTCGCTCCGGCTGCCCGGAGCGACGCGGCACGCTACACGATATACTGCCCGCCATTGGCCGTCAGCGTCGAGCCGGTGATGAAGCCGGCCTCGTCGGAGGCGAGGAAGACGACGCAGCGCGCGATCTCGTCCGGCTTGCCGAGGCGCCCGACCGGGATTTGCGCGACGATCGATTCCCGCACCTTCTCCGGCACCGCCATCACCATGTCGGTGCCGATATAGCCGGGGCAGATGACGTTGACGGTGATGCCGGCGCGGGCGCCCTCCTGCGCGAGCGCCTTGGTGAAGCCGATGTCGCCGGCCTTGGACGCCGAGTAGTTGGCCTGGCCCATCTGGCCCTTCTGGCCGTTGATCGAGGAGATGGTGATGATGCGGCCGAACTTGCGGTCGCGCATGCCGGTCCACAGCGGATGCGTCATGTTGAAGGCGCCGTTGAGGTTGGTGTCGACGACCTCGCGCCACTGCTGCAGCGTCATCCTGTGGAACATGGCGTCGCGGGTGATGCCGGCATTGTTGACCAGCACGTCGACCGGCCCGAGATCGGCCTCGACCTGGCCGATGCCGGCGACGCAGGCGTCGTAGTCGGCGACCGACCATTTATACGTCTTGATGCCGGTCTCGGCGGTGAACTTTTGCGCCGCCTCGTCATTGCCGGCATAGTTGGCGGCGACCTGATAGCCGGCGTTCTTGAGAGCGATCGAGATGGCCGCCCCAATGCCGCGCGAACCGCCGGTGACCAGTGCTGTACGAGCCATGATTCTTCTCCTCCCTTTGGTCGGAGGAGCGAAGAGCGGGTAGCGAATAGCGAATTGGGATTTGTCCCGCTCGCGTCGCTCGTCCTCCCCTATTCGCTACTCCCTATTGGCTATTCGCCTTTTTAGTTCATCGCCTCGACGCACATCGCCACGCCCATGCCGCCGCCGATGCACAGCGTCGCAAGACCCTTTCTGGCGCCGCGGCGGCGCATCTCGAACACCAGCGTATTGAACACGCGCGCGCCGGACGCGCCGATCGGGTGGCCGATGGCGATGGCCCCGCCGTTGACGTTGACGATGTCGGGGTTCCAGCCCATGCCCTTGTTGACCGCGCAGGCCTGCGCGGCGAAGGCCTCGTTGGCCTCGACCAGGTCGAGATCGTCGACCTTCCAGCCGGCCTTCTCCAGCGCCTTCTGCGAGGCGGGGATCGGCCCCGTGCCCATGACGGCCGGATCGACGCCGGCGGTCGCCCAGGAGACGATGCGGACAAGCGGGGTGAGGCCGCGGCGGGCGGCCTCGGCCTCGCTCATCAGCAGCGCGCCGGCGGCGCCGTCATTGATGCCGGAGGCGTTGGCGGCGGTCACCGTGCCTTCCTTGTCGAAGGCGGGCCTCAGCTTCTGCATGGCGTCCAGCGTCGCGCCGTGGCGGATGTATTCGTCGGCGTCGACTATCGTGTCGCCCTTCCTGCCGGGCACCGTGACGGCGACGATCTCGTCCTTGAACTTTCCGCCCTTCTGCGCCGCCTCGGCCTTGTTCTGCGAGGCCAGCGCGAACTGGTCCTGCATGTCGCGGGTGATCTGGAACTGTTTTGCGACGTTCTCGGCGGTGACGCCCATGTGATAGCCGTTGAAGGCGTCCCACAGCCCGTCCTTGATCATGGTGTCGATCATCTTGTAGTCGCCCATCTTCACGCCGGCGCGCAGGTGCTGCGCATGCGTGGACAGCGACATCGACTCCTGGCCGCCGGCAACCACGATCTTGGCGTCGCCGGCGGCGATCTGCTGCATGCCGATGGCGATGGCGCGCAGGCCGGAGCCGCACACCTGGTTCAGGCCCCAGGCGGTCGTCTCCTTCGGCAGGCCGGCGTTGATCGAGGCCTGCCGGGCCGGGTTCTGGCCCTGGGCGGCGGTCAGCACCTGGCCGAGGATCACCTCGTCGACTTCCGCCGCTTCGACGCCGGCGCGCGCCAGCAGCTCGCGGATCACCACGGCGCCGAGCTCATGCGCCGGCGTCGCCGCGAAGGAGCCGCTGAACGATCCGACAGGGGTGCGGGCCGCGCTGGCGACGACGATGGCGTTGGCTGCAGACATTTGTTTCTCCGTCGGGTTTTTATCGGGTTTTCACCAGTTCTGGCCCGCCCCGGACGGGGAGTCAAACCGGAAAATGGCGGCTCGCCCGAGCCTCCGCCGCATGCTGCACCCATGCTGCGCAGCAATTTTCTGCCGCACCGCCACGCAATGAATCCCGCACCGCACAAACCGCTTGGAATTACGACGGCTTTGCGCATATCCTGACCGGACGCCAAATCGTTACCGGCCGCTTACGCTGCGGCGGTGCTTCCCGGGGAGGATGCTGATGGCCGCGAAGGACGCCCCTGTCGTCATCAAGAAGTATGCGAACCGGCGCCTCTACAATACGGGCACCAGCACCTATGTGACGCTGGAAGACCTGGCCGGCATGGTCAAGCGCAACGAGGACTTCACGGTCCAGGACGCCAAGACCGGCGAGGACATCACCCACCCGGTGCTGACCCAGATCATCTTCGAGCTGGAGAACAAGGACGGGCAGAACATGCTGCCCATCCCGTTCCTGCGCCAGCTCATCGCCTTCTATGGCGACCAGATGCAGATGATCGTGCCGAGCTTCCTGGAGCAGTCGATGAGCGCCTTCGCCAAGGAGCAGGAACGTTTTCGCGAGCAGCTCAAGTCGAGCCTCGGCAAGACGCCGATGGACATGATGAAGATGGCGCCGATGAAGGCGCTGGAGGAGCAGACGCGCCGCAACATGGAGCTGTTCCAGAACGCCATGAAGATGTTCACGGCCTTGCCCGGCGGGATCCCGGCCGCGACGCCGGAGCCGCCGAAGAAGGAGCAGGGAAAGGCGGACGACCTTTCGGAACTCAAGGAGCAGATCGCCGCCATGCAGCGCAAGATCGACTCGCTGAGCTGAGCGGCTGATTTTCTAGGCCTTCCGGTGATGAATCGAGACTGTTCGTCCGGTTGACGCTTGAGCTGAGCTAAAAGAATATTGCTCTGTTTCGGCGGGAAAGCGGTGCCACTCCAAAGGTGATGCAAGCAGAAATCCTGCTCCGCCGGCACGAATGTCGCCGCCCCACGTCGGCGCCGGGTCGGTAGCGCGCTCGCGAAGGTTTGATCGCTTCCGCCAGGAAACCGGCAGCGCGAGCGATGGCCAAGGGCGGGGGATTGCCCGCATAGTGCGGCGCAGCGTCCTTCGAGGCCCGCCCGCCATGCCCGTTCGCCTGTTTGCCGCGCTCTGCCTGCTCCTGTTCATGGCTCCCGCCGCCTCGGCGCAGGAGGACGGGCCGGTGCCGAGCAAATGCATGGCGATCGCGCAGGCCCTGCCAAAAGTCACCTATGCCAGCTTCACGCCGGCCCAGGCCGCCGGCGAGGGCGAGGTCGCCATCACCTATGCCGGGCATTCGACCTATCTGATCGACACGCCGGCCGGCGTGCGCATCGCCACCGATTTCAGCGGCGTCTATGGCGGCAGCCCGCCGCCGCGCGTCGCCACCATGAACAAGGCGCACCGCACCCACTATACCGACGATCCGGACCCGGCGATCGAGCACGTATTGCGCGGCTGGAACCCGGCCGGCGGGCCGGCGCGCCACGCCGAGGTGGTCGACGACGTTTACATCCGCAACGTCACCACCGACATCCGCAACTGGGGCGGCGAGCTCGAGCGCGACGGCAATTCCATCTTCATCTTCGAGGTCGCCGACCTCTGCATCGGCCATCTCGGCCATCTGCATACGCGGCTCAGCGACGCCCAATACGGCGCGATCGGCCGGCTCGATGTCGTGATGGTGCCGATCGACGGCGGCATGACCCAGTCGCTCACCGGCATGAGCGAGATCACCACGCGGCTGCAATCGTCGATCGTGCTGCCGATGCACCGCCACTCGACGCCGATGGCGGAATTCCTCGGCATGATGGGCGACGCCTTCGCCGTCGATTTCCGCAACAGCCGCTCGCTCACGGTGTCGCTGCGCAGCCTGCCCGACCGGCCGACCATCGTGATCCTGGACGGCGTGTAACCGTCACCCGCCGGATCTGGCCTTTATCGCCGGCGTGACGATATCGAGCGCGTCGGTGGAGATGCCGCCGGAATAGCCGGCGGGTAGCGTTTCGATTGCGGTCGGCGCGTCCAGGCCCTGGGAAAAACCGCCGGAATAGGGGCCGAGCAGGAAGACGCGGGTATCGGCCGCATCCATGCGGTCGAGGAAGCGATTCGGCCAGCCCCACAGCCAGGGCGCGACGTTGACGGGGACGAGCAGCGTCGTGCCGCGGCAGGCTTCCGGCACGGTGCCGCTCCAGCCGAGCGCGGCATAGCGCAGGACGCAGGCTTTCAACGATCGCCGGCTGAAGACGCGCATGTCTGGCAGAGCCTGCTTCACCGCATCGACCGGCTCGTCGCCACCATAGACGGTCAATCGTGCACGGCTCTCCGGCGAAAGCGTTCCGAGGAAAGCGGCCAGCTTCCCGCCCTCCGCCGGATCGTTGCTCTTCACGTTGACGTGGAAGCGGCGGTCCGGAAAACGCTCCAGCACCTCGGCGAGCGACGGCATCAGACCGATACCCTTGCCGCGGAAGGGGAAGGTGACGCCGCCGTCGGCGGTATAGCCGTAGCCGATGTCCAGCGTCTTCAGCGTCGCCATGTCGTGATCGCGGGTGGCCCCGGTTCCCTCCGTCCGGCAGTCCAGCGTCCAGTCGTGGAAGACGGCGAACTGCCCGTCCGTGGTTGGATGGACATCGAGCTCCAATACGTCGGCGCCGAGCGCGAACGCCGCTTCCATGGAAGGGATGGTGTTCTCCAGGAAGGCGTGGCGCGGGGGCAGCATCCTTGCCGCCGTGCAGGTCTCGGCGTCGAGACCGGCGCGATCGTAGTCCTGGGCCAGGCCGCGATGCGCGAGCACCATCGGCTTTCCCGGCGGCCGGCCGGACAGCAGCGACGTATTGCCCAGCCACAGCGCGCCGGCGGCGGCGCAGAGGGTCAGGGCGGCGATGGTCCAGCGCTTCATTGCGGAATCGGTCTCCTCTCGGCGCAATGGCTGGAGCGGCAAAACCCGGCGATTTGACGGCAACTGGACGTTGAAGCCGTTCACGTCCCGGACGGCGGTCCTTCCATGTCGCCCTTCAGCCGGTCGAGGATCGACAGCGCGTGCCCGGCATAGCCGCTGATCCAGCGGTCGTGGATGCGCTTGATCGGCAGCGCGTCGAGATGGTTCCAGCGCTCGCGGCCGTCGCGCCGGACGACGATCAGGCCCGCCTCCTCCAGCACGTTCAGGTGCTGCATCACGGTGCAGCGGTCGAGCTCCGGCAGCGCCTCGCACAGCATGCCCGTCGTCTGCGGCGCCTCTTTCAGCCGGTCGAGCAGGCCGCGTCGCGTGGCATTGGCCAAAGCCTTGAAAACGCTGTCGTCCTTGACTTCGCTTGACATGTTATAAATCTATAACATATTATGCCGTCAGACAAGAAGGAGCTGTGGATATGTCACTCGGATTCAAGATATCCGGCCGCATCGCCAAGCCCGTCGACGAGGTCTTCGACGCCGTCGTCAACCCCAGGAAGCTCAGCGGCTATTTCACCACGATCGGCGGCGCCAGCGCGCCGCTGGTGGAAGGCACCACCGTCACCTGGTGGGGCGACATCCCGGTCGAGGTCGACGAGATCATGCCGGAGGAGCGCATCGTGCTGCGCTGGGACGCCGGCGTACCGGCCGGCGCACCGTCGTACAAGACGCGCATCGAGATGAAGTTCGATGCGCTCGACGACCGGTCCACCATGGTCACCATTGCCGAATCCGGCTGGGTCGAGGATGAGAACGGGCGCAGCAAGTCATACCTCAACTGCGAGGGCTGGACGCAGATGCTGTGCTGCATGAAGGCCTATCTCGAATACGGTATCAATTTGCGCGAGGGCTACTACCGCTCGGAGATGCGGGGCGAGCCGGCGCGCGAACACAACATCTGAGCATCGGCCGTCAGGAGGACATCATGACCGCGACGATCACCGGCGGCATCAACATCGCCATGAAGGTGCCCAGCCATCAATACGAGGCGACCATCCGCTTCTACCGCGACGTGGTCGGCCTGAAGCCGTTTACCGCGAAGGAGCCCGCCATCGGCTTCGAGCTCGGCCCGAACCGGCTGTGGATCGACGAGGACCCGACCATGAGCCAGGCCGAGCTGTGGCTGGAGCTGTTCACCGACGACCACAAGGGCGCCCTCGATCATTTCGAGGCGGCAGGCGTCGTGCGCTGTGATGCGATCGAGCCGCTCGGTGAAGGGTTTCGCGGCGGCTGGATCATGAACCCGGCCAACATCGTCCACATGGTGCGCCAACCCGACGCCTGGTGAGGCGTCCCTCGGGACGCCAGATGGGAGAACCGCCGGACCGGCCCCTGCCGGGTCGCCGACACCACGGGATGGAGGAAGAGATGAAATCGGAAAACACGCCAGTCGCGGTCGCCGAGATGCTGATCCGCAGGCCCGTCGAAACGGTCTTCGCAGCCTTCGTCGATCCGGCGATCACGACGAAATTCTGGTTCACCCACGGCAGCGGCCGGCTCGACAGCGGCGGGCCGGTCCGCTGGGACTGGGCGATGTACGGCGTTTCGACCGACGTTGTCGTCGACGAGTTGGTTGCGAACGAGAAGATCCTGATGCGATGGGGCGAGCCGGCGACTACGGTTGAGTGGCGGTTCGACCCGCGGCCCGACAGCACGACATTCGTCGGCGTCCGCAACTGGGGCTTTGCCGGGGACGCCGAAAGCCGGGCCGGGCAGGCGATCGGCTCCACCGAAGGGTTCACGCTGGTGCTCGCCGGGGCCAAGGCCTGGCTGGAGCACGGGCTGGCGCTGGAACTGATCAGGGATCGTTATCCCGACGGACTGCCGAAAGAGTGATCTATCTATCGTCGGGTTGCCGCCGAAAGCCCTCTCCGCGGATCAGCAGCATGGTCCGGGCCGAGCTGCGAAAGACGGCGATCGCGCCCTTATCGCTCCGTCAGCTTGAGCTCGATGCGGCGGTTGCGGTTGCGCGCCTCGTCGCTGTCGCCTTCCTCGAGCGGCTGGTATTCGCCGAAGCCGGCGGCGACGAGGCGGTTGGCCGGCACGCCGTCGGCGATCAGGAATTTCACCACCGAGGTGGCACGCGCCGACGACAGCTCCCAGTTGTCGCGGTAGCGGCCGGTGCCGGACAGCGGCCGGTTGTCGGTGTGGCCGTCGACGCGCAGCACCCAGTTGATCTCCGGCGGGATCTCCTTCTGCAGCTCGATCAGCGCCTGGGCGAGCTTGGCCATCTCGACGCGGCCGGCCTCGTTGATCACGTCGGAGCCGACCGGGAACAGCACTTCCGACTGGAAGACGAAGCGGTCGCCGACGATGCGGATGTTTTCCCGGTCCGAAAGAATCTCGCGCAGGCGGCCGAAGAAGTCCGAGCGGTAACGGTTAAGCTCCTGCACGCGCTGGGCGAGCGCGACGTTCAGCCGCCGGCCGAGATCGGCGATCTTGGTGTTGGATTCGCGGTCGCGCTGCTCGGAGACGTCGAGCGCCGATTCGAGCGCGCCGATCTGCTTGCGCAGGGCGGCGATCTGCTGATTGAGCAATTCGACCTGCGAAAGCGCCTGCTGGCTGATCTGGCGCTGCTGATCCAGCTCGCCGGACAGCGTGCCGATGCGCGCGTCGGCGGCGGCACCCGCGCCGGCGCCGCGGTCGAGCAGCTGCTGCAGGCGCGATCGCTCGGATTCGGCGACGTCCAGCGAGGCGCGCAGGTTGAGCAGCTGGTCCTCGGCGTCCTGGGCGTTCGACTGCTCCAGAGCCAGCAGTTGCGTGAGCTCGTTGATCTGCGAGTTGAGGCGGCTGAGCACCTCGTCCTTGCCGGAGATCTCGCGGCTGAGCAGGAACTGCGCCAGCACGAACACCGACAGCAGGAACATGATGGCGAGCAGCAGCGTCGACAGCGCGTCGACGAAGCCCGGCCAGTAGTCGATGCGGCGGTCGCCGCGGCGGCTCCGCGCCAGCGCCATGTCAGTTCAACTCCCGGTTCTTCAGCGCCTCGGCGATCTTGTCCAGCGTGGCGCGCAGCGCCTTCTGCTCCTGCGACTGCGCTTCCACCCAGTCGCGCATGATCTGCTGCTCGCTGCGCATGTTCTTGACCAGGCCGGAAATGCCGTCGGCGAGGTTGGCCATGGCGGTGGCGACGCGCGGATTGGCGCCGCCGTTCTCCTGCAGCGCGCGCAGCCGCTCGCCGAGAGCCTTGAGCTCGTCGGCCGTGCCGGCGCGCGCCGGGTCGGGCACGCCGGCGATGTCGGAGGAGAGGTCGGTCACCGAGGACAGCCAGTTCTCCAGCTCGGTGTAGAAGCGCGTCTGCGCGCGGCCCGCCTGCAGGTCGAGGAAGCCGAGGATGAGCGAGCCGGAGAGACCGAACAGCGAGGAGGAGAAGGCCGTGCCCATGCCCGACAGCGGCGCCGACAGGCCGGACTTGAGGGCGTCGAGCACGGCGGCGGCATCGCCCGTGCCCGGATCGAGCGACTGGATGGTGTCGCTAATCGAGCCGATCGTCTCGAGCAGGCCCCAGAAGGTGCCGAGCAGGCCGAGGAAGACGAGCAGGCCGACCAGGTAGCGCGACACGTCGCGGCTCTCGTCGAGACGGTTGGCGATCGAGTCCAGCATGGTTCGCATCGAGCTCGTCGACAGCGCCATCGAGGACGAGCGGCCGAGCAGCGCCTTCATCGGCGCCAGCAGCACCGGCTCGCTGGTCTCGGAGCCGGCGCGGAAGGAATTGACCCACTGGATCTCGCGGAAGAGCCGGACGACCTGGCCGAAGGCGAGCAGGATGCCGACGAGAAGAACGCCGGCGATGAGGCCATTGAGACCGGGATTGGAGGCGAAGGCGGAACCGATCTGCCGGGCCAGGATCGCCGCGATGAAGGCGACGATCGCCAGGAAGATCACCATGGACAGCAGGGCCATCCGGGGGCTGGACAGCTTGTAGGGGTCGTATCCTTCCGCCGCCTCGCCAGTCCGGAAATTCTTCAAGAACGTCATTCCGTGCCCGATTCCTGCCCGCTTCCTGTCGCGCGGGACTCTAAACGGAAATGTGACGAAAATGGAAGGCACGCCGGGCAAGGAATGCCGGGGAGGGCCGTCTTTCTGCCTGCAGCGAGCCGCCGGGTTCGGCCGCCGGTCGGCAATCGCTATCCGGCGCGCCGAATGGAGGCGGCCGCCATCCGCGCGACCTCGGCGGCAACGCGCTCGGCGTGCCGGGTCACCTGCGGCAGACCCATGAGTTCTCCGACGGTTGCGCGTGCCAGCGGACCCGCGACGAACAGGTTGGGGATCTCTCGGCCGTGCCTGTCGATGGCGCGGGCTGACCCGGATACGTCCAGGCCGAGCCGCAATGCATCGACGCGGACATGGCCTTGCGCCGCCAGGCTCGCAATCGCGGGATTGCTGTCGGTGATCGTGCCGTGGTCCGGCCCGGTGGTCACGACGATGCGGTCGAAACGTCCGTGCTCCGCCGATGACGCGCCGCGCAGCCTGTAGCCGATGTCGAAGCCCTTGCCGTGCCGCGTCGCGGACAGCAGCCGGCCCGCCGCCACGGTCAGCGTGCCCCCGGCGATACGGCGATCGGCCACGGCGACGACCTGCGGCGCGGCGCGGTAGCGGTGCACGTCCCAGAAGACGCGCAGATGGCGCACCAGCCGCACCCTCTCGGCCTGGGCGAGTGCCGACCAGATCGCCGGCGCCTGCTCGCGCAACGCGTCGAAGACGGCGTGCCAGGTGATGCCCTCGCCGGCGGCCGCCGCCACCTCGCGGCGGATCCTGCGCAGCAATGCGAGTGCGGTGCGCGCCGGCAGGCTGGAAAAGTCGCCGCGTGGCTCCGCCGGCGTCACGGCGTGGCCGCGCGAGCGCAGGCCGCGGCGCGAAAGCGCCAGGATGCGGCCGCGATGGCCCGCCGAATCCAGCGACGCGATGGCGTCGGCGGCCGTCAGCCCGTTGCCGATCAGCAATACACGGTCGTCCGGAGCGATCGATCCGAGGCCGCCACTGCCATGGATATCGGCGACGAAGCCCGGCAGTCCGGCCAGTTGCCGCAGAGGCCGGGGAACTGCGGGGGCCGGATGGCTTGTCGCCAACACGAGGATATCGGCGGAGATGTCCGCCCCATGTGCGAGGGTCAGTTGGAAGCGCCCCGGCCGCTTGTCGATCGACACCACCTCGTCCCGGACATGGGCGATGGCGCCGCTCGCCAGCATCGGGTCGAGCTGTTCGGCGACATAGCGGCCGAAGATGCGGCGGCGCGGGTAGGCAAGGCCTTCGCCCGTGATTGCCTCCGGATCGTCCGCAAGTGCGTGGGTCGCCGCGAGCCAGTCCACGAAATGCGACGGTTCGTCGGAAAAGAGGCTCATCCGGCCGGCCGGCACGTTGATCCTGTGCACCGGGTCGTGCGTCGAATAGGCCAGCCCGCCGCCAAGCCGGCCGCGCGGCTCGACGACCAGGATGCGCGGCGCACCGGCGGCAAACGCTCTTGCGAGGTGAAATGCGACGGCGGCTCCGGTATAGCCGCCGCCGACGATGACGACGGTCGGGACCTGCTCTGCAGGAGCCATCAGCTTGCGCCGACCCTCTTCGCCGGCCGGTGGTCTCCCGCGATGGTCTCGCCGAACGGCCCGGTGTTCACCGAATTGCCGCGTTGCGGGATCGGATGATCGAGCGGCAGGGTCGGCAGGACGAGTTCGCCGAAGCGATAGGCCTCTTCCAGATGCGGGTAGCCCGACAGGATGAAGGTGTCGATGCCGATCCGGCGATATTCGTCGATCCGCTCGGCAACCGTATCCGGATCGCCGACCAGCGCCGTGCCGGCGCCGCCGCGCACCAGGCCGACCCCGGCCCACAGGTTCGGCGAGACTTCGAGCTTGTCGCGGCGCCCGCCATGCAGGCGGCTCATGCGTGCCTGGCCGACGGAATCCATGCGGGCGAACACCGCCTGGGCGGAGGCGATCGTCGCGTCGTCGAGGCGGCTGATGAGTGCGTCGGCCGCGGCCCATGCGGCTTCGTTGGTCTCGCGCACGATCACGTGCAGGCGGATGCCGAAGGAGACATTGCGTCCCTTCTTCTCCGCCAGCTCCCGCACCGTTTCGAGCTTGCGCGCCACGTCGGCCGGCGGCTCGCCCCAGGTCAGGTACTTGTCGATCTGCTCGGCCGCGACGTCGTTGGCCTCCGGGGAGGAGCCGCCGAAATAGAGGGGCGGGTGCGGCGTCTGGTGCGGCGCAAAGAGCAGCCTGCCGTCCTCGATGCGGAAGTGCTTGCCGATATGCTCCACGGTCTCGCCGCGCAGCACCGCCTTGTAGATGTCGAGGAACTCGCGCGTCACTTCGTATCGCTCGGCATGGCTGAGGAAGATGCCGTCGCCCTTGTTCTCCTGCGGATCGCCGCCGGTGACGACGTTGATCAGCAGCCGGCCCTCGGAGATGCGGTCGAGCGTCGCGGTCATGCGCGCCGCGAGCGTTGGCGACTGCAGGCCGGGGCGCACCGCCACGAGGAAGCGCAGGCGCTTCGTCAGGGGAGCCAGCGCGGACGCGATCACCCAGCTATCCTCGCAACTGCGGCCCGTCGGCAGCAAGGCGCCGTAATAGCCAAGCGAATCCGCCGCCTGCGCGATCTGGGTGAGGTATGGCAGGTCGACGGCCCGGCCGCCTTCGGACGTCCCGAGATAGCGGCTGTCGCCATGGGTGGGCAGGAACCACAGGACTTTGATACGTTCTGGAACGTCTGTACTCACAGGAGTCTCCGCATGCGCGCCGGGCGCCTATTCCGGCGCACACTAACCGTCGCCCGGGGACTTCCAGAAGGCAAAAAATATCAATTCCATAAATCAGGTAGAAAATGACGACTTTTCTCTCCGGCGTGGAGGCCGGAGAGTGGGGTCAAGGCGATGCCGGCGCAGCCGGGACGATGCCGGCTCGTCCCGGCTGCGCGGCTCTGTTTTCCAGCTCAGCCCGCCTTGGCGACGCCGATGCGCCATTGATAGGGCGGCGGCGTGCCGTTGACGGCGTAGTCGCCGACGATGCGGTCCTTGTAGATGCGCGGATTGTGCGACGACAGCGTGCGCGCGTTGCGCCAGTGCCGATCGAGCGCCAGCGGCTTGCGCGTCGCCGACGCGCCGAGCGTGTCGAAGGCGATGGTGGCGGATTCCAGGATCAGATCGGTGACGATGTTCAGCGCCTGCGAGGTCTCCAGCTCCGCGAGCGCGTTGGCACGCTCCTCCGCCTCCGCGTCCCCGGCGAAATGCGCCTGGAAGGCGCGCTCGATGGCACGCCCGACCTGCAGCACGATTGCGCCGGCGGCGTAGGCGTTGCTGCGGATGCGGCCGACGACCTGCAGGACCTGCGGGTCCTGGCTCGAGCGCGGGCCGGCCGCGTTCGTATAGGTGCGTGTCCGCTTCGCCACCTGCGCCGCCGTCTCGGTGGTGATCGCCCGGCCGATGCCGGCCAGCGTCGCCAGATGGACGGCCTGGTAGAAGGCCGCTCCGTAGCGGAACTTGTCGTCGTCGACCACGACATCGCCGGGATCGACCACGGCGCCGCTGAAGGTGGTCGTGCCGCTGGCGGTGAGGACTTGCCCGAAACCGTCCCAGTCGTCGATCACGTTGACGGCCGGGTCGTCGCGGCGCACCTGCACGGCGATGCCCTTGCCGTCCAGCCCGGTTGCGCCGACATCGATCCAGTCGGCGAACAGCGAGCCGGTGGTGTAGTACTTCGTGCCCTCCAGCAGCAGCCTGCCGTCCTTCTCGTGGATGCGGGTGGAGAAGGCCTCCTGACTGGCATTGCCGATTTCGGTCCAGGCATTGCCGGCGATCTCGCCGCGCGCGATCCGTTCGGTCCAGCGCCTGCGGTCCGGCCCCTCGGTCTTGCTGACGACGTCCTCGACGAAGCCGAAATGGCCGCGCAGCGCCTGGGTGATGTTGGAATCGGCTTCCGACAGCTCGACAAGGATGTTGAGAAGCTCGGGAATGGTGGCGCCGAAGCCGCCTTCGACCTGCGGCACGCGGAGTGCCCCGAGGCCCGCCTGCTTCAGCCTGCCGATCTCTTCCACCGGCAGGCCGCGACGAAGCTCGCGGTCGATCGCTCCCGCGGCGATCTCGGCGAACAGCGGACGGAACCGGTCCGCGAGGCTTTCGTAGCGCGCGCTCGGTCCTTCGCCCCAGGCGAGGTCGATCTGAGACATGGTATCCTCTTCCTATGAATGCTGGTGAGTTCGTTCAGTGGACGACGTTCGACTTCGCTCCGCCGAGGTAGAAATCGTGCACGTCGTCGCGGGCGCGCAGTTCCTCCGCGGTGCCCGAAAGCGCGACCTTGCCCATCTCCAGGATGTAGCCGTGGTCGGCGTATTTCAGCGCGAGATTGGCATTCTGCTCGGCCAGCAGGAAGCTGACGCCCGACTGCGTGTTGAGGGTGCGGATGATCTCGAAGATCTCCTGCACGATGATCGGCGCCAGACCCATCGACGGCTCGTCGAGCAGCACCAGCTTCGGCTTCGTCATCAGCGCCCGACCGATTGCCACCATCTGCTGCTCGCCGCCGGAGGTCAGCCCGGCCTTGGTCCGGCGCTTCTGCTTCAGCCGCGGGAACCAGGCATAGATCTGTTCCAGGCTTTCGTTCAGCGCGGAGCGAGACGGCCGGCGCGCGAAGGCGCCGGCAAGCACGTTCTCCTCGACGGTCAACTGCGGGAAGACGTGGCGGCCTTCCAGCACCTGCACGATCCCGCGGGTGACGAGGCGCGAGGCCGAGAGGTCGCCGACGTCTTCGCCCCGCCACCGGATGTCGCCCTTGCTGACGCGTCCGCGGGCGGGGCCGAGCAGGTTGGATATCGCCTTCAGCGTCGTGGTCTTGCCGGCACCGTTGGCGCCGAGGAGGGCGACGATGCTGCCCTCCTCGACCTTGAGCGAGATGTCCCGCACGGCCAGGATCGCCTGACCATAGAGCGCTTCCACGTTGCGGACTTCGAGGAAGCCTGGCTTCTCAGCGGTCATGGCCGTTCGATCCCTCGCGGTTCAGTTGCTCGCGTCGACGCGGGGCGTGATGCCCTTCTCGGCCGCGTAGGCGGCCGCCTTGGCCTTGATCACGTCCGCGAACAGGGTCGGATCGGCCTTCAGCCAATCGGTCAGCGTGTTCCAGGACTCGCCGTTCCACTGGATGATCTTGGCTGCGACCTGCTCGCCCTTATGGTTGTCGATCGAGGTCTTGAGCGGGCTGATCAGGCCTTCCGCGCCGAGTTCGGCGATGCGCTTGTCGTCGATGTTCAGGTTCTCGAGCGCCCACTGGCCTTCCTCGGCGGTGAGCGGGCGGTTGCCGAACCTGGCCTGGCCGGTGCGCAGCGCCTCGACGAAGGTGATCGCTTCGATGACGCCGTAATTGTAGTAGACGGTGCCGAACTTGCTGTTGTCCTTGAGGTCGGACTTGCCGGCGTCGACGATGTGCTCCTTCAGCTTCCTGATGATGCCGTAGTCGGTGCCGGGCGGGAAGACCGACACCGCGAGGTAGCCGTTGGCCGCCGCGCCCGCCGGGCGGGCATCGTCTTCCGAGCCGCTCCAGATGTCGCCGATGATGCGGTCGACCGGGAAGCCGACGCGCGCCGCCGTCTTGATCGCGACCGGCGTCATCACGCCCCAGCCGCGCAGGAACACCCAGTCGGCGCCGGCGCGGCGGATCTGCTGCCACTGCGCCTGCTGCTGCTCGCCCGGATGCGGCACCGGGATCTGGATGTCCTCGAAGCCGTACCTCTTCGACAGGATCGCCAGCGGCTCGATCGTGTCGCGGCCGTAGCCGGAGTCGTGGTAGAGCGTGGCGATCTTCACGCCCTTCAGCTTGTCATGGCCGCCGACCTGCCCGGCGATGTAGTCGACGATGATCTCGGCCTCGCTCCAGTAGTCGAAGATCAGCGGGAACTGATACGGGAAGACGCGGCCGTCGGTGGCGATGTTCTGGCCGCCGCCGGGGCTGACGATCGGCACCTTGTCGAGGCGCGCCTTGTCGGTGAGCGCGACGTCCAGGCCGCTCGAATGCGGGTAGATCGCGGCGGTCAGCGCACCGTTGAAGCCGTTCTTGTAGCGCTCGTAGCACTCGATGCCGCGCTCGATCGTATAGGCGGTCTCGCACTCCTGGATCAGGATCTTGACGCCGTTGACGCCGCCCTCGACCTCGTTGACGTAGCGCAGATAGTCGATGTTGCCGGCGCCGAACGGGATGAAGGACGGGGCATAGGGGCCGGTGCGGTAGGTGAACAGCGGATAGAGCTGCTGGCCGGCGCCGTCCTGCGCCATCGCCGGCCCGGAGAAGACGGCAGCCGACAATACGGCCCCCGCCGCCAGGGCGATCGTTCTCGAGAGTAGGGACATTTAGCGGTTCCTTGATTGGTCGCTGGGGTGATCGGTGCCGGGTCTGTGGGCCTGCGCGCGAACGGGCCCGGCGCCACGCCCGGTCCGCGCGGGAGCGCGGAGCCTAGCTTGCCAGCCGCCCCCGGATGGCTTCCACGCCCCGCCGTATCCAGGCTGAGAGCCCGTCGGGTTCCTTGATCAGGATGAAGATGATGATCGCGCCGAAGATGACGCGCTGCAGGTTGGTGATGGCGCCCTGGTCGCTGAGGTAGGCGACGTTGGACGCCAGCACGAGATGGTCGAGCACGATCGGCGTCAGCACGATGAAGGCCGCGCCGAGGAAGTTGCCGAAGATCGTCGCCGTGCCGCCGATCAGCACGATGAAGAGGATCTGGAACGACTTGTCGAGATTGTAGGTGTGCGCGTCGGCGGTACCGAGATAGGCGAAACCCCACAGCACGCCTGTTATGCCGAGGAAGAAGGAGGAGACGGCGTAGGCCTGCAGCTTGCGGCGCGCGACGCGGATGCCGAGAACCGACGCGGCGGTCTCCATGTCGCGGATCGCCATCCATTCGCGGCCGAGGCGGCTGCGCACGACGAGGAAGGCGAGCCCGATCAGCAATGCGGTCACGCTCACGACGAGCAGGTAGCGGCCGTGCGGGGACTGGAGGTCGTAGCCGAGGAATTCGAGCCGGGGCGCCGAGATCGTCAGGGATTGGCTGTTGTTGGAGAACCAGGGATAGTTGGTGAACAGCCACTGAAAGAAGAACTGCGCGCCGAGCGTCGAGGCGGCGAGATAGAAGCCCTTGATCCTGAGCGCGGGCAGGCCGAACACGACGCCGACGGCAGCCGCGATGAGGCCGGCAAGCACGAACACCACCGGCAGCGGCAGGTCCGGCGCGCGCAGGATCAGATTGTAGGCCGAGAACACGCCGACGGACATGAAGGCGGCCGAGCCGAGCGAAACCAGCCCCGCATAGCCCTGGAGCAGGTTGAGCGAGATGCCAGCCAGCCCCATGACGATGGTGGGGATGATGATCGAGCTCAGCCAGTAGTCGGTGGCATAGGCGGGGACGACGCCGAAGGCGACCACGAGACCGGTCGCGACGAGCGCCAGGCGCATGAGCGCCGGGGTGGAGACGGCCGGCGCCACGCGCGCGACGTCCGGTGCGCTGTCCTGTATCGAGGCCATGGATCAGACCCTTTCGATTTCGCGGTCGCCGAACAGGCCGGCCGGACGGATGAGGAGGAAGGCGACGGCGAGGATGTAGGCGAACCAGGTCGACACGCTGCCGTTGACGATCGGACCGAGGTAGATGTCGGCCAGCGCCTCGCTGGCGCCGACGATCAGGCCGCCGACGATCGCGCCGGGGATGGAGGAAAAACCGCCGATGATCAGCACCGGCAGGGCCTTGAGCGTCACCAGCGACAGCGAGAACTGCACGCCCTGGCGCGCGCCCCACAGCAGGCCCGCCACCAGCGCCACGAAGCCGGCGACGCTCCAGACGATGCGCCAGATAACCGGTAGGCGGATGCCGATCGACTGCGCGGCGAGCGTGTCGTCGGCGACCGCGCGCAGCGAGATGCCCATGCGCGTCTTGCTGAAGACGGCGGCCAGCACCGCGACCAGACCGATGACGATCAGCGACGCGACGATGTCGAAGCGGCTGACGAGGATGCCGCCATAGTCCTGGGCGATGTCGTTGATGCCGAGGTCGAGCATGTGCACGTCGGTGCCGAGGAAGAACTGCGCGGTCCCGTCGATGACGAAGGACAGGCCGAGGGTTGCCATGAACAGCGTCAGCGGATCGCGGTTGCGCAGCGGCCTGAGCACCAGCGCCTCGACGGCGACCGCGACGATCGCCATCAGCAGCGCGGTCAGGGCGAAGGCGCCCCAGAACGGGATGCCGCGCTCGACCAGCGAGACGAAGACGAGCGCCGCCAGGAAGACCATCGCCCCCTGCGCGAAGTTGAATACTCCCGACGCCTTGTAGATCAGCACGAAGCCGATCGCGACGAGCCCGTACATCAGGCCGGCGAACAGGCCGGCGATCAGCGTTTCGAGAAAGAAGGCCATGGCCGCTTGTCCTCAGTGAACCGTGCCGAGATAGGCGGCGATGACCTCGGGATCGTCGCGCACCTGGTCGGGCGCGCCGTCGGCGACCTTGCGGCCGTAGTCGAGCACGACGATGTGCCGGGCGAGGCCCAGCACGATGCCGACGTCGTGCTCGATCAGCACGATGGTCGTGCCGAATGTCCGGTTGACCTCGGAGATGATGCGGCTCATCTCCGCCTTTTCATCCTGGTTCATGCCGGCCATCGGCTCGTCGAGCAGCAGCAGCTTCGGCTCCGAGACGAGCGCGCGGGCGAGGTCGACGCGCTTCTGCACGCCGTAGGGCAAGGTGGAGACGATGCGGTCGCGGTGCGCCTCCAGCCCGAGGAAAGCGATCACGCGGTCGGCCCTGGCGGCGAAGGCGCGCCGCTCCGCCACGTCGCGTCCGACGCGGAATATGGTCTCGATGAAGGAGGCCTGGCCAAGCCTGGATAGGCCGGCGAGCACGTTTTCCCGCACGGAGAGGCGCCGGAACAGGGCATTGTGCTGGAAGGTGCGGCCGATGCCGAGCCGCGCCGCGGCGCCTGGCCTGATGGCCTCGAAGCGCACTCCGTCGAAGACGATGTCGCCTGAGTCCGCCCGGTAGACGCCGTTGATGACGTTGAGCAGCGAGCTTTTTCCCGCGCCGTTCGGACCGATCAGCGCACAGATGGAGCCTTGTTCAACCGAGAAGCTGAGCGCGTCGATGGCGGTCACGCCGCGGAAGGAGAGCGAGACATCGTGGAGTTCGAGTAGCGCGGCCATCAGCCGATGACCGACTTGAGCACCTGCAGCGGCGCGGTGCGCTCGGCATCGCGCTGCTTCACCGCCTCGATATCGCGATAGCCGGCCGCCGGATGCGTGGCGGGCAGGTAGGGTCCGTCGCCGAACAGTTTTTCGCGCAAAGTGCCCGGCTTGTAGGCAGTGGGGTATGCGCCGCGCCGCTGCAACTCGGGCACGATGTAGCCGACCACGTCCTCGAAGCTGTCGGGAGTGACCGCGTAGGCGAGGTTGAAGCCGTCGACATCGGTCTCGTCGACCCATTCCTGCAGGATGTCGGCGATGTGCTGCGGCGAACCGACGACGACCGGGCCGAGGCCGCCGATGCCGCCGAACTGGGAAAGCTCGTCGATGGTCCAGGACTTGTCGCCGCCGGCGAGGTTTTCGACCACGGAATGGATGGCGTTGGTTTCGACCTTCCTGACGAGGTCGGTCGGCGCATACTGGCCGAAGTCGATGCCGCTCCAGCCGGACATGAACACCAGCGACCCGTCATAGGAGACGTAGCTCCGGTAATCCTGGAACTTCTTCTGCGCCTTCTCCTCGGTCTCGTCGGTGATGATGGTCAGCAGCGTGTAGATATATAGCTTCTTCGGGTCGCGGCCGGCGGCGGCGGCGCGCTGCCGGATCTCGGCGACATAGTTCTTCAGCACCGCCTTGGTCGGGGCGGCGACGAAGATGCACTCCGCGTGCTGCGCGGCAAAAGCCTTGCCCGGACCGGAGGCGCCCGCCTGATAGAGCACCGGCGTGCGCTGCGGCGAGGGCTCGGTCAGGCCATAGCCGGGGACCGTGAAATACTTGCCCTGATGGCCGATCTCGTGGACCTTCTCAGGGTTCGTGAAGATGCGGTTGCTGCGGTCGCGCACCACCGCTCCTTCCTCCCACGATCCCTCGAGAAGCTTGTAGAGCACCTCGACATACTCTTCGGCCACCTCGTAGCGGTTGTCGTGTCGGCGCAGGCCGCCCTGGCTGATGTTCTTGGCGCCGCTCTCCAGATAGGAGGTGACAATGTTCCAGCCGACGCGGCCCTTGCTGTGATGGTCGGCGGTTGCGATGCGTCGGGCGAAGGTGTAGGGGTGCTCGAACGAGGTCGATGCGGTGATGCCGATGCCCAGATGCTCGGTCGCGAGCGCGATCGGCGCGGCAAGCTGCAGCGGGTCGTTGACCGGGATCTGCGCGGCCTGGTGCAGCGCGTGGTGGTTGGAGCCCTTGTAGACGTCGTAATAGCCGATGACGTCGGCGATGAAGATGCCGTCGAATACGCCGCGTTCGAGCGTGCGCGCCAGGTCCTGCCAGTAGTCGAGGTCCTTGTACTTCCACGACCTGTCGCGAGGGTGCGCCCACAGTCCGGGGGACTGATGACCGACGCAGTTCATGTCGAAGGCGTTGAAGCGGATCGCTCTCGTCATCGGGGGCTCCTGAGGCAAAGGAGCCGAACCCTACTCCGCACGAAGGGCCACAGGTTAGATATTCTATAATCTTTGTAGACATCTTAGAGGAAAATTCCTGCGGCCAAACGCGTCTCCTCCAGCGGACCCAGTTCGCGTTGCGGGATATTGCCTTGCATGCCGCCGTTGGGACTCTGTCGGCAGTCGTCATCTGACGGCGCTTTCCCTCAGCGCTGCCGGCGGCGTCTGTCGAGCGGCCGCATCGGCTGCGCGAGAAGGTGCGGCGCGCCCGGGGCCGCGCTACACCCGGTCGATGACCAGGCAGTCCAGCATGGCGGCGAGATGCAAGCCGGCGCCGATCACCACGAAGGCGTGCCAGGCGGCGGACTGGAAGCGCAGGCGCTGCCAGACGAAGAAGACGACGCCGAAGGAATAGGCGATGCCGCCCGCGACGATCAGCCAGAGGGTCGTCTCGGGCAGCGTAGCGACCAGCGTGCGCGCCACCACCGCGCCGCTCCAGCCGATGGCGAGATAGAACACCACGGCCAGCCGGTCGAAGCGGCCGGGCAGGCATATCTTGATCGCCATGCCAAGCGCGGCCGCGCCCCAGACAACCGCGATCATGGTGGCGGCGAGCCCCGGGTCGTCGAGCTGGGCGAGGAAGGGCGTGTAGGTGCCGGCGATCAGCAGGTAGATCGCCGCATGGTCGAAGCGGCGCAGCACCCACTTCACCGGCGAGATCGGCCACAGATTGTAGGCGAAGGAGATGGAGAGCAGCGCCAGCAGCGACACGACGTAGAACAGCGTCGCGACATATTCCCAAGGTCCGGTCGAGAAGGCGGCGAAGGCGAGCAGGATCGAGCCGGCCGAGACCGCCAGCACCAGGCCGATGCCATGCACCACGCCGTCGGCGATCAGTTCCGCCCTGGAGTAGACGTAGCGCCCGCGGAAGGGAATGTCGGAAAGCTCGCTCTGTCGGCTCATGTCGCCGTATTCGTTATCGGGACCCCAAGCAGCGATTTCAACATCGCTGGGCAGCACTGGCAAGCGGCGGATGGTCGCGGGCGGGGCGGGCAGGATTTCGCTCGCCAGCCTGTTGCCGCGGCGGGCTGGGTGATGAACGGCTCCAACGTCAGGTCGAATTCTTGACCGAAACAAGCTGACGAAGTTCCCGAGGGCTGAACCCGGTAGCCTTGCGGAGGGCGCGGGCGAAGTGGGCCGGTGCCGAATAACCCAGCGAGCCGGATATCTGCGTGACGGACGCATCGGAGCTGCGCAACAGCTCAAGCGCCCTTCGGCTACGCACCAGGTTCGCCAGCGTCCGGAAATCCGTGCCCTCGCGGTTCAACTCGCGCTGAAGGGTGCGGACGCTTGTATCTAGAGATCGCGCCGCGCTTTCGATCGATACCTTACCCGCAAGCACCTGTGACCAGATCTGCTCGGCGAGAATGTCGCGAAGTCCGCCGAGCTTCCGGCAGTCCACACGCGCCCGCGCCAGATCGTCGACCGTGACGAGGGCCGCCTCCCCACGCAGTGCGCGGCCGGCGTGGAGTCCCGCAGCGTCGAAGCAGATTGTCACGGTCGGCCTGTCGAACAGCACGGGGCAGCCGAATACGTCTTCGAAGGAGCCGGACCGGCGCGGCTTCGGAAGGTCGAGTTCGACGCATCGCAGAGGCGGACGGGCGGGAAGGAATGACCGGCAGAGGTTCACCACGACACCGGCTGCACCGCAGGCGACTTGCGCATATCCCTCAAGCCCCTTTGCGGCGCTGGTGTAGCTGAGACGCGCCTGCCCATCGATGACGTTCAGCGACAGGGAGTCACCCTTGCTGTGAAAACCGATCGTGGCCGTGGCCCGCTGGATCGCGTCGCCCAACGTGGACGCCCCCAGGACATACTCGCCCCAGCAGCCGTAGCTCGCGACCGTCAAATGGGGCGCCAAGAGCAGCCCGAAATATTCTTCGCCGGTCAGTCTGGCGATGGAGTCGACGAAGGCGCTCATCGTGACGTGCGGGATGAAGCAATCCTGATCCTCGATCGCCTCGATGTCGAGCATCGCCGCCCGGTTGGCTTGCCTGAGCAGCTTGTCGCCAAAGACGCCACGGACGAAAGCGGGGACGCCCGCCAAGGCGGTCACCGAAATGACGGGTACCGAATCGAACCTCGAGCTTGCCGGGAGTTTCTGGGCCGATGGCGCAAAATGGTTCGTCAGCAACATCAGGCATCATGTACAGCTTGACGGAGCAAGGTAAGGCTTCGCTTCGATCTTGCCGGCTTTATGCCGTTCAGCGATATTTTCTTGGCGGATCTGGTTCTTCACAGTGATTGAACCGTGAGCTGAGCAGGCGGCTTGCAATGAGGGAGATATGCGCATGAAAACGAAGTATCTGGCAAGATTCATTCTTATGACTGGCCTGGCGACCGCGGCCAGCTCCGGCAACGCAAACGCGCTGACCGCCGATGAGGCCAAGTCGATCGCCATGGATGCCTATGTCTACGGATACTCCCTGATCACCACCGAGGTGACGCGGGTGCAGATGACCAATGTCGACAAGATCGAGGAACTGCGCGGCCCGATGGGGCAGTTCATCAACGTCAAGCGCTATCCGCCGGGCGACTATCGCGGCGTCTCCGCGCCGAACGCAGATACGCTCTACTCTGCGGCGTGGCTCGATCTCGGCGACCAGCCCTGGGTCTTGTCCTATCCGGACATGGGCAAGCGCTACTTCCTCTTTCCAATGTACAGTCTGTGGATGCCGGTCATCCACTCCGGCGGCAGCCGCACCAGCGGCGAGAAAGCCCACACCTTCCTGCTGTCCGGTCCCGGCTGGAGCGGCGAGGTTCCCGAAGGGATGACACACGTCGAAGTGCCGACCCGCTACATGCTCATCCTCGGCCGCACCTACGCAGACGGCACCGACGCCGACTACGAGGCCGTGAACGCGTTGCAGGCGCAGTACGACATCCGCCCGCTATCCGCAGTGGGTAAGGCCGACTACGTCTACCAGGCGCCGCCGGTCGATCCCGAGCCGGGGTTTTCGATGGCCGACAAGCCACAGGCGGTGATCCTGGGGTTCGGCACCGAAGGCTATTTCGATCGGATGGCCGATCTCATGTGCAAGACCGCACCGCCGGCGGCGGAAGACGCGCCGATGCTGGCGCGGATGGCGAAGATCGGCCTCGAGCCGTGCAAGGACTTCGACCTCGCAGCACTCGGCCCCGAGATCGCGGCGGCACTCGAGACCTTGCCGCAGGACGCGCTCAGGCATATCGGCGACAACCAGCACGTACTCGGTTCCGAGGTGAACGGCTGGACCATGACCAAGGGGGTCGGCGCCTATGGGACCGACTATATGAAGCGGGCGGTCGTCGCGGCCTTCGGCTGGCCGGCGAACCTGCAGGAGGATGCGGTTTATCCCTACACGCTGCGCGATGCCGACGGCCAGCCGCTCTCCGGCGAGCACAAGTACACGCTGACCTTTGCCAAGGGCGAGGAACCGCCGGTCAGCGGCTTCTGGTCGATTACCATGTACGAGATCGACCAAGGCTGGTGGTTCGTGCCGAACAAGCTGAACAAGTTCACGGTCAGCCCGCGCAACAATCCGGTGCCCAACGAAGACGGCTCGTTGACGCTTTATTTCCAGAACGAGTCGCCGGGCTCGGACAAAGAGGCGAACTGGCTCCCTGCGCCGAAGGGCGCATTCCTACCGATGCTCAGAATGTACTGGCCCAAGGAGACCAGCCCCTCGATCCTCGACGGAAGCTGGATGCCGCCTGTGGTGAAAAGGGTCCAATAGCGCGAGACAGTGTCCAGCTAAAGCGTGCTTCGTCCCGCCGGTCCGAACACGCGCGGGAGAACCTTGTGCAACTTTGAGCGAGGTCCGTCAGGCCGGAGCCGAGACTTGCAAAGTCGGCCGGCGATCCCGAGAAATGCGCGCAATCCTGTCATAGACGCGGATTGCGCGCATTCCGTTTTCCCGATAACCGCAGTCAACCCGAGGCCGGCAACTTCGCGCTCAGCGCCCCGCCACCGGCTTCTTCAGCGTCTTAAGCAGGGCCCGGTGGATCGTCTCGTTGCCGGCGACGATCGAGCGGTTGTCGAACATGCCCTGCTCGCCGTGCCGGTCGGAGACGAAGCCGCCGGCCTCGCGGATCAACAGCATGCCGGCGGCGATGTCCCAGGGCGACAGCGGGTCTTCCCAGAAACCGTCGAGCCGGCCGGCCGCGACATAGGCGAGGTCGAGCGATGCGGAGCCGAGGCGGCGGATGCCGGCCACCTCGCCCATGACGTTGCGCAGCTCGACCAGGTAGTTGCCGTGGTGGCCGAGGCCGAGATGCGGCATGCCGGTGCCGATCACCGTGTCCGACAGTTTCGAGCGCGCCGCGACGCGCAGGCGGCGGTCGTTCATGAAGGCGCCGCCGCCGCGCTCGGCGGTGTAGAGCTCGTCCATGGCCGGATTGTAGATCACGCCGGCGACGACCTGGCCCTGGCGCTCCAGGGCGATCGACACGGCGAAGATCGGCAGGCCGTGCAGGAAATTGGTGGTGCCGTCGAGCGGATCGACGATCCAGCGGTGCTGGTCGTCGTCGCCCGCCACCACGCCGCGCTCCTCCATCAGGAAGCCGTAGCCCGGACGGGCGCGCGACAGCTCGGCAAAGACGATGTCCTCGGCCTTGCGGTCGGCCTGGCTGACGAAATCGGCCGGACCCTTCAGCGACACCTGCAGGTTCTGCACCTCGCCGAAATCGCGCGACAGCGAGCGGCCGGCCTTCATTGCCGCCTGGACCATGACATTGAGGAGTGCGGAGCGCGCCATCGTGACTATCCCGGGCCGTCAGTCGGCGCGGCGCAGATAGGTGATCTCGTTGGTGTCGACGAGGATCCTCTCGCCGGCCTCGATGAAGGGCGGCACCAGCACGCGGACGCCGTTCTCCAGCACGGCGGGCTTGTAGGAGGAGGCGGCCGTCTGGCCCTTCACCACCGGATCGGCCTCGGTGATGGTCAGCACCACCTGGTCGGGCAGGGCGATGCCGATCGGCTTCTCCTCGTAGAGCTCGACGGTGACGGTCATGCCGTCCTGCAGGAAGGCGGCGCGCTCGCCGACGAAATCCTTCTGCAGCTCGAGCTGCTCGTAGCTTTCGGTGTCCATGAACACCAGCGCCTCGCCCTGCTCGTAGAGGAAGGAGAAATCCTTCTGCTCCAGCCGCACGCGCTCGACCGTCTCGGCCGAGCGGAAGCGCTCGTTGAGCTTGGTGCCGTTGATGAGGTTTTTGAGTTCGACCTGGTTGTAGGCGCCGCCCTTGCCGGGTTTGACCGCGTTGGTCTTGACCGCCACCCAGAGGCCGCCATCGTGCTCGATGACGTTGCCGGGACGGATTTCGTTGCCGTTGATCTTGGCCATTTTGTGCTTGTTCCGGAGGAAAGAGTTCGCTGCTGTCGCGATTTTCGGGGCTTCCAAGACCATAAAACGCCGCGGGAGGCAAGAGAGCGGCCGGTTGCGGATGCGCTGCCTGCGGTCAGCGCAGCCGGTTCGACCGCTCCAGCGCCTGCTTGATCTCCTCGTCGGTCAACCCGTCGAAGAAATCCTCCATGATGGGATCGACCAGGCCGGCGCGCCGGGCAAGCAGGTACCAGGACGCGGCGGCGGCCGTGTCCGGCGCGACGCCGAGGCCCTGCATGTAAAGCTTGGCGACGTCGTTCTGGGCCGCGACGTTGCCGCCGCGCGCCGCCCTGAGCAGCCAGGCGAACCCCTCGGCGCGGTTCCGCTCGCCGCCCCGGCCCTCCATCAGCCAGTGGCCGAGGTCGAGCTGGGCGGTGTCGTAGTTCTGGCGCGCGGCCAAGAGCAGCCAGCGGCGCGCCTCCTTGTCGTCGGCCTTCTTGCCGCCCACGCCGTTGGCGGAGATCTGCGACATCGCGTATTGCGCGTCGGCCAGGCCGTCCCGCGCCGCCCGCTCATAATAGGAAACCGCCTTGGCGAGGCCGCGCTCGTCGGGCTCGCGCTTGATCAGCATCTGCGCGAAGTTGAACTGCGCGAACAAATTGCCGGCCTCGGCCGCCGCCTGCATGAGGGCGAAGGCCTGCTTGTCGTCCTTCTTGACGAAGCGCCCGTCGAGCAAAAGCAGCGCGTACTGGAACTGCGCCTCCGGGATGCCCTGCTCGGATGCCAGCTGATACCATTTCGCCGCGCCCGCCTCGTCGCGCGGCCGGCCGAGCCCGCGCGACAGGATTTCGGCGACCAGTGTCTGCGCCGCCGGGTCGCCGTTCTCGGCGCGCACCAGGGCGAGGTTGTAGGCGGTCATGTAGAGCCCGCGCTGGAAGGCGCCAAAGGCCTGGTCGGGCTGGCGCTGGCCGAAGCGCTCGGGATCGACATTGCCGTCGCGCGTCAGCCCGCCCGAGAACCGCTCGGGATCGACCGGGCTGGGCAGCCGGTTGTCGGTCGGATTTTCGGCCGCAAGCACGGGAAGGGCCATGGCGACCGCGGCCGCCGCAGCCAGCGAGAGGAGCCTTGGCGCGCGCATGGTCATGGCGTCAGTTCCCGAACCGCGGCGCGGTCCGGTCGAGGATCGCGTTCGCCTGTTCCACCGCAGCGCGCGGATCGGCGTCCGGCCCGAACACCGCGCTCGACAGCGCAACGAAGTCGGCGCCGGTCGCGGCCACAGCCTCGACCGAAGAGACGTCCGACCCGCCCAGCACGATGCAGGGGATTTCCACCAGCTCCGCCCACCAGGCTCCGAGCGCCAGGTTGCGCCGGTGCGGCTCCGGCTTGGTGTCGAAGCCGAAGCGGCCGAAGAACATGTAGTCGGGCTGCGTCTCGCCGAGCTCCAGCGCGTCGTCGCGGGTGGTGGCGCCGCCCGTCCCGACGATCATCCTGCCCTGCCAGCGCTCCACCGCCTGGCGCAGCTCGTCCTTGGCCATCTCCAGATGGATACCGTCGGCCCCGACCCTGCCGGCGATGCGCGTGTCGCCGGCAACGATCGCGGCGATGCCGGCTTCCTGGGCGATGCGCACGATCGGCGCGGCGAAATCCTGGAAGGCGGCCTCGCCGGCGCGGGCCGGCAGGATCAGCGAGGCGACGTCGCCGCCGGCGGCGGCTTCGAGCAGGCGCGGGCCGAAGCTCTCGGCGTCTTCGCCGGACGGCGCGATCAGCACGAGGCGGCAGCGGTTGGGGGGCGTTCTGTCGGTCATGTCGGTGCGGCGGAACGCCTTTGGTTCGAGCTATACGGAGGCGCGCAGCCATGCCGCGCGATCATGTTTGCATTTTGACATAGACGAGGCTGCCCGCTTTGAACAGGCTGGCCTACGCGGCATGCAACGCCCGGTCGACGGCCTCGCGCTCCCGCTGGATAACGATCAGATAGGCCCGGGCCGCGCTGTCGGGTGACGACCGCCCCTGCTCCCAATCGCGCAACCGCGCGAGCCCGAAGCCATACTGCGCGGAAAATTGCTCCTGGCTTAATCCTAGACCCTTGCGGATGCTCCGTACGTCGATCGTTTCCGGAACATGGAGTGCGCCGCGATCTTGATCGCCCTGGGCGAATGCGATGGCGTCCTCCAGGCCCGCCTTGATCTTTTCGAACGCGTGTTTTGTCATTGGCTCACCTTCCATAGTGTTCGAACAGTATCTTGGTCAGCTTCGCCAAGTTGTTGCGCTCGGCTTTGGTCAGGTTGTCCTTTTCGCCCTTGCCAAACACCGTGATCAGAAACACGGGAAAGTGGACGCTGCCGAAGGCGAAGATGATCCGGTATCCGCCGCTCTTTCCTTTGCTGCGGCCGGCGAGCCGGACTTTCCGGCAACCACCGGTGCCCTGCATGATGTCGCCGCTGTGCGGATCCCACGCAACCAGATCGATCGCTGCGGCTCGCTCGGCATCCGTCATGCCGGCCGCCTTGGCGGTCGCGAGATAAGCATTGGTTTCGATGACCGTCTGCATGACCCATGCTACGGAATTTCCGGAGTTCGTCAAGTTGGCACATACAATACTTCCGGCCCGCGCCTTTCATGCCAGGTCTATGCAAAGCGGGGCAGGCCGGGTTATGCAGCGGCGAAAGGCCCTCCCTGCATGACCGCTCTCCTCACCGATCCGTGGTTCTACGCCGCCGCCGTGCCGGCGGTCATCCTGGTCGGCCTGTCCAAGGGCGGCCTGGGCGGTGCTTTCGGCTTCGCCGGCGTGCCGCTGATGGCGCTGGCGATGTCGCCGGTGCAGGCGGCGGCGATTCTGCTGCCCATCCTGATCCTCATGGACCTGGTATCGTTGTGGAGCTGGCGCGGCGTCTTCGACCGCGACCTGCTGCGCTCGATGATGCCCGGCGCGCTGGTCGGTATCGGCGCCGGCTGGCTCACCGCCTCGCTGGTCACCGCTGACATGGTCCGCCTTATCGTCGGCGCCGTCGCTTTCGTCTTCGTGCTGCGCTGGATCTATCAGCAGATCCGCCATGGCGGCGGCCATGCGGCGTCGCGCAACCCTGTGCTCGCGGCCTTCTGGGGTACGGTCGCCGGCTTCACCAGCTTCGTCGCGCATGTCGGCGGCCCGCCCTTCCAGGTCTATGCGCTGCCGCTCCGGCTCGACCCGAAGGTGCTGACCGGCACAGCCGTCATCTTCTTCGCCATCACCAACGCCATCAAGCTCGTTCCCTATTTCGCGCTCGGCCAGTTCGACGCGACCAATCTCGCCGCTTCCGCAGCGCTGATGCCGATCGCGCCGCTGGCCACGCTGGCCGGCGCATGGCTGGTGCGGCGGATGCGGCCGGAGGTCTTCTATCCGTTCACCTACGCCACCGTGGCGCTGATCGCGGTGAAGCTGCTGTGGGACGGCGTCGCGCAATTGTTTTGAGCTGAAACATTTCGTGATGGGAAATTGGCGGGAATTCGGCCGCGACGCATGCTGCCGCCACACGGTCGTCACATGACGCACCCGCAATGTCGCACCGGGCGGGCGGCAAGGAACTTTGTTCGCGTTTGGAACTTTACGCCGCGATGACGACCAACACAGCCTCCACGCGGGATACCCGCATCGACGTATTCCGCGCGCTGGCGCTGCTGACGATCTTCGTCAACCACGTCCCGGGCACGGTCTTCGAGCACCTCACGCACAAGAATTTCGGCTTCTCCGATTCGGCGGAGGCCTTCGTGCTGATCTCGGGCATCGCCGTAGGCCTCGCCTATGGCCTGAAGTTCGAGCCGGGCAGCCGGCTTTTGATGACGCTCAAGGCATGGCGGCGTGCCTGCGTGCTCTATGTCGCCCACATCGTCACCACGGTGGCGACGCTGGCCATGTTCTCGGCCGCGGCGCTGTGGTTCGCGCGCCCCAAGCTGCTGGAGATGATCAACATCACGGCGCTGGTGGAGGATACGCCGCGCGCGCTCGTCGGCCTCGCCACGCTTGGCCATCAGGTCGGCTACAACAATATCCTGTCGATGTATGCCGCGGTGCTCGTCATGCTGCCGCTGTTCCTGCTGCTCAGCCGCGTCAGCCTGGTGCTGATGGTCACCGTCTCCGGCCTCGTCTGGTTCGCCGCCGGCTACTGGCAGATCGCGCCCTCCAACTATCCGACCGACGGCTTCTGGTTCCTCAACCCGCTGTCCTGGCAGTTCCTGTTCGTGATCGGCATGGCCTGCATGCTGCATGTGAAGCGCGGCGGCGCGATCTGCTACAGCCGCCCGCTGGCGGCGATGTCGCTGGGCTTCATCGTCCTGGCCTTCGTCTGGGTGCGCGGGTCGTTCTGGGGGCTGGAGGCGTCCATCGACCTGCCGCCGGTGCTTTCCGGCTTCGACAAGACCTTCCTGTCGCTGCCGCGGCTGCTGCACGTGCTGGCGCTGGCCTATCTGATCGTCGCGATCCCGTCGCTCTCCAACCTGGCGCGCACCGGCGCCAACAGCCCGCTGGCGGTGCTCGGCAGGCATTCGCTGCCGGTCTTCATCGCCGGCACGATGCTGGCCATGGCCGGACAGGTGCTGAAGGTCGTCTATGGCGGCGGCGTGCTGTTCGACACCGCCCTGATCGGCGCCGGCATCGCGCTGCAGTTCACGCTGGCGTACTGGCTGGAATGGCTGCCGACGATCGGCTGGGGCGGCAAGCGACCGGCGCCGCGACCGGCCGCGCCGCCGACGCCATACGAGGGGCGCGGGCTGCGGCCCGCCTGACGGCGGGCGGCCCTCCTTTCCTCGTCCACTTTCCCTCCGTACGAGGAACGGAATTTCTTCCCCGCCGCCGCGGCGCGCTCTAGGATCGGCGCAAACACCAGCCGTTCCGGGGAGCGAATCTTGCCCAGCATCTACGAGGTCGGCCTCGACCGCAGCGCCGCCAACCACCAGCCGCTGACGCCGCTGACGCTGCTGGAAAGGGCAGCCAAGACCTTTCCGGATCAACCGGCGATCGTCCATGGCGGCCTGCGCCTCTCCTACCGCGATTTCTGGCGGCGCTCGCTGCAACTCGCCTCGGCGCTGGCGGCGAAGGGCATCGGCAAGGGCGACACCGTCACCGTCATGCTCTCCAACACGCCGGCGATGCTGGAGGCGCATTTCGGCGTGCCGATGGTGAAGGCGGTGCTGCATTCGCTCAACACGCGGCTCGACGCGGCGGTGGTCGCCTTCCAGCTCGACCATGCCGAAGCGAAGGTGGTGATCGTCGACCGCGAATTCTCCGCCGTCATGCGCGAGGCGCTGGCGCTCGCCGCGGTGAAGCCGCTGGTGATCGACTACGACGATCCCGACTATCCAGCCGACGCGCCTTATCCGAAGGGCGAGCGGATCGGATCGCTCGACTACGAGGCGTTCGTGCAGTCCGGCGATCCGGACTTCGCCTGGTCGATGCCGGACGACGAATGGGACGCCATCGCGCTCAACTACACCTCAGGCACCACCGGCAACCCGAAGGGCGTCGTCTATCACCATCGCGGCGCGGCGCTGATGGCCACCACCAACACCATCCATGCTGGCATGGGCAGGCATCCCGTCTATCTGTGGACGCTGCCGATGTTCCACTGCAACGGCTGGTGCTTCCCGTGGACGCTCGCCCTGCAGGCCGGCACCCATGTCTGCCTACGCTGGGTGCGCGCCAGGTCGATGTACGACGCCATCGCCGACCACGGCGTCACCCATCTGTGCGGCGCGCCGATCGTCATGTCGATGCTGATCAATGCATCCGAAGAGGATAGGCGCGACTTCCCGCAGACGGTGACCTTCAACACCGCCGCCGCGCCACCCCCCGAGGCCGTGCTGGCCGGCATGGCCGAGGCCGGCTTCGCCGTCACGCATCTCTACGGCCTGACCGAGACCTACGGCCCGGCCGTGGTCAACGAATGGCACGGCGAATGGGACAGCCTCGACGCGGGTGCGCGCACGGCCAAGAAGGCGCGGCAGGGCGTGCGCTACGCCTCGCTGGAGGGGCTGACGGTGATGGATCCGGCGACCATGCGCGAGACGCCCGCCGACGGCCAGACCATCGGCGAGGTGATGTTCCGCGGCAACATCGTCATGAAGGGCTACCTGAAGAACAGGAAGGCGACGGACGAAGCCTTCGCCGGCGGCTGGTTCCACTCCGGCGACCTCGGCGTCAAGCATCCGGACGGCTACATCCAGCTCAAGGACCGCTCGAAGGACATCATCATCTCGGGCGGCGAGAACATCTCGTCGATCGAAGTGGAGGACGCGCTCTACAGGCACCCGGCGGTGGCGTCCTGCGGCGTGGTCGCGCGCGCCGACGACAAATGGGGCGAGGTGCCGGTCGCCTATGTCGAGCTCAAGCCCGGCAGGACGGCGACCGAGGCCGAGATCATCGAGCACTGCCGCAAGCTGCTGGCGCGCTTCAAGGTGCCGAAGGCGGTGGTCTTCGTCGAGATCCCCAAGACCTCGACCGGCAAGATCCAGAAGTTCCGGCTGCGCGAGATGGCGAAGGCGGGGTGAGCGGACGAGGGCTACCTGCCTCGGTTTCGCCGGTGTAACCGTCCGTATCCTTTTTCGAGCCCAGCCGACACGGCTCGGAAACAGGCGGGGTGTCTAACAGCCGCGGGCGATGGGGTGACCGGCAGGGCCGCGTCCCCATCGATCGCGGAACTGAAAGGACACTCTATGCAAGGCGTTGCACGGAACTTCTTCACGCTGGCCATCCTCTATGCGCTCTGCGGCATGGCGCTCGGCCTGCATATGTCGATCACCCACGACCACGCGCAGATGCCGGTCCACGCGCATGCGATGGTGGCCGGGTGGCTGATGTCGGCGGTGTTCGCCTTCTTCTACCATCTTGTGCCGGCGGCCCGCCTGTCCTGGCTGGCGCAGGTGCATTTCTGGGTCTCGGCGGTTAGCGGCGTCATGCTGATGGTCGGGCTGTACTTCCTGCTTGCCGGCAACGCCGCGGTCGAGCCGATCGTCGCCGTCGGCTCGATGGCGTTTTATGCCGGTATGCTGCTGTTCGCCTTCATCGCCTTCTCGACGATGCACAAGCCGGCGGTTTCCGGCTCGGATGTGTATCTGGATGGCACAGACGTAGGCCGGCCGGTAAAAAATTCTCCGACGCGTTAAGCGTCCATTAAGCTTTACAGCCGTTTATTGGGGGCATCCAGTTATCTGGATTCTTACCGAGTGGTTGGAGCCACTTCGTTTGACGCCTCCCTGTTAAACTCTCGAGAGCCGCTTTCCGCGGCTCTTTTTTTTTGTGCCGGACCGGCCCGTTAACCCTTTGTTAAACATGCTCTTGCCTTCGCCTCCGCAGCGGCGCATCTTCCATGCTCGAGAGGAATCGGCAAGAAGGCGACCGCAGAGGGCGGCTGACGCCCGGCACGGGCCTCCATCGGGCCGGAGAATGACGACGGGCACAGCCTTCATGGAAAGCAGACAACCGATCAAGCTCGCCGAACGGCGCGTCTTCTCCGATTCTTTCAAGCCGCTCTACAACGAAGGCATGAGCCTGGTGGAGCGCGCCGCCGAATATCTGGACGGGCCGGGCCGCAGCGAGGCGCGCAAGCTGTCGCGCATGGCCGCCACGCTCTACGCCGCCGAATCGATGCGCCTCACCACCCGGCTGATGCAGATAGCCTCCTGGCTGCTCCTGCAGCGCGCCGCCAATTCCGGCGAGATGACGCGCGACCAGGTGGCGGCCGAAAAATGCAAGGTGCGGCTCGACACGGCGTCGGCGCCGGACCACGCGACTGGCTGGAACGAGCTGCCGGAGGCGTTCCTGTCGCTGGTCCAGCGCTCGCTCAGCCTGCAGAACCTGGTGCGCCGCATGGACGAGGAGATCTACGGGCGCACACCCGACGGCCCCGGCGAGCCGCTGGCGCGCCGCAGCAATCCGGTTTCCGACCAGATCAGCCTACTCAACACCGCCTTCGCGCGCGGCTGAGGCGGGCAGCCGAGGCCGACGCTCCGGGCGTCCTGCATCCACTGTTTTCGTTTCGTTCACATTTTCCTGACAGGCATGCGGCGAAAAGGATAGGTTTCGTCCATGCAGGAAACGATTCGCATCATCGGCATCGACCCTGGCCTGCGGCGCACCGGCTGGGGCCTGGTCGAGGCGCGGGGCAATGCGTTGCGTTTCGTCGCCTCGGGCACGGTGCGTTCCGACGACAAGGCATCGCTGGCCGAGCGGCTGTGCCAGCTGCATGACGGGCTCTGCGTGGTGCTCGACACCCACGCGCCCCAGGAAGCGGCGGTGGAAGCGACCTTCGTCAACAAGGACGCCACCGCCACGCTGAAGCTCGGCCAGGCACGCGGCATCGCCATGCTGGTGCCGGCGCGCGCCGGGCTGGCCGTTGCCGAATACGCGCCCAACGCGGTGAAGAAGGCGGTGATCGGCGTCGGCCACGGCGACAAGAAGCAGATCCACATGATGGTGAAGGTGCTGCTGCCGAAGGCGACCTTCGTCGGCGACGACGCCGCCGACGCGCTGGCCATCGCCATCTGCCATGCGCATCACCGGCAAGGGCTGGGCGCGCGGCTGGCGGCGCTGGCGGGAGAATCTTGTTCTTGACTTGTTCTCACGGTTGGAATATTCCTTACTGGTAAGAAGGAATGCTCCATGCGTGTGACCAGCAAGGGCCAGGTGACGATCCCGCGGGACTTGCGCGAGACCTTCGGCATCGACGCCAACAGTGAGGTCGTGTTCGGCATCGAAGGCGGCAAGATCACCATCGTGCCCAAGAACGATCCCCGGCGGCAAAGCGACCGTGAGCGGCTCGCCAGCTTTCTGGCGGCGCTCGACCGGCTGGAAGGAAGCGGCGACCAGACGCTGAGCGCCGAGGACGTCATGGCCCTGACGCGGGACCGCTGAGCGTGGCAACACTGGTCGATACCAATGTTCTCATTGACATCGCCGTTCGTGATCCGCTCTGGCTGCGATGGTCGCGGCCGCAGATCGAGCAGGCGCGAAAGCGCGGCAGCGTGGTGATCAATCAGATCATCTATGCTGAATTCGCCATGCGCTACGCGACAATCGCGGAGATTGACAGCGTGCTTCCGGAGGATGAATTCCGGCGCGAAGGTCTTCCGTTCGAGGCAGCCTTCGCCGCGTCCAAGGCCTTTGCGCTCTATCGGCGGCAGGGCGGCGCGCGCGAAAGGGTGTTGCCCGATTTTCTGATCGGTGCGCACGCGGCCGTTCGCGGCTATCCCATCCTGACCCGCGACCCGGCAGGCTTCAGGAACTATTTTCCCGGCGTCGAGCTGATCACGCCCGGCATGTGAGGACCCTTCCATGATCGGCAAGCTCAAGGGCGTCGTCGACGAGATCGGCGAGGATCATTGCACGGTCGACGTGCATGGCGTCGGCTATGTCGCGCATTGCTCGGCGCGCACGCTGGCGACGCTGCCCGACGCCGGCGAAGCGGTGACGCTGTTCATCGAGACCTATGTGCGCGAGGACATGATCCGTCTCTACGGTTTTCGCACCGCTCTGGAGCGGGAATGGTTCCGCCTACTGATGGGCAATGTGCAGGGCGTCGGCGCCAAGGTGGCGCTGTCCGTGCTGTCGACGCTGGAGCCGGCCGACCTCGCCAACGCCATCGCGCTGCGCGACATCGCCATGGTGTCGCGGGCGCCGGGCGTCGGCAAGAAGGTGGCCGAGCGCATCGTCACCGAGCTCCGAACCAAGGCGCCGGCTTTCGCCGGATCGGCATCGGGGACGATCGGGCTGAAGCAGGAACTCGGCGAGGGCGTCGCCCCGGCACCGGTGGCCGACGCCGTCTCGGCGCTGACCAATCTCGGCTATTCGCGCGACACGGCTGCAAATGCGGTGGCGGCGGCGCTGAAGGCGGCTGGCGAAGGCGCGGATTCGGCGAAGCTGATCCGGCTGGGGCTGAGGGAGCTGGCGCGGTAACTTGCGAGCTGGCCCCATCCTTACTATGCTCGCCGAGTAAGAATTTGGAAGCAAGTCAATGAGCTATTCCGCCAAGATTACCACAAAAGGGCAGACGACAATCCCGCTGGAAGTGCGGGAGCACTTCGGGCTGCAGTCCGGCGATCGCGTCGAGTTCGTCATCGTGGAGGGTGGCGCCATGATGATCCCCAAGAACAAATCGGTTGCCGATCTCTTCGGAATTCTCGGCAGACCGCCGGCCGGCGCGGGCGCAACGCTCAAAGACTTCGACGAAGCGATCGGTCGATATGTCGCAGAGGACGACGAGAGGATCTCGCGTGAATGGCGAGAGCGCCACAGATGATCGGGGTGGATACGAATGTCCTGCTTCGTTTCGTGGTCATAGAAGACATCGGCGAATCGGAACGAGCTGCTGCGTTTTTCGGTGCACGCCACGCCGACGACCCCGCCTTCGTCAGCATCGTCGTTCTCGTCGAGTTCATCTGGGTGCTTCGGAGCCGCTATCGATTCTCACAGGATCGCGTCGTGTTCGTGATCGAGAGCTTGATGTCGTCTCCAGCTTTCGTGTTCGAGGAGCAGCACCATCTCTCGACGCTGTTGCGCGGCTCGAAGGTCAAGGCGGGAGACCTGGCCGATCATTTGATCGCGCTTCCGCCGCGCGGGCAGGCTGCTCCCGCACAGTGACGTTCGATGCCGCCGCCGCGTCGGCCATCCCGTTGATGGAATTGCTGGCATAGGGTGGAAGTTGATGGGATTGAAGGTGACCACGCTGGCGAGGATCGGCCTGAAAGAGGGTTTCAAGTGGTCAAGGGAGAGGTGGGGATCGCTCCCTTCTAGGAGCGACAGGTCGTGAACCAACCTGCCCGCCTCATCTCCTCCGAAAAACGCGGCGAGGACGCCGATGCCACGCTGCGGCCGCAGACGCTCGACGAGTTCGTCGGCCAGGCGGATGCGCGCGCCAATCTGAAGGTGTTCATCGAGGCGGCGAAGGCGCGCGGCGAGGCGCTCGACCATGTGCTGTTCGTCGGCCCGCCCGGCCTCGGCAAGACCACGCTGGCGCAGATCATGGCGCGCGAGCTCGGCGTCAACTTCCGCTCGACCTCCGGCCCGGTGATCGCCAAGGCCGGCGACCTCGCGGCGCTGCTCACCAATCTGGAAGAGCGCGACGTGCTGTTCATCGACGAGATCCACCGCCTCAACCCGGCGGTGGAGGAGATTCTTTATCCGGCCATGGAGGATTTCCAGCTCGACCTGATCATCGGCGAAGGACCGGCGGCGCGCTCGGTCAAGATCGAGCTGGCGAAGTTCACGCTGGTCGCCGCCACGACGCGGCTCGGCCTGCTCACCAATCCGCTGCGCGACCGCTTCGGCATCCCTGTCCGGCTCAACTTCTACACGGTCGAGGAGCTGGAGCAGATCGTGCGGCGCGGCGCCCGCATCCTGCAGCTGCCGATGGCCGACGACGGCGCGTCGGAGATCGCCCGGCGCGCCCGCGGCACGCCGCGCATCGCCGGCCGGCTCTTGCGGCGCGTGCGCGACTTCGCCAGCGTCGACGGCGCCGAGCGCGTCTCGCGCAAGGTAGCGGACGAGGCGTTGCGCCGGCTCGACGTCGACGCGCTCGGCCTCGACCAGCTCGACCGCCGCTACCTGACGATGATCGCGCAGAATTTCGGCGGCGGGCCGGTCGGGGTCGAGACCATTTCCGCCGGCCTGTCCGAGCCGCGCGACGCCATCGAGGACATCATCGAACCCTACCTGATCCAGCAGGGTTTCATCCAACGCACCCCGCGCGGCCGCCTGCTGACGGCCAATGCCTGGAAACATCTCGGGCTGGAGGCGCCGCGCAACCTGGCAGCGACCCAGGCGAGCCTTTTCGAGGATGACGCCTGAGGTCTTGCTGACCGGCGACGTCGACGTCGTTTTCCTGCACCAAATCTCCTGAAATCGGCCGCCATGCCGGCGCATTGGCCTGGCATCTCCTCGCAAGCGGCGCGGCAACCCTTGCGAGTGGACCTCGATGATCACCAGACGCGGTTTTTTACGGCTTGCCGGCGGCTCGCTGCTGGCGACGCTCGCGCTCGGCGGCTACGCCTTCGGCGTCGAGCCGCAGCTGCTGACGCGGGTGCAACGCTATGCGTTGAAACCGCCGGGCTGGCCCGACGACCTTCGGCTGCGCATCGTGGCGCTTGCCGACATACACGCCTGCCGGCCGTGGATGCCGCCGGAACGCATCGCAAAGCTGGTGGCGCGCGCCAACACGCTGGAGCCTGACGTCATCGTGCTGCTCGGCGACTATGTCAGCGGCACCTGGCTGGCGACCGACTGGGTCGATGCCGCCGAATGGGCGCCGGTGCTCGGCCGGCTGAAGGCGCCGCTCGGTGTGCAGGCGGTGCTCGGCAATTACGACTGGTGGGAGGATCTGACCGCCCAGAAGGCCGGACAAGGGCCGACCATCGCACACCGCGCGTTGGAGAAAGCGGGAATCTCGGTGCTCCACAACGATGCGGTCCGGCTGGAGAAGGATGGACAGGCGTTTTGGATCGCCGGCCTCGGCGACCAGCTGGCGCTACGCCCCGGCAAGCGCTGGGGCCGCAAGGGGTTTCACGGCGTGGACGATCTGGACGCAACGCTGGACAAGATCACCGACGGCGCGCCGGCGATCCTGCTGGCGCACGAGCCGGACATCTTTCCGAAAGTGCGGCACCGCATCTCGCTGACGCTGTCGGGTCACACCCATGGCGGCCAGGTGCGGCTGTTCGGCCATGCACCCGTGGTGCCGTCGCGCTTCGGCAACCGCTACGCCTACGGCCACATTGTCGAGGACGGCCGCCACCTGATCGTCTCCGGCGGGCTGGGGTGCAGCATCCTGCCGGTGCGCTTCGGCATGCCGCCGGAAATCCTGCAGATCGATCTCGGCGACGTTTGACCGAGATCAGTCCGGCAAGCTCCGCACCACGTCCAGCACGTCGCTTTCGGCCGCCCGGCGATCGAACTCCTCGACCACCCCGAACGCCCCGCCATAACTCCACATCGACCAGGCGTAGCCGTGCTTTTCGGCATGGGCGATCATGTCGCGATAATAGGCGGCGCGCTCGCTGGCGGGGACGACATACGGCCCGCGATATTCCTGCCGGATCATGCCGAACTCGCCGAACAGGATGCTTTCGGAGCCGACGCCGTGCTTTTTCGCCCAGGCATCGACGGTGGCGAAGGGTTTTTCCATGATGGCCGAGAGCTTTTCCGGCGTGTCGATCGCGGCGACCAGCTCGTCCAGATAGGCCTTCATGCCGGCGCGGCGCGACCATGGCGCCTCTGCGTCGATCGTGCTCTTCACCTTCGCCACCGCCGCCTCCAGCTCGGCGCGCGGCGCGCTGCTTGGCGGATAGGGGATGCCGGTCACGTAGCGGATGAAGTCGCCGGCCCAGGTGGCGCCCTGATGCGTCAGCAGGAAGGGGTCGTAGGAATGGAAGCCCCACATCAGGTTGTCGTCGGGAAAGTCCTTCGGGTCGAGCGCGGCAAGCCCTTCGGCGCTGCTCCAGCAGGCGCCGGTCAGCACCAGCGTCAGCCGCGTGGCCGAGGCGCGCGCCGCCGCGAACAGGCGCTTCAGCCTGTCCGCCCAGATTCCGGCCTCCGCGCCCTCGCAGCCGCTGGTCGGCTCGTTCATCAGCTCCAGCGCGACCAGCGCCGGGTCCTCGCCGGCCAGCGTGCGCGCCATGCGGCGCACCACGTCGAGGTAGCGGTCGAACAGGGCGGGTTCATCGAGGATCTGCTGCGTGCCGATCGACCGGCCACCGCCGGCCGGCACGATGTGCATGTCGACCACCACCTTCAGGCCGGCGGCATTGACCATGCGCGCCGAGTCGCGGACAGAGTCGAACAGGTCCTCGACCAGATGCGCCGACTGCCCGGACAGAAACGGCACGGGGTCGACCGGCATGCGCACGAAGTCGAGACCGGCAGCCCTGAGCGCCTCGAGGTCGGCTGCCTTCAGGAACTTTCGCCATTCCGGATAGGGCAGGATGGCGTCGGGCTCGCTCCAGCGCTGTTCCGGCGGCCAGGTGATCCACAGGTCGAGATTGACGCCGCGCCGGGCCGAGAAGCTCGCGGCCGACCCCGCCTCGGCCCAGGCAAGCAGCAGCATCGCCGCGGCAATGCAGGTCTTGAACATCCCGATCATAAGTGCCATCCGGTTCGCCGCCGCGATTGGTGTCAGCAAGCCGTGCAAAAGGAAAGTGCGATGGGCGATCATGGTGAACAGCTCGCCGCCGGGCTCTCCGGCGTGCTCACCGCGACCGGTCACCGGCTGATGGCGCGCGTCTATTATGCAGACACCGACTTCTCCGGCGTCGTCTACCACGCCCGCTACCTGGAATTCCTGGAGCGCGGCCGCTCGGATTTCCTGCGGCTCGCCGGCGTCCACCACACCGAGCTCGCCGACGGTAAGCATGGCGAGCGCATCATCTGGGTGGTGCGGCGCATGGAGATCGATTTCGTCGCGCCGGCCCGCATCGACGACGTCCTCACCGTCGACACCCGCACCGAGGAGATTTCCGGCGCCCGCATCACCATGGCGCAGACGCTGTCGCGCGGCGGCCAAGTGCTGGTCAGGGCGCGGGTGGAGGCCGCCATCGTCGGCGAGGGCGGCAGGCCGCGCCGCTTCCCGAAGGAATGGCTGCCCGCCTTCATGCCGAAATCGTGATAGCGGGTCGGGGGCTCAGCTCTTCCAGTGATTCATCTCGGCAGCCGAAAATCTCGGCTTCCGCGCCCGGTGCCAGGTGATGCCGCGCTTGACTATGCTGGCCGGCGCTCCGGCCAGCACCACGCCCTCCTCGTCGAAGCGGCCGTTGACGAAGGAGCGTGCGCCGACGACCGAGTCGGCGGGCACGGCCGCGCCCTTGGCGATGATCACCCCGACGCCGATCCAGACGTGATCGCCGATCTCCACGGAGGCAGCCGGGTTCGTCCGCATGCGGGTCTCCCGGTCGATGAGCGAATGGGCGTCGGTGCTGCGGATCTCGATGCTGCGCGAGAGCAAGCACCATTTTCCTATGCGGATGTCGGTTCCCTCAGCGCACAGGATTGTGACGTCGGCAGCGGCCGAATCGTCGCCGAAGACGACGGTCTGCCCGAAGCCCTTGATGAAAATCTTGCCGTTATAGTCGCATCGGGCGCCGATCAGCAGCCTGTTGCCTTGGCCGCCGATGACCACCGATCCGCTGAAGCTCGTCTCATCGGCGATGCGCAGCAGGTTTCCACTCCCGCGGAGCTTCGCCGTGCCATCGAACCGCGAGCCCGCGGCCAGTTCCAGCATGTTCTGCTTGCCGCGGAACTCGATCCTGCCGTTGAACGCCGCGTCCCTGCCGAACTCGACGCGGTTCTCCTCGCCGGCTGCAATGGTATCCCGGCCGCGAACGCGCGCCCGGCCGCGCAGGGAGCGGACCCCGCCGGCGACGAGTCGCCCCCGGCGTCCCATCCTGTTGAACAGGAGGCGGTCGATCGGCCGCCGCAGCCAACCGAGCCATCTTGCAGTTTCCGTGATCCCAAAGAGCATCCACCCCTCCCCATGCGCCGCATGGCCGATACGACGCCACGTCAGGCGCTCCTGTCATAACGCATCCTTAACCTTAACGGCCCATGAAGAAATCGATGACAATCGCGGCGATCCGTGCGCGCCTTGGTTTTACCAAACTTTCCCCCGAAAAGGCCGCATCGGCACATTTCGGGGCAGGCGCGCCTGGTCGCGTCGCGATTAAGCGACGGAATGCTGCCATGGGCGGGCCGGGGGCCGATGCCCGGATACCTTTAGGGATTGTCTGACTATGGAAAACCTCCCTCTCGCCGAGCCGGGCGTGCAGTTGTCGGTTTGGGCACTTTTCTGGCAGGCCGGCTGGGTCGTCAAGCTGGTGATGATCGGCCTGCTGTTCGCCTCGATATGGACCTGGGCGATCATCGTCGACAAGGTCCTGGGCTTCGCGCGCATGCGCCGCTCGCTCGACCGGTTCGAGCAGGTGTTCTGGTCGGGACAGTCGCTCGACGAGCTCTACCGCACGCTGTCGGACCGCAAGCCGACCGGCATGGGCTCGATCTTCGTGGCGGCCATGCGCGAATGGAAGAAGAGCTTCGAGAAGGGCGCGCGCTCGCCGATCGGCCTGCAGAACCGCATCGACAAGGCGATGGACCTGGCGCTGACCCGCGAGATGGAACGGCTCGAGGGCCGGCTCGGCTTTCTCGCCACCATCGGTTCGGCCGGCCCCTTCATCGGCCTGTTCGGCACGGTCATCGGCATCATGACCTCCTTCCAGGCGATCGCCGGCTCGAAGTCGACCAACCTTGCCGTCGTGGCGCCGGGCATCGCCGAGGCGCTGCTCGCCACGGCGATCGGCCTGCTCGCCGCCATCCCCGCCGTCATCGCCTACAACAAGCTGTCGTCCGACGCGGGCAAGCTGGCGGTGCGCATGGAAGGCTTCGCCGACGAGTTCTCGGCCATACTGTCGCGCCAAATCGATGAAAAGATACCGCAGCAGCGGGCAGCCTGAGGACTAGACGATGGGAATGTCTGTAGGCGCAGCGCGGTCGGGTCGCGGCGGACGCGGCCACCGGCGGCGCGGCCGCCATCACGGCCTGATGTCGGAGATCAACGTCACGCCTTTCGTCGACGTGATGCTGGTGTTGCTCATCATCTTCATGGTCGCGGCTCCGCTGCTCACGGTCGGCGTGCCGATCGACCTGCCGGAGACGCAGGCCAAGGCGATGAATGCCGACACGCAGCCGATCACCATCTCGGTGAACCAGGCTGGCGAAATCCACCTGCAGGAGACGGTGATCCCGATCAACGAGGTTGTGCCCAAGCTGCAGGCGATTGCCAAGACCGGCTACGAGGAACGCATCTTCATCCGCGGCGACAAGCTGGCCGACTACGGCACCGTCATGAAGGTGATGGCCGAGATCAGCGCCGCCGGCTTCAAGAACATCGGGCTTGTCAGCCTGCCCGAACAGGGCACCTGATCGGCGATGAAGGCCGGCCTGACAACATCGGTGGTCCTGCATGCGGCCGTGCTCGGCTTCGGCCTGCTGTCGCTGTCGGCGCCGGCGCCGCTCCAGGTCGCCGATGTCGAGGCGCTGCCGGTCGACATCGTGCCGATCGAGGAGATGACGCAGATCCAGCAGGGCGACAAGAAGGCGCCGATGGCCGAGACGCCGGCGCCGATGCCGACCAAGCGGCCGGACATCGTCGCCGACGCCCGGAAGGTGGGCGAGAACGACATCGACACCGACAACCCGCCGACACCGGCGGACAAGCCCAGACCAGTGAAGACGGCGGAGGCGACGGCGCCCGCGCCGAAGCCGGTCGAGAAGCCGAAGACCGAGGACACGCCGAAGCCGCCGGAGGAGCCGAAGCCGGTGCCGGCGACCGAGGTCGCGCCGGTGCCCGCGCCCAGGCAGGAGGTGAAGCCGGAGCCGGTGAAGGAACCTGAGCCGAAGCCGGAACCGGTGAAGCAGCCCGAGCCCAAGCCGGCCGAGAAGCCGCAGGAGACGGCGGCGGCCGAGCCGGTGAAACCCGACGCTGTGGCAGAGGCGATCGCCGAGGAGCAGGAGAAGCCGGCCGAGCAGATGGCGCAGCTGCCCGACAGCGCGCCGCGGCCGGAGGCGCGGCCGCGCCCGGCGCCGGCCGAGACCGCCAAGGCGCCGGAGCGCAAGACCTCCGAGAAGCCGGTGCGGGAAGCCTCCTCGCGGCCGCAGTCGGAGGACACCGGTTCCATCGAGAATCAGGTCGAGGCCCTGCTCAACAAGGAGAAGTCGAAGGGCGGCGGCGCCAAGCGCTCCAACCAGCAGGCCGCACTCGGCGGCGAGCGGACCACCGGCGGCTCGAAACTGTCGCAGAGCGAGATGGACGCCCTGCGCGGACAGGTGCAGCGCTGCTGGAACATTCCGGCCGGCGCGATGGACGGTGGCAATCTGCGCGTCTCGGTGAAATTCAAGCTCGACCCGTCCGGCGCGCTCGAAGGCAGCCCGGAGATCATTTCGGGCGGCGGCTCCAGCGGCGTCGAGAGGGCTGCCGCCGAAGCCGCGCGGCGGGCCGTGGCGCGCTGCTCGCCTTACACGCTGCCCGCCGAGAAATACGAGGCCTGGGCGGACGTCATCGTCAATTTCGATCCCAGTGAGATGTTCTGAGCGTCTGCGGATCTTGAACGAGGTTGAACCGAATGAAGAAATTCCTGGCATCCCTTCTCACGGTCGTGACCGTCGCGGTTGGCTTTGCCGCGATGGCGACGCTGCCGGCACGGGCGCTGGTGGAGATCGATGTCAACAAGGGCGTCGTCGAGCCGCTGCCGATCGCCATCACCGATTTCATCTCGGGCAACGGCATCGGCGCCGAGATATCATCAATCGTGGCCGCCGACCTGCAGCGTTCCGGCCTGTTCGCGCCGATCGACAAAGGTGCCTTCATCGAGAAGATCTCCAATCCGGACGCAGCGCCGCGCTTCGACGACTGGAAGGTCATCAACGCCCAGGCGCTGGTGACGGGGCGCGTCACCGAGGAGGCCGACGGGCGCCTGCGCGCCGAGTTCCGCCTGTGGGACACTTTTGCCGGCCAGCAGCTGGTCGGCGAGCAGTTCTTCTCGTCCAAGACGCATATGCGCCGGGTCGCCCACATCATCGCCGACGCCATCTACGAGCGGCTGACCGGCGAGAAGGGGTATTTCGACACGCGTGTCGTCTTCATCGACGAGTCCGGCTCCAAGAACGACCGCCGCAAGCGCCTCGCCATCATGGACCAGGACGGCGCCAACGTGCGCTATCTGTCGGACGGACGCGCCATGTCGATGACGCCGCGCTTCTCGCCGACGCGGCAGGAAATCACCTACATGTCCTATGAAAGCGGGCAGCCCAAGGTCTACCTGCTGCAGATCGAGACGGGCCAGCGCGAGCTGGTCGGCAATTTCCCGGGCATGACCTTCGCGCCGCGCTTCTCGCCGGACGGGCAGAAGGTGATCATGAGCCTGCTGCGCGAGGACGGCAATTCCAACATCTACACCATGGACCTGCGCAGCCGCACGACGACGCGGCTGACCAATTCCAACGCCATCGACACCTCGCCCTCCTATTCGCCGGACGGCTCCAAGGTGGTGTTCACCTCCGACCGCGGCGGCCAGCCGCAAATCTACGTGATGGGCGCCGACGGCTCCGGCCAGACGCGCGTCTCCTTCGGCGGCGGCAGCTATTCGACGCCGGTGTGGTCGCCGCGCGGCGACCTCATCGCCTTCACCAAGCAGACCGGCGGCGAGTTCCAGATCGGGGTCATGCGCACCGACGGCTCGGGCGAGCGTATCCTGTCCTCCGGCTTCCAGCAGGAGGGCCCGACCTGGGCGCCCAACGGCCGATACATCATGTTCTTCAAGGAAGCGGCCGGCTCCGGCGGCCCGCGCCTCTACTCGATCGACCTGACCGGCCGCAACGAGCAGGCGATCCCGACCTCCAACTACGCGTCCGACCCCGCCTGGTCGCCGCTGCTCGAATAATACGGAAGCTTGCATAAAGTTGAACGAAACGCGGCGAAGTTCCATGGCTTCGCCGCGTTTTCGTCGCATTTCCGCCCAGCCTCCACGCGAGGTCAGGCCTAGGAGGGGCAGGCGGTGGACGGCGTCCTGCTACCAATCGTTAACCATGTCTCTTGAATACCGGTTAACCCAAACGTGGTTACTCGATGTTCAACGCAGCCATTCGAATTTTAAGGAGAGGCGGGATATGCGCCGCATCGCAAAGCTCACCACGAATCCTGTCATGATCGCGCTCGTCGCCGGCCTGGCGCTGGCCGGCTGCGCCAACAAGAAGACGCCGAACAGCGCGGCCGACCTCGGCCTCGGCGGCGCCGGCGCCGCGACCCCGGGCTCGGCGCAGGACTTCACCGTCAATGTCGGCGACCGCATCTTCTTCGACACCGATTCCTCGGCCATCCGCGCCGACGCCCAGCAGACGCTGACGCGCCAGGCCCAGTGGCTCAACCGCTACCGCAACTACGGCATCGTCGTCGAAGGCCACGCCGACGAGCGCGGCACGCGCGAATACAACCTGGCGCTGGGCGCCCGCCGCGCCGCGGCGACGCGCGACTACCTGATTTCGCAGGGCGTCGCCGGAGGCCGCCTGAAGACGATCTCCTACGGCAAGGAGCGGCCGGTCGCGGTCTGCGACGACATCTCCTGCTGGTCGCAGAACCGCCGCGCCGTCACCACGTTGAACGGCGCCGGCAGCTGAGCCGCGGCCCACGCGGTCATCCAATTCGAGCGGCGGCCTTCGGGCCGCCGTTTGTACTTGGAAAACACTGTGGTATGAAAGCCACATGAGCGACGAGCCGGACAGCCTCATTCTTCGACTGCTGCGCGACATGCGCGCCGAAATGGCGACCAAAAGCGACATCGCCGATCTCCGCTCGGAGATGGAGATGCTCCGGGCGGCCTTGCGCTCGGAAGTGAATTCCCTGCGGGCCGACGTCGCCTCCGATATCGCCATGCTGCAGGCGGAGGACAAGAAAACCCGTAAGGAACTGGGCGAGCAGATCTCCGGCCTGCGCCATGCGGTGACGGCCTATCACAGCTCGGTCATCGGCCATGGCGTCCTGATCAGCGAGCTGGAGGCGCGCGTGCGCCGCGTCGAGCTTCACCTCGACCTGCCGTCGACCGAGACGAACTGAGCGGTTCTGGCCATGGGCGGCTGCCTGGTTCATCCGTCACTGAGGCCATTCGCTGGTCCAGTAAAGCCAAACAAAATTTGGCCGAAGTCTGCCGGCCTGATATGGAGCCGAGAAGCGCCCCGGCGTGGAGCGTCAGGTTTGCTCTTCCCGCCGCAGGCGTGACGCCGCAGTTCCACCTTTCCGCGAGACGCCCATGTATTTTCGAACGATCCTCAGCGGCACGCTTGCCGCGATGCTGCTTTCAGCAGCCACCGCTTCGGCGCGCGACGCCGCTCCGGCGATGGCAGATCACGGCATCGCCGTGCAGCGCCCGGCCGCCGGTCTTCCCGGCGTCTTCGGCCAGCCGCGGCAGCAGGAGAGCTTTCAGCTCGCGCAGGCATCCGATCCCCGGGTGGTGGCGCTGGAAGAGCAGATCCGCGCCCTGAACGGCACCGTCGAGGAGCTCAATTTCCAGATCCTCCAGCTGCAGGAGCAACTGCGCAAGATGCAGGAGGACAACGAGTTCCGCTTCCAGGAACTGGAGAAGCGCTCCGACGCGCGCTCCGGCAAGTCCAACCGCACAACCGCCGCCGCCCCGCCGGCGGCGAACGGCGGCAGCGGGCAACCGTCCAGCGTCGAGGACGTCATCGCCGGCGAGGCACCCGGCACCACCAATCCCAATACCGGTGCGCCGGACGGAACGCTGGGGACGATCACCGTCGACAAGGACGGCAACGTCAAGGTGCTCGGGGACAGCGGCCCCGCCAGCGGAACGGCGCCGGCCGCCGGTTCCGGCGCGACCCCGGCGCCGGGCGGCAACGGCTCGATCGTCGCGGCTCTGCCGCCGACGGACGATCCGGAAGAACTCTACCGCAACTCCTACCAGTTCATCCTGTCCGGCGATTATGCGACAGCCGAAACCGGTTTCCGCGATCACATCGAGCGTTTCCCGCAGAACGAGCGCGCCTCCGACGCGCATTTCTGGCTCGGCGAGGCGCTGCTCGGCCAGAAGAAGTATCGCGATGCGGCCGAGACGTTCCTGGCCGCCAGCAAGCAGTATCCCAAGTCCAAGAAGGGGCCCGACATGCTGCTCAAGCTCGGCGTCTCGCTCGTCGGGCTGAAGCAGCGCGACGTCGCCTGCGCCACCTTCGGCGAGGTCGGCAAGCGCTATCCGAACGCCTCGGCCGCGCTCAAGGAGCGCGTCAAGCAGGAACAGGCGCAGGCGGCGTGCTGAGCCCTTCGGGCGACCTTCTTCAAACGCTCTCGACCTGCGGGCTGCAAAGCCGCCCCGCCGTCATCGCCGCGGTGTCCGGAGGCAGCGACTCCACCGCCCTGCTTCTCCTTCTCAAACGCTTTCTCGACCACGCAGCGCCGTCCACGCGCCTCCACGCCGTGACCGTCGACCATGGGCTGCGTCCGGAAGCGGCCGCCGAGGCACAGGCCGTGGCACGGTTATCAGCCGAGCGCGGCATCGATCACCGGATCATGACCTGGAGCGGACCGAAGCCCGGCACGGGCCTCGCCGCGGCGGCGCGCGAGGCGCGCTACGACCTGCTGGCGCGCGCCGCCCGGGATGCCGGCACCGACGTGATTCTGACCGCCCACACCGCCGACGACCAGGCCGAGACGGTGCTGATGCGCCGCCGGCGCGGCGAAGGGCCCGGCCTCGCCGGCATGGCTCCGGAGACGCTGTTCGACGGTTCCGTCTGGATTCTCCGCCCGCTGCTCGGCATCCGACGCGAGACGCTGCGCACCTTCCTGCGCGACGAGGCCGTCGGCTGGGTCGATGATCCCAGCAATACCGACCGGCGGTCGGAGCGCGTGCGCGCGCGGCTGGAGCTGGCCGGCCCGCCGCAAGCCTCCGGCGCTGCCGCGATCGACGGATTGCTGACGCTTGCCCGGCAGGGCGCGACCCGGCGCCGTCACCTGGGATGGGACGCCGCGGACCTCATCCGCCGCCATGTTCGCAAGGCTGGCCCGGGCCTGATGCGGATCGATGCCGCCCTGTTCCGACCTGCCATCGACGATGCCGCCGTGCATACGCTGCGCGCCCTGCTCGCGGTCGTCGGCGGCACGTCGCACCTGCCGGACGAGGGCAGGGTGCGCGCGCTTTGCCTGTGGCTGGCCGCGCCGCCCTGTCGCGCTACTTTGTCGCGGGCGCTGGTGGCGGCGCGGCGCGACGGCGTCTGGCTGTGCCGCGAGGAGCGCGGCCTGCCGGAGCCGCAGCCTGCCCGGGACGGCCTGATCTGGGACGGCCGGTTCCGCATTTCGGCCACCGCCGGGGCCGCTGCGGCGGTCATCGCGCCCGCGAGCGCCGGCGGCAGACAAGTTGAGAACGATGACGGTTTGCCGCCAAGTCTGGCGAGGACGGCAACAGCGGGTTTGCCGATCATTTCATCCGGCGGAAGCCCGGAAATCGGCCATGTCGAGCGGCAGCGCGGCGAGTCCGGAAGCACGCAGGCCGCGCCGGCGGGTTGGACGGCTACATCCGTCCTCGCCCCCTGGGCGCGCTTCCTGCCGTGCTTCGACCTGGACCTCGCGCAGGCTCTCGCCGACGCCGTCGGCGCCCCGCCAGTCCCGGTAGCGCCATCGGCCGGTCACAATGTCACGCCAGCTTAACCGCGTGCGGGGGTTTCGCTTGGCAACATCGACCGCCCTCCCTATGTTACGGGCAATACGCTCTTACTCTGGACGCATGCCCATGACCGGGCATGGACGGGACACTTGATGAATCCGAATTACCGCAACCTCGCTCTGTGGGCGATCATCGCCGTACTGCTGATCGCGCTGTTCAATCTGTTCCAGACGCCGCAGACGCGCGGCGCCTCCACCGAGGTGGCCTATTCGGAATTCCTGGCCGACCTCTCGTCGGGCCGCGTCAAGGCCGTCACCATCGTCGGCGACCGCATCAGCGGCAGCTATACCGACAACGCCGCCGGCTTCCAGACCTACTCGCCGGGCGATCCGACGCTGGTATCGCGGCTGGAGGAGAAGGGCGTCACCATCAATGCCCGCCCGGAAACCGACGGCTCCGGCTCGATCTTCTCGATGCTGCTCGGCTGGCTGCCGATGCTGCTCATCCTCGGCGTCTGGATATTCTTCATGCGTCAGATGCAGTCGGGCTCCGGCCGCGCCATGGGTTTCGGCAAGTCCAAGGCGAAGCTGCTGACCGAGGCGCATGGCCGCGTGACGTTCCAGGACGTCGCCGGCGTCGACGAGGCCAAGCAGGACCTGGAAGAGATCGTCGAATTCTTGCGCGATCCGCAGAAGTTTCAGCGCCTCGGCGGCAAGATCCCGCGCGGCGTGCTGCTGGTCGGCCCCCCCGGCACCGGCAAGACGCTGCTCGCGCGCTCCGTCGCCGGCGAGGCCAACGTGCCGTTCTTCACCATCTCCGGCTCGGACTTCGTCGAGATGTTCGTCGGCGTCGGCGCAAGCCGCGTGCGCGACATGTTCGACCAGGCCAAGAAGAACGCGCCCTGCATCATCTTCATCGACGAGATCGACGCGGTCGGCCGCCATCGCGGCGCCGGCCTGGGCGGCGGCAACGACGAGCGCGAGCAGACGCTGAACCAGCTGCTGGTCGAGATGGACGGCTTCGAGTCCAACGAATCGATCATCCTGATCGCCGCCACCAACCGGCCCGACGTGCTCGACCCGGCGCTGCTCAGGCCCGGCCGCTTCGACCGCCAGGTCGTGGTGCCGAACCCTGACATCAACGGCCGCGAGAAGATACTCAAGGTGCATGTGCGCAACGTGCCGCTGGCGCCGAACGTCGACCTCAAGGTAGTGGCACGCGGCACGCCGGGCTTCTCCGGCGCCGACCTGATGAACCTCGTCAACGAGGCGGCGCTGATGGCGGCGCGGCGAAACAAGCGCCTCGTCACCATGCAGGAGTTCGAGGACGCCAAGGACAAGGTGATGATGGGCGCCGAGCGCCGCTCCACCGCCATGACCCAGGCCGAGAAGGAGCTGACCGCCTATCACGAGGCCGGCCACGCCATCATGGCGCTCAACGTGCCGTCCGCCGATCCGCTGCACAAGGCAACCATCATCCCGCGCGGGCGTGCGCTCGGGATGGTCATGCAGCTGCCCGAGGGCGACCGCTACTCGATGAGCTACAAATACATGGTCTCGCGCCTCGCGATCATGATGGGCGGCCGTGTGGCCGAAGAATTCAAGTTCGGCAAGGAGAACATCACCTCGGGTGCCGCCTCCGACATCGAGCAGGCGACCAAGCTGGCGCGAGCCATGGTCACCCGCTGGGGCTTCTCCGACAAGCTCGGCCACGTCGCCTATGGCGAGAACCAGGAGGAGGTCTTCCTCGGCCACTCCGTCGCCCGCACCCAGAACGTCTCGGAGGAGACCGCGCAGATCATCGACGCCGAGGTTCGCCGGCTGATCGACGAGGCCTATTCCTTCGCCAAGCAGGTGCTGACCAAGAAGAAGAAGGAATGGATCGCCATCGCCGAGGGCTTGCTCGAATACGAGACGCTGTCGGGCGACGAGATCAAGCAGCTGATCGCCGGGCAGAAGCCGTCGCGCGATCTCGGCGACGACACCCCGCCCTCGCGCGGCTCCGCCGTGCCGAAGGCGGGCGCCTCCGGCGGCCGCCGCAAGAAGGGCGGCGAAGAGCCCGAAAGCGGCATGGAGCCCCAGCCGCAGGGCTGAGGATTTTTCCGCGCGAAGAATTCGCCGCGCCGCCAGCGCGGCGAATTCTTTTTGACACGGCCGCTTGCCCAAGGAAACATGCTTTTGACAGGTACAGCGGCAGCATCTGTCCGGGACGGAGAAAGTCTCCGCCATGTTGTTCTGCCCTCCAGATAAAGTTACTATGGCGTTGCGCCTGAATTTGCCGTAATTTTGCCACGGCTCTGCCGCATTCTGCGTGAAAGAATGATCGTGAGGAGTAAGGGGGAGCGATACAATTCCGGGTGGTTTCGAGTGTCCGGCCGATTGCAGGCTTTGACCTCGGAACCTCGTGTCATCAAAGATAAACAAAAGCAGTTTTACGTTTCGTCCATGACGCGGTCATGAGAACGGAGCGGACTTCAAATTGGGGCAAGACGGGTATAAGCCGTCGCATTCAGCCGCGAATGGCCGGAGGAAGTCGAGCATCGGGCAACCGGCAATGACTTCTAAGGGATTCGTAACGTATACTCATATTTTGTGATGCGGCCGAGACGCTCGATTTGTGGCAAGGCTGTGTCGCCTGATTTGTTGGGGACTACCTGATGACAAGAAGATACTTCGGAACGGACGGGATCCGGGGGCGCGCCAACAAACACCCGATGACAGCCGAGGTTGCGATGAAGGTCGGCATGGCCGCCGGCCTCTCCTTCCAGCGCGGCAAGCATCGCCACCGCGTCGTGCTCGGCAAGGACACGCGCCTGTCGGGCTACATGATCGAGAACGCCATGGTCGCGGGTTTCTGCGCGGCGGGCATGGACGTGTTCCTGCTGGGGCCGATCCCCACGCCGGCCGTCGCCATGCTGTCGCGTTCGCTGCGGGCCGACATCGGCGTGATGATCTCCGCCTCGCACAATCCCTATTACGACAACGGCATCAAACTGTTCGGACCGGACGGCTACAAGCTCTCCGACGAGATCGAGATGCGCATCGAGAGCCTGCTCGACAACGACATCGACATCGCGCTCGCCGAGGCTGACGGGCTCGGGCGCGCCAAGCGTGTCGACGGCGTGCACGACCGCTACATCGAGTTCGCCAAGCGCACGCTGCCGCGCTCCATGTCGCTGGCGGGGCTGCGCGTGGTCATCGATTGCGCCAACGGCGCCGGCTACAAGGTGGCCCCCGCTGCGCTGTGGGAACTCGGCGCCGAGGTCTTCACCATCAACAACGAGCCGAACGGCTTCAACATCAACCAGGAATGCGGCTCCACCCATCCCGCCGCCCTGGTGAAGAAGGTTCACGAGGTGCGCGCCGACATTGGCATCGCGCTCGACGGCGACGCCGACCGCATGATCATCGTCGACGAGAACGGCGCCGTCATCGACGGCGATCAGATCATCGCGCTGATCGCCGAGACCTGGCAGCAGAACGGCCGCCTCGCCGGCGGCGGCGTGGTCGCCACGGTGATGTCCAATCTCGGGCTCGAACGCTTCATGACGGAGCTCGGCCTGCAGCTGCACCGCACCCAGGTCGGCGACCGCTACGTGGTCGAGCACATGCGCGCCCACGGCTTCAACGTCGGCGGCGAGCAATCCGGCCACATCGTGCTCTCCGACTTCTCGACCACCGGCGACGGACTGGTCTCGGCGCTGCAGGTGCTGGCCTGCGTCAAGCGCTCGAACAAGCCGGTCAGCGAGCTGTGCCGCAAGTTCGAGCCGGTACCGCAATTGCTCAAGAACGTGCGCGTATCCGGCGGCAAGCCCCTGGAGAACAGCACGGTGCAGGCGGCGATCGAAGAGGCGCGCGGCCGGCTCGGCCAGGCGGGCCGGCTGGTGATCCGTCCCTCCGGGACCGAGCCGCTGATCCGCGTGATGGCCGAGGGCGACGACGACAAGCTTGTCGAGGCCGTGGTCGACGACCTGGTCGGCGTCATTTCGGAGCTTCGCTCGGCCGCGTAGCGGCCATGTGTCGGCGCGCCCGCAGCGCGCCGTCTCTGTCCTGAACCACTCGCTTGCGGGGCCGGCGCGATGAACGCGCGCCGGCCCCGCAGCCGTTTCCGCGAACGAGATGCGCGTCGAATCGAACCCGAATCGTGGTTAAGGAACAGGGTTAAGCGCGCCTTAACCTTTGCCGTTCATTATCCACGATGAGTTCAACCTTGCTCGGGCGCACGCTCGATCCCGAGGGAATCTGGGGTATCGGAAATGGTGAGACTTGGAATGTCAGGCCTCGCGGCCATCCTGGCAAGCAGCGTCGCTGTACCCGCCCTGGCGGCGGACTATATCGAGCCGCCGGTGATCGAGGCGCCTCCGGTGGTCGAGGAGGTCTACGCCGCGCCGGACGTCGGCGGCTGGTACATCCGCGGCGACATCGACTATCACTGGACCAATTTCCGCAACGGCGACTACATCCTCTACGGCGCGCCTGGCCAGCGCGGCAAGTTCGACGACGGCGACCTCAAGGGCGCGATGTCGCTCGGCGCCGGCATCGGCTACCAGGTCAACGACTATTTCCGCGTCGACCTGACGGGCGACTACTTCTTCGACGCCGATTTCGAAGGCAGCACCTCCGGCTTCTGCGCCGGCGTGCCCTGCACCTCGACCGACCGCTCGTCGATGTCGGCGTTCCTGCTTCTGGCCAACGCCTATGTCGATCTCGGCACCTATCACGGCTTCACGCCTTATGTCGGCGCCGGCATCGGCGGCGCCCACATCAAATGGGACAAGCTCGTCAACGACGACGACAACGGCCGCACCGAGCATGACGGCGGCAGCGAATGGCGCTTCGCCTACGCGGCGATGGCCGGCGTGTCCTACTGCCTGACCAACAGGACCAAGCTCGACTTCGGCTATCGCTACTCGCGCATCGAGGGCGGCGACATGTTCGGCTACGCCAACAATGCCGGCCCCGGCTTCGACGACGGTTTCGACGTGCACGAGGTGCGCGGCGGCCTGCGCTACCAGTTCACCGGCAGCAATGGCTGCGAGCCTGCTCCGCAGCCGATCGCCTACGAGCCGCCGCCGGTCTACAAGCAGTAGTCCCGATCGTCCCGCATGCATCGACCGCCCGGCGAAAGCCGGGCGGTTCCGCTTTTGTAGGCCCCCGAGCGAGCTCTGAATCTATCGCGAACTCGGCGTCTCCGCCCACGCACCGGCTGGCGTTCGCTCTCCGACGGTCCCGACGCAACCGATTCCTCGCCGGCCTTGTTTCTTCGACTCCGAGGCCTGGATTCCCGACACTCTCCGCTCGCTTCGCTCGCTCACGAGGTCGAGAATGACGACAGTCATGGGCCGCTTCGGCTGATCACCGGCGGTGGCGATTGTCGGAGGCCTCAGTCAATGTCGTCATTCCCGGCCTCGTGAGCGAGCGAAGCGAGCGGAGAGTGTCGGGAATCCAGGCCTCGGAGATGGCGAAGCCAAAGCCGACGAAGAAGTTCCACGATGGTACGCCGGGCCGAATCCGGGATTGGGAATCCGGCAGTCCCGTGCGAACACCAATCCGCGGCCTGGATGACGTTTCGTTAGGGTTAACCGGCACTTAACCGTTATGGTTAACAATGGTCCCGGTAGCGATCGACAGTTATGCGCCGTCATCGCCAGGGGAGCTATCAGTATGATCCTTGTCAGACGTGTCGTCCTGCTGTTCGCGGCCAGCGCCCTCATGCCGGTTGCCGGTGCCGGGGCGGCGGACTACGAGCCGCCGATCTTCGTAGAGCAGGCCGAGGAATACGTGCCGGTCGAGGTCGGCTCCGGATGGTATCTGCGCGGCGACATCGGCTACATCTTCGACAATAGCTATGACGACACCCAGCTCGCGGTGACCGCCGTCGACGAGTTCGCGCCGTTCGACCCGATCCGCATCCTTTCCTTCGAGGAGGACGACACGCCGGTCTTCGGCAGCGTCGGCTTCGGTTACCACTTCAACGATTTCCTGCGCGCCGACGTGAATCTCGGCCTGCTGCCGCGGGAGAAGTTCAGCACGGGCGGCCGGATCGACGGCATCGATGCTTCCGCGAGCGCCGAGAACACCTACTGGACCGGCATCGCCAACGGCTATATCGACCTCGGCACCTATGCCGGGCTGACGCCTTATGTCGGCGCCGGCGTGGGCGTGCTCTATTCGAAGATCGAGCTGGACGCGCGTCTCGGCGACCTGAGCGCGAGCTATAGCGACCGCGACTACAACTTCCTCTACACGCTGAACGCCGGCGCGTCCTACCAGGTGGCCAAGAACGTCTCGGTCGATGTCGGCTACCAGTATCTGTCCTCCCCCGACGCGCCCTTCGTGAAGATCGGCGATGACGGCGCCGAATACGGCAAGGGCCTCGACTACCATCAGGTCCGGGTGGGCCTGCGCTACGACCTCTGGTGATCAGTCCGGCGATGGTTCCGCCGCCGGCGGCGTCGCTATGGCCTCCAGGATGGCGACTGCCTCGCCAGCCCGGTCGGCCGGGACGAAGAGATGGTCGTGGAAGAAGGCCGAGACCGGGTTGACGCCCATGCCGGCCGCCGCCAGCCGTGCGGTGATCGCCGCCAGGAAGCCGACAGCTTCGAGGGCTGAGTGGATCTCAAGGGTGATCATCCGGCAGGGGAACGTCTCCCGCAGCCCGGCGCCCCGCGCTTCCTCCTCGCGCAGGATCAGCGTGCGGCCCTCCGCCTCGCGAAAGATCATGACCGGATCCGTTCCGGCCGGTATGGGCCTGTCCGCCGGCAGGGTGCAGAAGACGAAAAGGCCGGGCTGCAAGTCCGGACGCATTCCGGAGATCAGGGCGGCAAGGTCGGTCTCGCCGGACATCTTTGGCTTCCCTTCGGATGCGCTGTGCAGGCTGGCGGTGCCAGTCTGGCCGGAATCGTCCGCCGGTCAAGCGCGACGTCTCGCAACCGGCGGCGCGTTGAGGCATTTTCCGTACGGTGTATGGTGATTCCGGGAGGGCGCAACGATGGCGAATGCGCGCAGCCGCAGGGAACTGCAAAAGGCCGAGGTCCGGGCCGAGCTGGTCGAGGCGGCGCACGCCCTGGTCAGGGAGGAAGGCTATGAGGGGTTGACCATCCGCAAGCTGGCGGCCCGCGTGGGCTACGCGCCGATGTCCGTCTACTCCTACTTTCCCGACAAGCACGCCATCCTGTTCGCGCTGGCGCGGGACGCCTTTGCCATCCTCGCAAGGCGCATGGAGCGCGAGGCCCCGGCCGATCCCCTGCAGGCGCTCATCAAGATGATGCGCGAATACGCCGCCTTCGCTTTCGACAACCCCAACGAATACCGCACCGTCTTCACCTCGCGGGATCCTGCCGGCATGCCGCACGAAGATCCCGCCGAGCTGCAGAAGGAAAACCCGGCGCTGCAACTCCTGCTGAAGCGCGTCCAGGCCTGCGTGGACGCCGGTGTGCTGGAAGGGGACGTCTTCGCCATCTCCACCCTGCTGTGGACGTTCGGCCACGGCACCGTGTCGCTGCTGATCAGCTTTCCCGGCTATCCGTTCGGCGAGCGCGACGCCTATGTCGAGCGGACCATCGAGGTGGTGCTGGCGGGCTTGCGCAGCGCCCCCGTCGCGCCGCTCGGCACGGCGTCGCGCTGCTGAGCGAGGCGGCCTTTCGTCTCCCGCCCGGCAGGTTGACCACGAACTTCGTACATGTACGAAACAGCTTGCTTTCCGCATCTCCATTCTGTACATGTACATTATCGCATACATGTACGGACTCCAGAAAGGACGCGGAAATGAAGAAGATCGCGCTTGCAGTCGCTCTCGTGCTGGGTGCGACCGGACCGGTGCTTGCCGGTCCGGCGGGGACCGCCGCCGAAAAGGCGCCCGTGCAGCGTCCCGTCGCGGCCGAGCGGCCGGTGCTCGACCAGACCAGCACGCAGTCGATCGCACCGAAGACCGGAAGCCCGGCGGCGCCCGCCAAACCGCGGGTGCGCTCGGGAATCGAGGTCAATCCCTGGATCGTGCCAGGCTTCCTGTAACCCTGGCCGTTGGCGCTGCCCCTCACCTGCCTCCCGGCTCACGGCGCCGCGCGCGGCGACCGACGTCCGTAGCCGTCCAGCGGCTGGTAGCCGCGGAAATAGTCGATGGTGAAGGTTTTCGGATAGCCCGGCTGGCGGTTGAGCGGGCCGGCGGGAGCGTCGGGCCGCTCATAGATGCCGAGCATGACCTGCATCGGATAGGCGGGCGATTGGGGGATGCGCCTGAGCAGCCGGTCGTCGACGAAGACGTCGACATGGCGCGGCGTCCATTCCGCCGCGTAGATGTGGAATTCGGTGGCGTCGATCGGCACGAAATCGGTGAACCAGGCGTCGGCCAGCGCCGGGTCGCCGGCTGCGTGGACGCCATAGCCGATGCGTGTCGACCGCGTGCCGGCAAAGCCGCCGGAAATCTCGCACACGCAGATGCGGCCGGACCGCTCCGGCCGGTCGCCGAAACCGACCAGCCACAGTCCGACCTGGTTCAGGCGCGATGCCGCGGCCTTGGCGCGCATCTCGAAATAGCCGTAGCGCGGCACGTAGAGGCGCTGCCTGTCCTGCGGCTCGCGCACGCGGCTGTCGGGATTGCACCGCGCCTGCCCGTCGGCGCTGTCCACGGGCCCGGAATAGACGCCCGTCTGCAGCGACGACGCACGCACCGTGCCGTCGAATTCGGGGCACCAGGGCTGCTGCCCGTCGTCGATTTCCAGCACGACGGAACCCTTGGCGAAGCGGTACCGCGCGGCGGCCTGGCGGCGCGAGCTCCAGTGCGGCAAATGGTAGGGCAGCCATTTGCGCCGGTCGAGGGCGGGGCCGTTGAAGGCCTCGGCGAAGTCGAGGCGGTAGCCGGGCCTCAAAACAGGATTCGGCGGCACGCTGCCGGCCGGCCACATTTCCGCGATCATCTGCTTCGCCCCTGCTGTTGCGATGCGGCAAGGACTAGCGCGCGCCGTTCTGCCCGCCAACGGCCGGCGCGGCCGTCTCCTGACAGGCGAGTCAGCAGGCGGTGCGGAAAAACGCTCGGAAAAGGCCCGACGGGCGGGGTTTTTCAGGGTAAAAATGCCTCACTCTCGGGTGAATCCGCAACGGTTTCGGCCGATATTCGGGCGAAAACTGCGCGAACCGCTTCTCGATGTCGACGCATAGCGGATCGGTGTCCTTCGCCATCCCCCGGATCGAACGCGCCGCCGGCAGCCAGAACTGGCCGAAACCGGTGCGCTCGTCATGCGCCGGCCCGAGCACCTTGCCGTCGGTGTTGACGACGATCGGGAAATGCAGGCCGGTGAGCACGCGCAGCCGCTCCAGCATCCAGGCGAGGCTCAGACTGGCCAGCGTGTCGTCCTCGTAGCCGCCGCCGATGTCGGAATGCACGCCGGGAAACCAGATCTGCTCGATCACCTGGCCCGCCGCCTTGCCCTTGCCGTCGGCATCATCCCACAGTTCGGGGGCGAAGGCCTTGCGGTTCTCGTCGATCGACAGCGCCTGCAAGCCGACGGGCACGCGGGTCGACAGCTCGCTGTTGTGGAATTCGTGCTTGTAGGGATTGATGGTGTTCATCATGCCCGGCAGGCCGAGCGCCTTCACGGTGTCGAACACGCCGACGACCGACGGCACGACTTCCTCGGACGCATAGCGGGCCGCGAATGCATCGCCGGCCTTTCTTCGCTCGTGCTCGTCCTTGATCTTGTAGGCCGCGACCGCCTCCTGGGCGATGGCGCGCCGCCGCTCGGCACCGGCTCCGGTCTTGTCACTGGAGATGGGGGCGCCTCGATCCGTAGCGGCGACGCCGCAGACCGCCAGGACGCCGCCGAGGCAGCGCACCGTGTAGGCGCCGCGGCTGAAGCCGAACAGCCCGATCCTGGCGCCGGGCCGCCAATCCTTCATCAGCGCCTCGTAGCAATCGACGATATTGGCGGTGATGCCCCAGCCGGTCGCCTTGCTCCACAGATTGCGGCAGGTGCGCGTCCAGTCCCATTCGCCCTTTTCCGGCGCGCCGAGCCCGGCATCGTAGAAAGTCTTGATACCCGGCTGCCCGTCGATCGCCGAATACATCTGGAAGATGTTCGTATTCTTGATCTTCTCCCCTTCGAGCTCCTGGACCTCGTCAGCGCGGACGCCGCGCTGCCCGGTGCCGTCGGAGAAGATCAGTACCCACTCATCCTGCACCCCAGACATCTTTTCCTCCGCATGATAGACGGAAAGCTTCTTCTGGGCCTCTCTGAGAGATAATCATATGAATCCAGCAAGCATTCAAGATGCTGCAGGCATGGGGATTGATTAATTCTTGTACTTTCCGTTCTAAATAGCAAGAGGCCTTCAATTAAGTTCGAAGATTAAGTGAAATTTTGGTGTTCTTACAAACAAAAAAGACCGGGGAAAGTCCCCGGCCTTGCTTGAATCGGGCAGATAGGCCCGGTTATTCCGCCGCGACGATCTTGCCGCCTTCCCACTTGAACAGCGAGAAGCTCGGCGAGCTGAGATCCCCGCTCTCGCCATAGGTCAGCTTGCCGATGGCCGTCTGCACCGGCTCGCCAGACTTCAGCGCGGTGGCCACCGCAGCCGGATCGTCGGCCTTGCCCGCCTTCTCGATGCCGGCCTTGATCACCTCGACCGCCGCATAGGCGTTCAGCGTGAAGGCCTCCGGCGGAATCCCCTTTTCGTTCAGTACTTTCACGGCTTCGGCCGAATCCGGGTTCTGCAGCGCGTCGGTGGCGTTGGTGAAGAGCGTGCCGGCGGCGGCCTCGTTGCCGATCGCCCAGTATTCCGTGTTGGACAGGCCCTCGCCGCCGATGATCAGCGCCTTGACGCCGACATCCTGGAGCTGGCGGGCGAGCAGGCCGCCCTCGGGATGATAGCCGCCGAAATAGATGACCTCGACATTGTCGGCCTTGAGGCGGGTGACCAGCGCCGACAGGTCCTTCTCGCCCGGCGTCAGCGAATTATAGGCCACCTCGGTGAGGCCGCCGGCGTTGATCGCCGCCTTGAAGGCGTTGGCCAGGCCCATGCCGTAGGTGCCCTTGTCGTGGATGATGGCCACGCGCTTGTCCTTCAGGTTCTTCAGGACATGGGCAGCGGCGACTTCGGCCTGCTGGTCGTCGCGGCCGCAGGTGCGCAGCACGTTGGTCAGGCCGCGCGCCGTCAGGTCGGGGGCGGTCGCGGTCGGCGTCACCATCAGGATGCCGTTCTCGGCGAAGACGTCGGAGGCCGGAATGGCGACGCCGGAGGTCACCGGGCCGACCACATACTGCACGCCTTCGCCGACCAGCTGGTTGGCGGCCGACACGCCCTGCTTGGGATCGCCGGCATCGTCGGCGAGCTTGATCACCACCTGCTCGCCCGCGATGCCGCCATTCTTGTTGATGGCCTCGACCGCGGCCTCGGCGCCGTTCTTGACCTGCTCGCCATAGGCGGCGACCGGGCCGGTGAGCGGGGCGACGACGCCGATCACGATATCGGCCCAGGCAAGCGGCGCGTGGGCCAGCAGGGCGGCGAGTGCGACGCCCGCGAAAAGTTTCTTGTTCATGGCTCTTTCCTCACAAGACTGGAGTAGAAGCCCGGCACATGATGCATGGGAGCCGACCCGCCAATCGGCCAGCCGGCGGGTTTCGATTGTCACGGCTCAGTGCAGGGCGATCTCGCCCTTGACATTGCGCCACTCGTTGGGCGCGATCAGCCGCCGATGCGTATAGGCCACCGAGTGCAGCGGCCCGTCGAGCTTCTTCGTCCAGAAATCGAGGAACCTGAACAGGATCGGGAATTTCGGGGCAAGATCGTAGTCCTGCCAGACATAGGTCTGCAGCAGGTGCGGGTGGTCGGGATAGCGGTACAGGATCTCGGCGGTCGTCAGCCCGTAGCCCTGCAGCATCAGCTCCATTTCGGGTGTCGTTCGCATGGCAGTCCTCTTCAGAGCGCCGGACAATCGTCCTGAGGAAAATTGTGCGACGCAATCGTTGCCTGTACGTTAACGATGTTACCCGGCTGTCATGGTTCCGTCATCAAAAACAACGTCTTAGCAGCCGATGCGAGCGAGTGCTGACAGGTGCGGCGCATCTCCCCGATGACGCGCTGCGGCATCCCGCCGCGCGGGCCGAACGTCTAATGTTGTGGTTCCCGGCGAATTGATAATAAATGCCGCCCGAAAACCGCATCGCCGGTCCGGAATGTGGCGGCAGGGCACGCCCATATCGACCGCAAGGGAGGAGAATTCCATGTCCGAGGTCCATGTCCACAAGGTGCAGCCCGCCTGGAGGGAGCGCGCGCTGATCGACAACGAGACCTATCAGAAATGGTACGCCGAGAGCGTCGCGGATCCCGAGCGGTTCTGGGCCGAGCACGGCAAGCGGATCGACTGGTTCAAGCCCTACGGCAAGGTGAAGAACACCACCTTCGACGCCCCCGTCTCGATCAAGTGGTTCGAGGACGGCGAGCTCAACGTCTCCCACAACTGCATCGACCGGCACCTGGCGACGCGCGGCGACCAGGTGGCCATCATCTGGGAGGGCGACGACCCGGCCGAGGACAGGAAGATCACCTATCGCGAGCTGCACGAGCAAGTCTGCCGGCTGGCCAACGTCTTGAAGAAGCACGGCGTCAGACGAGGCGACCGCGTCACCATCTACATGCCGATGATCCCCGAGGCGGCCTATGCGATGCTCGCCTGCACCCGCGTCGGCGCCGTGCACTCGGTGGTGTTCGGCGGCTTCTCGCCGGATTCGCTGGCCGGACGCATCGTCGACGCCGAATCGACCTTCGTGATCACCGCCGACGAGGGCCTGCGAGGCGGCAAGGCCATCCCGCTGAAGGAGAACACCGACAAGGCGGTCGACATCGCCGCCCGGCATCACGTCATGGTGAAGAACGTGCTGGTGGTGCGCCGCACCGGCGGCAGGATCGGCTGGGCCGACGGCCGCGACCTCTGGTACCACGAGGAGACCGCGGCGGTGTCGGCCGACAACGAGCCGGAGCGGATGAACGCGGAAGACCCGCTGTTCATCCTGTACACCTCGGGTTCGACCGGCAAGCCGAAGGGCGTGCTGCACAGCTCGGGCGGCTATCTCGTCTACGCCTCGATGACCCACCAATACGTCTTCGACTACCATGACGGCGACATCTACTGGTGCACGGCCGATGTCGGCTGGGTGACCGGCCACAGCTACATCCTCTACGGGCCGCTCGCCAACGGCGCCACCACGCTGATGTTCGAGGGCGTGCCCAACTATCCGTCGGTGTCGCGCTTCTGGGAGGTGGTCGACAAGCACAAGGTCAACATCTTCTACACCGCCCCCACCGCCATCCGCGCGCTGATGGGTGCCGGCGACGCGCCGGTTAAGAAGACCTCGCGCAAGAGCCTGCGCGTGCTGGGCTCGGTCGGCGAGCCGATCAATCCCGAGGCCTGGGAGTGGTATTTCAACGTCGTCGGCGACGGCAACGTGCCGATCGTCGACACTTGGTGGCAGACCGAGACCGGCGGCATCCTGATCACGCCGCTGCCCGGCGCCACCGACCTCAAGGCCGGATCGGCGACGCGGCCGTTCTTCGGCGTGCAGCCGCAGCTCGTCGACAACGAAGGCAAGGTGCTGGAGGGCGCCACCGACGGCAATCTCTGCATCGTCGATTCGTGGCCGGGGCAGATGCGCACCGTCTATGGCGACCACGAGCGCTTCGTGCAGACGTATTTCTCCACCTACAAGGGCAAATATTTCACCGGCGACGGCTGCCGCCGTGACGAGGACGGCTACTACTGGATCACCGGGCGCGTCGACGACGTCATCAACGTCTCCGGCCACCGCATGGGCACGGCCGAGGTCGAGTCGGCGCTGGTCAGCCATCCAAAAGTGTCGGAGGCGGCGGTCGTCGGCTATCCGCACGACATCAAGGGCCAGGGCATCTACTGCTACGTGACGCTGATGGCTGGCGAGCAGGGTTCCGACGAGCTGCGCAAGGAGCTGGTCGCGCATGTGCGCAAGGAGATCGGCGCCATCGCCTCGCCGGACAAGCTGCAATTCGCGCCCGGCCTGCCGAAGACCCGCTCCGGCAAGATCATGCGCCGTATCCTCAGGAAGATCGCCGAGGACGATTTCGGCGCGCTCGGCGACACCTCGACGCTGGCCGACCCGGCGGTGGTCGACGACCTTGTGACGAACCGGCAGAACAAGAAGGGGTAGACGGCAATCGACATCATAGAGGTCATTCGCCGCACGGAGCAGGGCGTCACACAGCCTTATATCTGCAAGACGGAGGACGGCGCGCTTTATTTCGTGAAGGGCAAGGGCGCCGGTTTTGCGTCACTTGCAAAGGAATGGTTGGCGGGTTCGCTGGCGGAAGTGTTCGGGCTGCCTATCCCGAATTTCTCGATACTCAACGTGCCTCGCGGTCTCTACGAGTTGGGACGCCATGGCCTGCTGGCCGATCTCGGGCATGGTCCAGTGTTCGGATCGAAAGCGATTCCTAACGTGAACGAGATAACGACGACGGAAGCAGGAAAAATACCCGACGCAATGAAGCGACGGATCGCGGTCTTTGACTGGTGGATCATGAATGGGGATCGGACCTTGTCCGAACACGGAGGCAATCCCAATATCCTTTGGGAAGTCTCCCTCGGCTGCCCGTTCGTGATCGACCACAATCTCGCCTTCGACCAATCGGTGAGCCTTGCTGGGCTCGAGGCCCAGCATCTCTTCGGTACTTTCCTTACCGAGGTCATCGATACGCCTTCCCTCCAGGACATTTGGTCGGAACAATGCGATCGGTGTTTGGGGAGATGGAACGACTTTTGCGGTGCGCTTCCCGAGCGCTGGAGTTATCTTGACGATCAACTTACCGTCGACAGTGGCTTTGATCCGTCGGCGGCTTTGGCAATCCTTAGGCGATTTGATACTGCCGCGATGTGGTCTCGATGATGAACAGGTTGGCCGTACGCTACGCAATTATCCGCTTCCAGCCGCATGTGGAGACGGAGGAGTTCGCCAACATCGGCGTAGTCCTGGTGGCCCCAGAAATGGGCTACTTGGATTTTCGCATCGAGACGAGACGGATAGGACGTCTGACGGCATTTTTCGATGCGTTGGACGCTCGCCTGATCCGGCAGGTTTTGGGTGATTGCCGATCTGAACTTCAGCGGCTGCGAGCACTTGCAGGGTACGATCGTACCGGACAGTCGCGCCTCAGCCTCATGCCAGGCGAAAGCGCTGAACACCTATTCGCCACGCTGACCAAGGATCGCGAAGGCATCATACGCTATAGCGACGTTCGCTATGCAATGCACCTCGATCCAGCAGCGCTGCTTGACCAACTGTTCGATCACTACGTCGCGCGTGCCTTCGCGGATGTCGAATACAAGGAGAGGCTGCTGGAGCGGCATGTCCGCCAGCTGCTGAGCAACCAGCAAATCAGCGCGCGGTTCAGGAGCAAGGTTTACAGCGACGGACTCTATACCGCACGGTTTCCATTCGTCGGCGACAAAGACGGCGAAGACAGAATTGTCCTCAAGCCCATCTACCTGGGGCAGAAGGAGCCGATGAACATTTTTGATCACGCCAATAAGTGGCTCTTTCGAGTCAATCGCCTAAGAAGGCAATTGCCCGAACACGTGACATTTGCAGTCGAGGGACCCGCAGGACCAGGCCCATCCGACGAGGCTTTCCAGGAAGTCTCCACACTTTTTGAACGTAACCACATCGAGGTTATCAGCCCGGAAGCTTCCGCGTTGCTGGCGATCGCTCGGCACTTGCAGTAGTGGGTGCCGCCTTCACATCGTGAGAGATCGGAAATGAGCGAACTCGGCCATGTCTCCGGTCTCTGGCGCTATCCGGCGAGCTCGCTGGGCGGCGAGCCCATGTCGAGCCTGTCGGTGGACACGGACGGCGTCGTCGGCGACCGGCTGTTCGGTCTGGTCGATGCGGAGAGCGGCGAGATCGCCCGGCCGGATGGCGCCAGCCGATGGCATCCGGTGCCGCGCATCAAGGCGCGGCTGTCGGCCGAGGGGCGCCTGGAGGTCGCGGTGCCGGGAAGCGACTGGCTGCCGGCGCCGGGCGAACCCTGCGACCGCGCCGTCTCGGACTTTCTCGGCTTCGCCGCGTCGGTCCGTCCGTTCCATCGGCACGCCGGCTACTCCGGTCCGCTGACGGAAGCGCGCTACAGCAAATCGCCCATCCATCTCATCACCACCGCCTCGCTGGCGCGGCTGAAGGCGCTGCATCCGGCCGGCGATCCCGACCAGCGCCGCTTCCGGCCGAACATCGTCGTCGACATGCCCGAGGTCGACGGGTCGTTTCCGGAAACCGAATGGATCGGCCGGCGGCTCGCGCTCGGCGATCTGCAGCTCACGGTGGCGGAGCCCTGCCGCCGCTGCGGCTTCACCATCATCGCCCAGGACGGCTTCGACAACGATCCGAACATCCTGCGCAACCTGGTCCGCCACAACGGCCACAATCTCGGCATCTACTGCACCGTCGACCAGCCGGCCCGCATCGAGACCGGCGCGCCGATGCGCTTCCTGTAGGCGTCGCTACCGATAGAGGTCGGCACGCGTCGGCGGCAGGATGCTCAGGCCCTTGCCGCGCCTGACGGCGACCGTCTGGAAGATCTGGGTCGAGCCGCGCTGGAAGGTGATCGAGCAGCCGGTCAGATAGAGCAGCCATAGCCGCGCCCGGGGCTCGCCGACTTCGGCGATCGCCTGCTCGAACCGGTCCCGCAGCCGCTCGGCCCACAGGCGGCAGGTGCGGGCATAGTGTTCGCGCAGGTTCTCCGCGTCGTAGACGAGGAAGCCGTGCGTCTCGAGCCCGGAGAGCGTCATGCCGATCGTGTCGAGCTCGCCGCCGGGGAAGATGTATTTGATCAGCGCCCGGTATTCGGCGCCCTTGCGCAGCGTCCTGCGCATCGTGCCCTTCGAGCGGCGGGTGATCGCGTGGTGCAGGTAGATGCCGTCGGGCTTCAGCAAGCGCCGGACCGCCGAGAAATAGGCCGCGTGGTTGGCGATGCCGAGATGCTCGAACATGCCGATCGAGCAGATCTTGTCGAAGCTTCCGTCGAGGTCGGCATAGGACTTGATCTCGATGGTGATGCGGTCCTCCAGGCCTTCGGCGCGGATGCGCTCGCGCGCCAGCTCGGTCTGCCGCTCCGACAGCGACACGCCATGCCCGGTCACCCCGTAGTGCTTGGCGGCGTAGATCAGCATGGCGCCCCAACCGCAGCCGATGTCGAGCAGGCGCTCGCCGGGCTTCAGCCGGAGCTTGCGGCAGATATGCTCCAGCTTGTCCGTCTGCGCCTGGTCGATGCCATTGGCGAAATCGGTGAAATAGCCGCAGCTGTAGACCATGCGCTCGTCGAGGAAGAGCCGGTAGAAGGCGTTGGAGATGTCGTAGTGGTGGCGTATCGCCTCGGCATTCGAGCCGCTGGCGAACGGGTCGCGGCCGGCGAGGTCGGCCGGGCCCGCCCGCGGCCTTCCGGAGATGAGCACGGCCGGCAGGTCGCGCAGCAGCTGCAGCTTGGGCAGCGTTTTGAGCTTCGCCCGCAACTTGCCTTCTGCCCGCCGCTCGAACAGGTCGAACAGCGTGCCGCCCTCGACGTCGACCGCCTTGGACACCCACATCTCGATCAGCGTCGACAGGTTGGGCCGGCGCAGCGCCCGCCAGACGATGTCCTTGTCGTTGAGGACCAGAACCGGCCCGGCCGCCGGGCCGATCCGCTCCCCGGTCCACAGCCTGACCGCGAACGCCGGCTTCAGCGTCTCGATGACGGTGCGAACGATGCGGACGGCCCTCTTGCCTGTGTCCATGCGTCCCCCCCGGATCGGGCAGCATCGGGGCCGGCGGGAACGATGGCGGCGAAAATTTGCCACCCACATTCGAACCGGCTCGACCGGATGCCCTTGTCAAACCCGTCGCGAGCCCCCATCATAAGGCCGTGTTCAACCAATCGAAAGGAGGTGATCCGATGTCGAGTGATTTCGTTTCCCAGCGTCAGGTCTCGGCGGATCGCCTTTTCGGGGAGCAGCCTTCCCGCTGAAGCGCGATTACGTGCGGCTGGCAATCCTGATGGATCGCCGCTGACGGCCGCGCTGGACGAAAGCCACGGAAGGACCGTTGTCTTATGGAGGCAGCGGTCCTTTTCTTTTGGGGCGGGCCGGCGCGGCTCGACGGCGGCACCTTTCTAGGTCGATGGATGGATATTCGCACGTGACCGTTTTGCAGACGACGCACCTGACGCTCAGTCCCTGCCGCCCGAGCGACCGCGCCGACTTCATCGATCTCGAGCTCGACCCGGAGGTCATGCGCTTTCTCAACGGCGGACATGCCGTCGACCCCGAGCGGGGCGAGCCGAACGCGACGTTCCTCAGGCCGAGGGGAACGGAGCCTCACGTCTGGACGGCGCGTCATACGACCGACGGCGCGTTCGTCGGGTGGTTCTGCCTGTGGCCGGAGAGCGCGACACTGGCCGAACTCGGCTATCGCCTACGCCGGGCGGCGTGGGGGCAGGGGTTGGCCTCGGAAGGGGCCTCGGCCCTCGTCGACTGGGGATTCGGAACGGGTGGCTACGACAAGATCGTCGCGACCACGATGGCGGCGAACCACGCGTCGCGCCGCGTGATGGAAAAGATCGGCATGAACTACGCGCGCACGGTTTTCGTCGACTGGCCCGATCCCATTCCGGGCAGCGAGCACGGCGAAGTCTGGTACGAGTTGATGCGCTCGCAATGGAACGGCGGATGACCCCTTCCATGCTTCCCGCGCCGCGCCGGGACTAGCCCGCTATCGCAATGCCTCCCGAGGAGTGCAGCGGTTTGGAAGCAAAGATATGCGCGCAATCGAGGCCCACGGCACGTCGCATGAGTCCCTTTCAGGCGACGTGCTGTAGGGATGTCGGCGAAGCGCGGCTTGTCCTATCCGCACCAGCCGCCCCGCTTGCCGCCGCGATAGGGCCGGACGGCGCCGCGGTCGAGCAGCATGCGGGCGACGACCTTGCCGTCTCCGGTGACCACGTCGGCCAGCACCCGGCCGTAATATTTGGCGCTGCCGATGTTGGAGATCGATACGGTTCCCGGGGCGAGCAGGCCCGACAGCAGGTCCCGCGCCGCTTCAGCGGCCTGCCGCTCGGCGGCGCAGCGGCTCTTCATCTCCGGCGCATCGATGCCGCGCACCCGGACATTGACGACGACATACTGCCCCGGCCAGACATGCGCCTCGGCCAGGAAGGTGTCGCCGTCGAGAACGGACAGCACGCGCGCCTCCACCGGTCCCTTCAGGAGCGCGGCTGCGCCGGCGGCCGGGGCAAGCGGCCATGCGCCGGCCAGGGCGAGGGCCGCGAAGGCGCAAAAGCCGAGCTGCGCGACGGCCGCCTGGTCCGGGTGCTCGAGCCGTTTTCGCCGACGTCTCCCGGCCTGTTCCTGTATTTTCCCAGCCGCGCCCAGACGCAGCCGAAGCTGCGCGCCTTCATCGACGTGGCGCTCATGGTGCTGCGCCGGACCGGCGTCCGGCGGTGAAGCCGCACCTCGCCTTTATCCCAGATCCACAGGCGTCCGGGTCTGCAGGCCGGGCTCCGTCCAGTCGGTCGGACGCACCACCATCCGGTGCACCCTCGGCGGCTCCGTGCCGCTGTGCAGCGCCTGGATGCGGTCGGCGACGCCAGCGTCGGCCTGGGTGCGCCGCTGGTTGTGGCGGACGTAATCGGTCCAGGTCGGCACATGGTAGGATTCGATCCACACCTCCGGCTTCTCGGTGTCACGCAGCAGCTCCCACTGGCGGGCGCCGTCGCGCCGGCGGATGCGGCGGCGCTCATGCATGGCTTCGAGGAAGGCGCGCGTGTCCTCCTCGCGGATGATGTATTCGATCAGCACCGCCACCGGGCCGCTGCGGCCGCGCAGGTCGAGCGCGACATGCGGCATCTGCCAGCGGCCGAGCGGGTCGAGATTGTCCGGCGTTTTGGCCGGCAGCGCCAGCCAAAGCCCGATCGCCGCGCCGCCCAGCATCAGCACGGCGGCCGACAGCAGCGCCGCGTCGATGCCGTAGCGGTCGGCGACCACGCCCCATATCCAGCTTCCCAGCGCCATGCCGCCGAAGGTGGCGGTCTGGTAGAGCGCCAGCGCCCGCCCGAGCACCCAGCGCGGCGTCGACAATTGCACCGTGACGTTGAACATGGCGAGCGCCAGCACCCAGCAGACGCCGCCGATCGCCATGCCGAGACCCGCAATCCAGGCGTTGGGGCTGAGCGCGACGGTGGCCGCGCAGACGGCGAAGCCGATGAAGGCGGCGCGCGCCACCGTCTCGTTCGACCATCTTTCGCGCGCCCGGCCGCCGAGGAAGGCGCCGCCGATGGCGCCGATGCCGTAGCAGCCGAGCATCAGGCCGTAGAGCAGCGGCCCGCCGCCGGGCAGGTCGCGCGAGGCGAGCGGCAGCAGCGACAGCACTACGATCGCCGTGAAGCCGAAGGCGAAGCCGCGCAGCAGCACCTTTTCGATATGCGGCGACATGGCGACGTAGCGCAGCCCCGCCGTCATCGCCGAGCCGAGCGTCTCGGGCGGCAGCGTCGACACCGCGACCGCCGGCTTCCAGCGGCCGATGGCGAAGAGCAGCGGCAGATAGCTGACGGCATTGACGGCGAAGGCGGCGGCGGCGCCGAAGCTCGCCACGATGATGCCGCCGATCGCCGGCCCGACGCTGCGCGACAGGTTGAAGTTGACGCTGTTGAGCGCCACCGCCGACGGCAGCACGCTGCGCGGCACCATCTCGCCGACGGAGGCCTGCCAGGACGGGTTGTAGAGCGCCGTGCCGCAGCCGATCAGGAAGGTGAAGCCGAGCAGCAGCCACGGCGTGATCACCCCGGCATAGGTGCACGCCGCCAGCCCCAGCGACACGACCAGCATGAACACCTGCCCGATCAGCATCACCCGACGCCGGTCGAAATTGTCGGCGATGGCGCCCGACGCCAGCGAGAAGATCATGATCGGCAGCGAGGTCGAGGCCTGCACCAGCGCCACCATGTCGGCCGAGCCGGAGATGGAGGTCATCAGCCAGGCCGCGCCGACCGCCTGGATGAGGCCACCGAGATTGGAGGCCAGGCTCGCCGCCCACACGCCACGGAAGACCGGATAGCCCATGGGCGCCAGGGACGACGTTCGCTCGGTCACCGGCGGCTTTCCTCCTCGTGGATGACGGCGCGTTGGCGTGTCATGATGTCATAGCGTCTTCAGGCTAGGCGTGGAACCCGCTGGCCCAGAACGTCGGGCGATCCTAACCGTTGCACCCTTGACCGCCGGGCAAGCAGATGGCGCAGCACGCCGCACTGGCAATTTTTGTGCGGCGCAATATGTGTTGCAGTGCAGTATCCCGGACAGAAGGACCGCTTCCATGCCTGCCGCCCAGACCTCTCCCCGGACCGCCGTCGTCACCGGCTCGACCTCCGGCATCGGCCTCGCCATCGCAAGACAGTTCGCCGCCGAGGGCTGCAACCTGGTGCTGAACTCCTTCAGCGACAGCCCCGGGGACCGCGCCATCGCCGACGGCCTCGCCAGGGAGCACGGCGTCAAGGCGATCTACGTGCAGGCCGACATGTCGAAGCCCGACCAGTGCCGGGCGCTGGTGGCGCAGGCGGCCGAGGCGTTCGGCACGGTCGACATCCTCGTCAACAATGCCGGCGTCCAGCATGTGGCGCCGGTCGAGGAGTTCCCGATCGCCAAATGGGACCAGATCATCGCCATCAACCTGTCGTCGGCCTTCCACACCGCGGCCGCGGCGATCCCGCTGATGAAGAAGGCCGGCTACGGCCGCATCGTCAACATCGCCTCGGCGCACGGCCTGGTCGCCTCGCCGTTCAAGTCGGCCTATGTGTCGGCCAAGCACGGCATCATGGGCCTGACCAAGACCATCGCGCTGGAGGTGGCGCGCGACGGCATCACCTGCAACGCGGTGTGTCCCGGCTATGTGCTGACCCCCCTGGTCGAGGCGCAGATCCCCGACCAGATGAAGGCGCACAACATGGACCGCGAGACCGTCATCCGCGAGGTCATGCTCGACAAGCAGCCGACCAAGGAGTTCGTCACGGTCGAGCAGATCGCCGCAACCGTGTCGTTCCTGTGCTCGCCGGCGGCCGCGCAGGTCAACGGCACGCATATCTCCGTCGACGGCGGCTGGACGGCGGCGTGAGGCCCCTTCTCCTTTCATGGCAGGGCAATCGCATATGGAAGTTCTGGAAGCGTCGGCCGGCGGGTTACCCCCACCCCTAACCCCTCCCCTCAAGGGGGAGGGGAACTTTGCGGCCGCCATTGCCGAGCGAAATCGTCATCGATTCATGGCTGTCTCAACTGCGGCAAGATCCCCCTCCCCCTTGAGGGGAGGGGTTAGGGGTGGGGGTAACTCCATAGGCGATTGCCCTGCCATTCACGGGGGGAAAAACGCTCCGCGCCGCCGCGCCAACTCGTGAACAAGGACGCGCCATGACCGCCAACGGCAAAACCCCGGCGAAGAAGCCGATCAACGTCGCGCTGCAGGGCGGCGGTTCGCACGGCGCCTTCAGCTGGGGCGTGCTCGATCGGCTCCTGGAGGACGGCCGGCTCTCCTTCGACGCCGTCTCCGGCACCAGCGCCGGCGCCATGAACGCCGTGGCGCTGGTCGACGGCTGGATGCGCGGCGGACCGGAAGGTGCGCGCGAAAAACTGCACGACTTCTGGAAGGCGGTGGCGCGCAACGGCCGCTTCAGCCCGATCCAGCGGACGCCCTGGGACATGCTGCTCGGCAACTGGTCGGTGGAGAACTCGCCGGGCTACTACTGGTACGACATGATGAGCCGGGCCTTTTCGCCCTATCTGGTCAATCCGCTCGACATCAACCCGCTGCGCGACGTGGTCGAGGCCGAGATCGATTTCGACAGGGTGCGCGCCTGCCGGGCGATGAAGGTTTTCGTCTCGGCCACCAATGTCGAGACCGGCCAGATCCGCGTCTTCAATCCCGACGAGATCACCGCCGACGCGGTGATGGCCTCGGCTTGCCTGCCGCAGCTCTTCCGCGCCGTCGAGATCGACGGCGTGCCCTACTGGGACGGCGGCTATGGCGGCAACCCGGCGATCTTCCCGTTCTTCTACGCCAACAGGACCGAGGACGTGCTGCTGGTGCAGATCAACCCTGTCGTGCGCGAGGGCACGCCGCGCAGCGCCAACGAGATCCAGAACCGCATCGACGAGATCACCTTCAACGCCGGGCTGCTGCGCGAATTCCGGGCGATCGCCTTCGTCAAGGAACTGATCGCCGCCGGGCGGCTGCCCAAGGATGAGTACCGCGACATCCGCCTGCACCGCATCGACGCCGACGAGGCGTTCAGGGAACTGTCCGCCTCCTCGAAGGTCAGCGCCGAATGGGCCTTCCTCGAATATCTGCGCGACCTCGGCCGCAACGCCGCCGGCGATTGGCTGGAGGAGCATTTCGACGCGGTCGGCGAGCGCCCGACCGTCGACCTCGAGGCTTTCCTCGTGCTGCGCCCGCCCGTCGACCGCAAGCCGGGTCCGGGCAGCCGCGTGCGCGCCTTCCTCGCCAACCGCCCGAAGCCAGGCCCGGCGCGGCGGCGTTAGCGCAGGACTGGAACCGTCGATCCCGCCCCTCACCCTTACCGGTAGGGCAATCGCATCTGAGTTTACCCCCACCCCCAACCCCTCCCCACAAGGGGGAGGGGGACTGGCTGGCATGTCCGCCAGGCGCTAATTGTCGACGATTTCGTGCGGCATGGCGGACACGAGGTCCCCCTCCCCCTTGTGGCAGGGCTGTCCGGGGAAAGTTGTTGGTGAATCGAAAT
>NZ_JCACER010000019.1:0-102073 GCF_059502445.1 Kumtagia sp.
AGCTGCCAATCTCCCCCCTTGCGGGGGAGATGTCCGGCAGGACAGAGGGGGGTGCTAAGGGCGCGAGCATGGACCGAGTGTGAAAAGATTGTCGGCTCAGCACATATCCTTACCCGCCCTGATTGGTGCCGAAATCCACCTTCGGCGCTTCCATCTTGTCCTCGCTGACCGAAAAATTCTGGAAAGGCTTGTTGTCGCGGAACCAGAAGGTCGCCCACAGGATCGACGGGAAGGTGCGCAGCGTCGTGTTGTACTCGCGCACCGTCTCGATGTAGTCGCGCCGCGCCACGGCGATGCGGTTCTCGGTGCCTTCGAGCTGCGCCTGCAGGCCGAGGAAATTCTGGTTGGCCTTGAGGTCGGGATAGTTCTCCACCACGGCGAGCAGCCGCGACAGCGCGCTGGTGAGCCCCGCCTGGTTTTCCTGGAAGGCCCGGAACGCGTCGGGATCGCTGAGCGCTTCCGGCGACACCGTCACCTGCGTCGCCTTGGCGCGTGCCTCGACCACCGCATCCAGCGTCTCCCGCTCATGCGAGGCATAGCCCTTCACCGTCTCGACCAGGTTGGGGATGAGGTCGGCGCGGCGCTGGTACTGGTTGAGCACCTCGCTCCAGGCCGCCTTGGCCTTCTCCTCGGCGGTCGGGATGGTGTTGTAGCCGCAGGCCGACAGCAGCGGCAGCAGCATGGCGACGACCAGCAGCGCGGCCGTGCGGCGGACATTCGGAACGGCGGCGGCGTTTTCGAGAATCATCGGTCCCCTCCCTCGAAAAGGCATCAGGCGGCAAAGACTTACCACAACCGCGGGGCAAAGGAATGGGCCAGCGGCGAACGGCCTTGGACGTGGCCCGCCGCCTGTGATAGCGCTTGCAGCGAACCGGCCCGAGGATGGAACATTGGCAAGCGACGGCGACGCGGGCCGCGAGCGGGAATCCCGGCGCATCCTGGATCGTGTCGGGCGCGAGGCCGACAGCAGCGGCTTCGCACAGCAGGCCACCCCGCAAGCGGCCGACCGGCAGAGCGATCCGATCGAATATTGGGGCACGCGCATCGGCCGCATGCTCGGTCTGGCCATCGCCATCGTGCTGATGATAACGCTCGCTTTCTATATCGTGCGGAGCCTTTGACCCGATGACTGCCGTCCCGACCGAAAACCCCCGTGCCGTCATCGTCGTCTCGAGCCATGTCGCACGCGGCTCGGTCGGCAACCGTGCGGCGGTGTTCGCCCTGGAGACGCTCGGCTTTCCGGTCTGGGCGGTTCCCACCGTCATCCTCCCCTGGCATCCCGGGCATGGCCGGGCGACGAGGATCGTACCGGATGCGGAACAGTTTGCCGCATTGATGAAGGATTTGGAACGGGCGCCCTGGCTGGGCGAGGTGACCGGCGTGCTGTCCGGCTATCTCGGCGATGCCCGCCAGGCCGAGGCGGTGGCCTCGCTGGTCGGCGCGGTGCGGGCGCGCAACCCGCGGGCGATCTATGTCTGCGACCCCGTCATGGGCGATCAGGGCGGGCTCTATGTGCCGCAGGAGCTCGCCGAGGCGCTGCGCGACCTGCTGGTGCCGATCGCTGACATCGCCACGCCGAACCGCTTCGAGCTGGAGTGGATAGCGGGCAGCGCGCTGCCCGACCTGCGCTCGATCATGGCCGCCGCGCTGGACGCCGGGCCGCCGACCATGCTGGTCACCTCGACACCCGGCATGATGGCCGGCGGCATCGGCAATCTGCTGATCACCCGCTCGGAGGCGCTGCTGGCCGAGCACCGGGCGATCGACAAGCCTCCGAACGGGCTGGGCGACCTCACCGCGGCGGTGCTGCTCGCCCGCCTGCTCGACGACCAGCCGATCGCCAAGGCGCTGCAGAGCACCACGGCATCGGTGTTCGAGATCCTGGCGCGCACCGCCAAGCGCGGCGGCGACGAGTTGCAGATCGAGACCGACGCGGCGAGCCTGTCGCATCCCATGGCTATGGTGCAGTTGCGCCACCTCATGCATCCCGGACGGGACCGGCGGGCGTGAACCGCCTCGCAGCCGTTTGATGTCGCTGGAAGCGGCGGTCGCGATCGCCGGCGTCGACGGCTGCAAGGCCGGCTGGACCGCCGTCGTCAAGATGCCGGCAGCGGAGCCGGCGATGCGGATATGCAAGACCTTCGCCGAATTGATCGACGGCCTGCCTGACGATGCAGTGATGGCTGTCGACATGCCGATCGGCCTGCCGGCCATCACTCGCCACGGCGGCCGTGGGCCTGAGACGATCGTCCGGAAACTCCTCGGCGAGCGGCAGTCCAGCGTCTTCTCCATCCCGTCGCGCGCCGCGGTCTATGCGGCGGACGAGGATTTTACCGGCATCGAGCGCTGGTACGAGGCGCACCGCCTGGCGAGCGCGGTGGCGCGCGACACGTCCGACCCGCCCCGCGGCGTCTCCATCCAGGCCTTCGGTATCTTCTCGAAAATCCGCGAGCTCGACCGGCTGTTGCTGGCGCGCCCCGAATTGCGCGGCCGGGTCATCGAATCGCACCCGGAAGCGGCGTTCTGGCGGCTGAACGGCGGACGGGCGATGAGCTTGCCGAAGAAGATCAAAGGCCGCGTCAACCCGGCCGGCATGGCGGAGCGCCGCGCGCTTCTGGCGCGGCACGGTTACGACCGTGCCTTCCTCGATGCCGCGCCGCCGCGCGGTGCCGGCGAGGACGATGTCCTCGACGCCGCCGCGGTGCTGCTGGTCGCCGCCCGGCATGCGCGCGGCGAAGCAACGCCGTTTCCCGATCCGCCGGGCCGCGACGAGCACGGGATTCCGGTCGCCATCTGGACGTGACCGGCTTTCTTGTTGCGCCGCAGCGATAGCCATTGATCCGACGGGCCGATTGCCGTTAGGTGAAATCCATGACCGATCTGCCCGACCATCTGCTCGCCGGTTATCGCAACTTCATGACGGGGCGCTACGCCGCCGAGGGCGACCGTTTCCGCACGCTGGCGCGCGAGGGCCAGGCACCGGAGACGATGGTGATCGCCTGCTGCGACTCGCGCGCGGCACCCGAGGTCATCTTCGATTCCGGGCCGGGCGAATTGTTCGTGGTGCGCAACGTCGCCAACCTGGTGCCGCCCTACACGCCGGACGGTGAGTTCCACTCGACCTCGGCGGCGCTGGAATTCGCCGTGCAGGCGCTGAAGGTGAAGAACATCGTCGTCGTCGGCCACGGCCGCTGCGGCGGCATCCGCGCCGCGCTGGCGCCGGCCAGCGAGCCGCTGTCGCCCGGCGACTTCATCGGCAAGTGGATGAGCCTGCTGGCCCCTTCGGCGAGCGCGGTCTCGGGCAACGCGCTACTGACCGCCGGCGAGCGGCAGACCGCGCTGGAGCGCATCTCCATCCGCTATTCGATCGCCAACCTGCGCACGTTCCCCTGCATCAACATCCTCGAGGGCAAGGGCAGGCTGAAGCTGTACGGCGCCTGGTTCGACATCTCCACCGGGGAGCTGTGGGTGATGAACCGGCAGACCGGCGATTTCGAGCGGCCCGAGATCGGCTGATGCAGCTGGCCGTGCGGAGGGGCGGAGCCGCCGGCGCCATCACCGCCTTGCTGCTCGGCACCTGCTGCCCCGCTGCCATCGCGCAGCAATCCGTGATCGACGACTGGTATGCCGCGCTCGCCGTTCCCGACCGGAGCCGGCTGGACGCGCTGCTCGCGCCCGATGCGCGCATCCGCCTCACCGATCTCGGCGTCGAGCAGTCCAAGGCCGAGTTCATCACCGCGCTCGATGAATGGGAGACGGCCGTCGCCGGCGCGACGATCCGCCATCGCCTCGAGGCGACGGACGGCGAAACCACAACCGTGCTCGCCTGCTACGATTTTCAGGCTAACGACGTTCTGATGCGGGAATTGTTCCGCATCCGGAACGGCAGCATCGTTGAGAACGAGCAGGCCGTAGTGGCGGAAGACTGCGGCGGCTACTGACCGGCTTCCGGCGGCGGAGCCGGATGGACGATCCCGGCCGCCGCAGGCTTCGGCAGGCGGCGCCAGGCGGCCCAGGCGAGGATGGCGATGAGGCCCATCGCCGGGATCACGGTGGCCATGGCGAAGACCGGCTCGCCGAGCGCCGCGCAGACCAGGCCGCCCAAAAGCCCGCCGCCCATCTGGAAGAAGCCGCTCATCGAGGATGCCGCGCCGGCGATGTGGGGAAACGGCGCCAGCGTCGCCGTCGCCATGGCCGGCATGACGAAGGCGATGCCGAAGGCCGAGAACGCCACAGGTCCCATGACGCCGAGAAAGCTCGCCTCCTGGACGCGCAGGGCGACGGCGAGCGCGACCGCCCCGATGGCGACGAAGGCGAGCCCGACCGGCACCAGGGTGAATGCGCCGTAGCGGCCGAGCAGCGGGCGCACCACCAGCGAGCCGGCGAAGTAGAAGCCCGACTGCATCAGCATGCCGGCGCCGAACTGGCTGGGCGACAGGCCTACCCGCTCCATCAGGATGAAGGGCAGGATCGTCGCCTGCGTGTAGATCGCGCCGACGGCGCCGGCGAGCACGATGCTGGCCAATACGAAATACGGCGTGGTGAGAACCTCGCGATAGGACGCCAGCAGGGCGCGCGGCCGGATGCGCGACAGGTCGCGCTCAACCGTCTCGACCATGGCGAAGTGCACGACGATCATGATGACGACAGCCGCGACGAACATCACCACGAAAACGGCATGCCAGCCGGCGAACTCCATGGTGATGCCACCCAGCGTCGGCGAGAAGGCCGGGCCGACGGCGAGGATCAGGCCCATCAGGTTCATGATGCGGGCCGAGCGCTCGTTGGTGAACAGATCGCGCACCACTGCCCGCGCGATCGACCAGCCGACCGCCGCGCCGACGCCCTGCAGCAGGCGGGCAATGATGAGCAGCTCCACCGTCGGCGCGGCGAGCGCCAGCAGCGAGGCGACGAGATAGATGCCCATGAAGGCAAACGTCACCGGCTTGCGGCCGAAGCCGTCGGACAGCGGGCCGCAGACGAGCTGTGCAACCGCGAAGCCGGCGAAATAGACCGACAGCGTCAGCTTCACCGCCGCCTCGGTGGTGCCGAAGGCATGCACGATCTCGGGCATGGCGGGCGTGTAGAGCGCCATCGACACGGGCCCGATGGCGACCAGCAGCGCGCCGAGCAGGCTGACGCGGCGCTCGCTCATGACCGGCGCGGCGGCGATGCGGCTCTGCACGTTCATGCGGCGTCGGTCTCCCGGCGCTGGTCGCGCGCTTCGGCAAGGTTGGCGCGCACCAGCTTGAGCGTATCGAGGAATCGCTGCCAGTCGGCGGGCGCGATGCCCTTTGCGACGTCGGCGCGAATGTCGGCGCCGATCGGCCGGATCTCGTCGAGCATGGCCTCGCCCGCCGCGGTGAGGTGGACCAGCTTGGCGCGGCGATCGGTCGGATCGGCGCGGCGCTCCACCAGCCCCTGCCCCTCGAGCCGATCCAGGGCCGCGCTGACCGTCATCGCCTCGACGCCCATGCGTTCGGCAAGCAGGTTCTGCCGGATTGGTCCGCAGCGTGCGGCATGCGTAAGCGCACGCGCGTCGCCGGGGCTCAGCCCCAGCCCGGCGGCCGCGATCCTGCGGTCCATCTCGGCGCGGATCAGCCGGGTTGCGTCGGTGAGCAGGAACCCGACGCTGTCGGGGTCGATTGAGCCAGCCATTTTGTAAGTAAGCCTTATTATCTGGGTGACTTAGTATATCGCACGTCTGCCGTCAACCCGGTTGCGTGCGCGGACGGCCCGCCCTACATCGGAAGCGCCTTCCCTGGAGACCCCTTCATGACCGATACCGCCGTCGACCTCGAAAGCCATCCGCTGACGCAGTGGACCGGCGCGCTCGGCCTACCGGATTTCTCGCGCATCGATGACGGCGATTTCGGGCCGGTGTTCGACGCCGCGCTGAAGGCGCATGAGGCCGAGATCGAGGCGATCGCCGACGATCCGGCCGCGCCGAGCATAGACAACACGCTGAAGGCGCTGGAACTCTCCGGCGATCCGCTCGACCGTGTCTCGTCGATTTTCTGGTGCCGCGCCGGCGCCCACACCAACGACGCCATCCAGGCGCTGGAGCGCGAGATGTCGCCGAAGATGGCGCGGCATTATTCGGCGATCTCGATGAACGAGCGCCTGTTCGCCCGCATCGACGACCTCTACGCCCGCCGCGCCTCGCTCGGCCTCGACCCCGAGACGCTGCGCGTGCTGGAGAAGACCTGGAAGAACTTCGTCCGCGCCGGCGCGAAGCTCGGCGCCGCGGACAAGAAGCGGCTAGCCGACATCAACGAGGAACTGGCCGGCCTCGGCGCGAAATTCGGTCAGAACGTGCTCGCCGACGAGAAGGATTGGGTGTTGTTCCTGGAGGAAGGCGACCTCGACGGCCTGCCTTCCTTCCTGCGCGACGCCATGGCGCAGGCGGCGGAGGCGCGCGGCCGCAAGGGGCTTTATGCCGTCACGCTGTCGCGCTCGATCTACGAGCCCTTCACCAGCTATTCGACGCGCCGCGACCTTCGCGAGCAGGCCTGGAAGGCCTTCATCCGCCGCGGCGAGAATGGCGGCAAGACCGACAACACCGGCATCGTGGCGAAGATGCTGGCGCTGCGCGCCGAGAAGGCCAGGCTGCTCGGCTACGGCAGCTACGCAGCGTTGAAGCTCGATGACACCATGGCGAAGACGCCGGACAACGTCCACGGTCTGCTCGACCCCGTTTGGCTGAAGGCGCGCGACAAGGCGGCCGCCGACCAGGCGGAATTGCAGCGGCTCGCGGCGGCGGCCGGCAGCAACGAAACCATCGCCGGATGGGACTGGCGCTACTACCAGGAGAAGCTGCGGGCGGAAAAATTCGCCTTCGACGAGGCGGAGCTGAAGCCTTACCTGCAGCTCGAGCGCGTCATCGACGCCTGCTTCGACGTGGCGAATCGGCTGTTCGGCCTCTCCTTCGTCGAACAGCGCGGCATCCCGGCCTGGCATCCGGACGTGCGCGTCTTCCAGGTCAGGCGCCGCGACGGCAGCGACCTTGGCCTGTTCCTGGCGGATTATTTCGCCCGGCCGTCGAAACGCTCGGGTGCCTGGATGAGCTCGCTGCAGTCCGGCTACCGGCTGGGCGACGGCTCCTTCCCGGTCATCTACAACATCATGAACTTCGCCAAGGCGCCGGAGGGCGAGCCGGCGCTGCTGTCGCTCGACGAAGCGAAGACGCTGTTCCACGAGTTCGGCCATGCGCTGCACGGCATGCTGACCGAGGTCACCTGGCCGTCGGTGTCCGGGACGTCGGTGAGCCGCGACTTCGTCGAGCTGCCCTCGCAACTCTACGAGCACTGGCTGACCGAGCCGCAGGTGCTGGAAAAGCACGCGCTGCACCACAAGACCGGCGAGCCGATGCCGAAGGCGCTGCTCGACAAGATGCTGGCCGCCAGAACCTTCGGCATGGGCTTCGCCACGGTGGAGTTCACCGCTTCTGCGCTGGTCGACATGGCCTTTCACGCCCACGCCGACGCGCCCGCCGACCCGATTGCCTTCGAGGCCGCGACGCTCGACAAGCTCGGCATGCCCGACGCCATCGCCATGCGCCACCGCACGCCGCATTTCCAACACGTCTTCGCCGGCGACGGCTATTCGGCCGGTTACTACTCATATCTGTGGTCGGAAGTGCTGGATGCCGACGCCTTCGCCGCGTTCAAGGAAACCGGCGACGCGTTCGACCCGGCTCTCGCCGAAAAACTGCGCAGGCACATCTACGCCGCCGGCGGCTCGAAGGATCCGGAAGAACTCTACATGGCATTCCGCGGCAAGATGCCGACGCCCGATGCCATGCTGGAGAAACGTGGATTGGTGTAAAGCGCCGCCGATGCAGGGGCCGGCTGGCCGTCAGTCCGGGTAGCAGGAAGCAGGCACGTTCGGCCACACGGCGTCGTCGCAGCGGGCAACTTCCTGACGTTGCTTGAAGGCCGCGCTGACGGGGCCAGTCACCATCGGGTCGACACCATCCGGCGCATCGTCGAAGCGGCGCGCGGGCTCCTCGGCGAGCATGCCCCGGGTGGCCTCGCGACTCTCCGCCGCCGATCGCTCCTGCAAGGCTACGCGAACAGCCTCGTTGCTCCCGGTGGGAGCGGCACTGCTTGCGGGCACCACGGCAGCGGAGACGCAGAGTGCGAACACGCCTGCAACCCATCTGCCGGACTTGCCGCCGAATGTAGCCGAAATCATCATGCCGGAAGAACCGCCGCGACCGGGAATCGTTCCCGTTGTCTTAACCACTCCATAAGGCTCCCGGATCGTTAACATCCCGTTTCCGATTCCGTTCACAGGTCGCGGACGAAATAGCGGACACTCTTCTTGCCCTCATGGATCGCGGCACTGCCGACCACGGCAAAGCCGAGCGCCGCGTGGAAGGCGTCCGACCCCGGGTTGGGCGGCTCGGCATTGACCTCGCAGGTGATGATGGTGTGCCCGGCGGCGGCCGCCTTGCCGAACAGATCTTCGTACAGCGCCCGCGCCAGCCCCCGTCCGCGTGCCGCCGCCGCCACGACGACGCGGTCGACATACACGAAGCGGGGATAGCGGGCCTGGAACCAGCGGAAGTTCGGGCTCTGGTAGCCGGCACCCTGGTCGAAGGCGATCAGGAAGGCATCGCTGTCGCCGGCGCCACGCGCGTAAAAAGCCTGGGCGAGCAGGTGGTCGAGATCGGCCGGCTCCAGCCAGGACAGTTCTTCGGCATGCGCATTGTTCAGCGCCAGCACGCTGTGCCGCGGCATTTCCCGGATATCCAGTATGTCAGCCATCTCGCCCTCGTCGCACACGCCGGCGGAAATGCCATGCCGCGGGAACCGCGGCAAGCCTCGCGCGTTGTGCGCCCGACCCACTCCAGCCGCGCCGGCGGCAACAGAACACGCTTCAAAAGACTTCGGACGGTCGACAGACATGATGGATCATCGCGACAGGCTTATCCTCGCGCTTTCCGCGCTCGTCAGGGCGGAGCGCGAGGCGAGAATGGCTCTCGAACAGGCGATAGCCGACGGAACCTTCTCTCCCGACATGCTGGCCCGCCTGGCCGGGCGCGAAGCGATCTACGTCTCCCAGGAGGATCTCGAGGCGGCCGAAGCCTTCGTGCTGCCCGATCCGCCGCCCGGCCGGCGGGGCACCGCCTGATGGCGCCGCGGCCAGCCTGGAGGGGCTATCTCAAGCTGTCGCTGGTGACCTGCGCGGTCGAGCTTTCCAATGTGGTGACCCACAGCGAGAAGGTGTCCTTCCGCATCCTCAACCGCGCCACCGGCAACACGGTGCGCCGCCAGTATGTCGACGCCGACACGGGAAAACCGCTCTCCGAGAAGGACGAAGTGAAGGGTTACGAGACCGGCCAAGACGAGTACCTGCTGATCGAGGAGGAGGACATCGAGGCGGTGCAGATCGAGTCCTCGCATACGCTGAACCTCGAAGGGTTCGTGGCCAGGCACGACATCGAGCAGATCTATCTCGACACACCCTACTACGTGGCGCCGGCCGACAAGGTCTCGGAAGAGGCCTTCACGGTGATCCGCGAGGCGCTGGTCAAGAAGAAGATGGCCGGGCTGGCGCGCATCGTTCTCTTTCGCCGCGAGCGGCCGGCCCTGATCGAGCCGTTCGGCAAGGGCATGCTGCTCACCACGTTGCGCTACGACACGACGGTACGGCAGGCCGAGGATGTGGCTGACGGCACGGAAAAGATGAAGCTGGACGAGGAGATGGTGGAGCTTGCCGAGCGGGTGATCGAACGCCGGAAAGGCAAGTTCGACCCGGATACCTTCGAGGACCGCTACGAGAACGCCCTGCTGGAGCTCATCAAGTCGAAGCAGGCAGGCCGCAAGGCGCCCAGGGCAAAACCCGCGCAAAAGCCGTCCAACGTGGTCAATTTGTTCGATGCACTGAAGAAGAGCCTCTCCGACGACAGCGGAAAGGAAGAGAAGGACAAGGCAAAGCCTCCCGTCAGGAAGCCTGCAAAACGCCCGGCTTCCGCCAAGGGCAAGACGCGCTCGCAGACCGCTCGCCGCAAGAGGGCGTAAGTCATGGCGACCGCACCCGACCCGCTCACCACCTACCGCGCCAAGCGTGACTTCCGCATCACCAGCGAGCCGTCGGGCGGCGAGGCGCGCCGCAAGGCGAAAAAGGCCGGCGGCAAGTTCGTGATCCACAAGCACGATGCGCGCCGCCTGCACTACGACCTCAGGCTGGAGCATGAGGGCGTGCTGTGGAGCTGGGCGGTGACGCGCGGCCCGAGCCTCGACCCGTCGGAGAAGCGGCTCGCCGTCCATGTCGAGGACCATCCGCTCGACTATGGCAGCTTCGAGGGCGTCATCCCCGCCGGGCAGTACGGCGCCGGCGCGGTGATCGTCTGGGACGAGGGCGAATGGGAACCCGAGGGCGATCCCGCCAAGGGCATGAAGAAGGGCCACATCGATTTCAAGCTGAAAGGCAACAAGCTCGCCGGCGACTGGCATCTCGTGCGGCTGCGCCCGCGGCCGGGCGAGAAGAAGGACAACTGGCTGCTGATCAAATCGAAGGATCGCTACGCCCGGCCCGGCGAGGACATTTTGCAGGACGCGCCGCAATCGGTGGCAACAGGGCGTACCATCGAGGAGGTGGCGGAAGGCAAGCCGCCGCGCGCCGAGCGGCAGCCGAAGGCAGCCGCCAGACGGAAGGATGGCCGGGCCAGGAGCGCCAGGACGGAAAAGCCGGACAAGATGCCGGACTTCGTCCCGCCGCTGCTGGCGACCCTGCGCTCCGCGCCGCCCTCGGGCGCGGAATGGCTGCACGAGGTGAAGTTCGACGGCTACCGCATCCAGGCCCGTATCGACGGGGGGAAGGTCACGCTGCTGACACGCAAGGGGCTCGATTGGACGAAAAAATTCGGCAAGCCGATCGAGCAGGCGCTGGCCGGGCTCGACTGCGACAGCGCCGTCATCGACGGCGAGGTGGTGGTGCTTGCCGACAACGGCGTCGCCTCCTTCTCGGCGCTGCAGCAGGCGCTGTCCGAGAACCGCACCGCGAGCATGATCTACTACGTGTTCGACCTGCTCTATCTCGACGGCCGCGACCTGCGCGCCGAGCCGCTGGTCGAGCGCAAGGACCGGCTTGCCGCGCTGGTGGGAGAAGGCGAAGGCGCGCTGCGCTACAGCGAGCATTTCGCCGAGCCCGGCGAGACCATGCTGAGGCATGCCTGCCGCATGGGGCTGGAGGGCGTCGTCTCCAAGCGCGCCGACTCGCACTACGGCAGCGGCCGGGGCCTCGACTGGATCAAGTCGAAATGCACCAACCGGCAGGAATTCGTTATCGTCGGCTACGTGCCTTCCACAGCCACAGGGCGCGGCGTACGCTCGCTGCTGCTCGGCTACAACGACAAGGGCACGCTGCGCTATGCCGGCCGGGTCGGCACCGGCTTCTCCAACCGGGCGGGCGACGAGCTCAAGAAGAAGATGGACCGGCTGAAGGCGAAGTCGTCGCCGTTCGACAAGACGCCGCCCGGCCAGAAGGGCGCGATCTGGCTGAAGCCGGAGCTGGTGGCCGAGATCGAATTCCGCAGCTGGACGGCGGACGGCATCATACGCCATTCTTCCTTCCAGGGCCTGCGCGAGGACAAGCCGGCCGAGGAGGTGGTGGCGGAGAAGCCCGTCAAGGGCAAGGCGCCGCCGGCTTCGGCGACGACAAAGGCGCGAAAGGCGGCAAGCCATGCGAGGACCGCGGTGACGCTGAGCAATCCCGACAAGCTGCTGTGGCCGAAGGCCGGCGTGAGCAAGCAGGACCTTCTCGATTATTACGAGACCGTGTGGCCGCGCATGCTTCAGTTCGTGGTCGACAGGCCGCTCAGCCTGGTGCGCGCGCCGGACGGGGTCGAAGGCCAGCGCTTCTTCCAGAAGCACGCCTCAAAGGGCATGCACGAGGCCATACGGACCATGCAGGACCCGGAGGACGGCGAGGAACTGCTCTATATCAGCGACTTCGACGGGCTGGCGGCGCTGGTGCAGCTCGGCGTGATCGAGGTCCACATCTGGGGCTCCACCATCGCGGCGATCGAGACCCCCGACCAGATCGTCTTCGACCTCGATCCCGACGAGGGGCTGGACGTCGAGGCGGTCCGCCACGCCACCCGCTCGGTCAGGGCGCGGCTCGACGATCTGGAGCTGCCCTCTTTCCTGAAGACCTCCGGCGGCAAGGGTTTTCACGTCGTGGTGCCGCTGAAGCCCAAGGCCGACTGGGCTGCGGTCAAGGGTTTTGCCCACGATTTCGCCCAGGCCATGGCCGAGCTGGAGCCGGACCGCTACACCGCGACGCTGTCGAAGAAGGCGCGTGCGGGGCGGATCTTCATCGACTACCTGCGTAACGGCAAGGGCTCGACCACGGTGGCGCCCTACTCCGCGCGCGGCAAGCCGGGCGCCACGATGTCGATGCCGGTGCCCTGGAACATGCTCGACGACCTGACTCCCGACCACTTCGCCATCGGCAACGATGCGTTGGCCGAGCGGCTGAAGGCGGCCGATCCCTGGAAGGATTTTTTCAAGGCGGGCAAGGCGCTCAACAGGAAGGGATGAGGTGGCGGCACTGTCCGGGAGCTTGAACTTCGCTTTGAGTCGGTTGCAAGTCCCCCTCTCCGTCTCGCCCTTCGGGCTCGCCACCTCTCCCCCACTGCGTGGGGGCGAGGAACCCAAGCTGGAGAAGCGCCGGCATCGCGGCAGCGGTTCCTCGCCCCGCGAAGCGGGGAGAGGTGGCGAGCCCGAAGGGCGAGACGGAGAGGGGGCTACTTCCGCAGTCAGGGTGCGAGACGGCTGCGCGCTACCTGATCGCCCTTCCTTCCGCGTCGAAGCGGAAGATCTTGCCCGGCTGCGGCGTGGCGTAGATCGTCGCGCCCGGCTCGGCGTTGTAGACGCCAAAAATGCGTACGGTGATCAGCCCGGCCTTCTCGCAGTCGAGATAGAGGTTGGTGTCGGCGCCGAGATGCTCGGCATGCACCACCGTACCCTTCCACTCGCCGGAGGAGGCGCTGACCGACAGGTGCTCGGGCCGCACGCCGACGGTCTTGGCTCCGCCGTCGCCGAGACGCGCGCCATCGACGAGGTTCATCTTCGGCGAGCCGATGAAGCCGGCGACGAACTCGTTGGCGGGGCTGTTGTAGAGCTCCATCGGCGCGCCGACCTGCTCGATCCTGCCGGCGTTGAGCACCACGATCTTGTCGGCGAGCGTCATCGCCTCGACCTGGTCGTGGGTGACGTAGATCATCGTCGCCTTCAGCCGGCGGTGCAGTTGCGCAATCTCGAGGCGCGTGTTGACGCGCAGCGCCGCGTCGAGATTGGACAGCGGCTCGTCGAAGAGAAAAAGCTTCGGCTCGCGCACCACGGCGCGGCCGATGGCAACGCGCTGGCGCTGGCCGCCCGAGAGCTCGGCCGGCCGGCGCTGCAGATAGGGTTCGAGCGACAGCATGGCGGAGGCGATGCCGATGCGCTTGTCGATCTCGGCCGTCGGCGTGCCTGCCTGCTTGAGCCCCAGCCCCATATTGTCGCGCACGGTGAGGTGCGGATAGAGCGCGTAGGTCTGGAACACCATGGCGATGCCACGCTTGGCCGGCGGCGTGTTGACGACGTTGACGCCGTCGATCAGCACCTTTCCGGAGGTCGCATCCTCCAGCCCGGCGATCACGCGCAGCAGCGTCGACTTCCCGCAGCCCGACGGCCCGACAAAGACGACGAACTCGCCATCCTGCACCTCCAGGTCGATGCCTTTCAGCACGTCGACCTTGCCGAAGGATTTTTTCACGTTCTCGATTTTTAGAGAGCCCACAAGCGTTCCTTCAGATGTGCGCGGTTGCAGCCGGCGTTCACTTCACCGCTCCCGAGGTGATGCCGCGGATGAGCTGCCGCGAGAAGATGAGGTAAAGGACCAGCACCGGCAGGATGGCGAGCGACAGCGCCGCCAGCACCGCGTTCCAGTTGGTGACGAACTGACCGATGAATATCTGCGCGCCGAGCGTCACCGTCTTGGTGCCTTCCGACGGCGCCAGGATCAGCGGGAACCACAGATCGTTCCAGATCGGGATCATGGTGAACACTGCGACTGTGGCCATGGCCGGGCGCACCAGCGGCAGCACCAGCCGGAAGAAGATGCGGTATTCCGACAGCCCGTCGATGCGACCGGCGTTCTTCAGATCGTCGGAGACGGTCTTCATGAACTCCGACAGGATGAAGATGCAGAGCGGCAGGCCCTGCGCGGTGTAGACGAGGATCAGCGCCGTCAGCGTGTTGACCAGTCCGCTCGCCACCATCATCTGCAGGATGGCGACGGTGCCCAGCCGGATAGGGATCATGATGCCCAGCGCGAGATAAAGACCGGTCAGCGTGTTGCCGCGAAAGCGGTATTCCGACAGCGCGAAGGCCGCCATGGCGCCGAACAGGATGACGAAGAACAGCGAGCCGACCGTGACGATCAGGCTGTTCTGGAAGTAGAGCAGGAAATCGCCCTGCGCCATGACGGTGGTGTAGCCGACCGGATCGAAGGTCTCGGGCGTCGGCAGGGCCAGCGGCGAGCGGAAGATGGCGTTGCGCGACTTGAGCGAGTTGATGACGATCAGCAGCACCGGGAACAGCGCGATCGCCGTGTAGGCGATCAGCACCGCATGGGCGGCGGCCGAGCGGGCGGGGGAATGGGCGGCGCGGCTCATACCCGGCCTCGGGAGGTTTCAGCGCCAGAGCTGCATTCTTTCGCACTCCCCTCTGTCCTGCCGGACATCTCCCCCGCAAGGGGGGAGATGGGCAGCTTCATCGAAGCCGCATTTCCTTCAACGTCTGCAATTGGCGAAACCAAAGCGGCCGGCCAATCTCCCCCCTTGCGGGGGAGATGTCCGGCAGGACAGAGGGGGGTGCGAAAGACCAGCATCTCAAATCCTCAAAACTGATACCGCCGCAGCCGCGTCTGGATGGCGAACAGATAGACGGCGACGCCGGCGAGGATGATGAGGAACATCATGGTGGCGATCGCCGCGCCCATGTTTGGATCGCCGAGCTGCAGCTGGAAGCCGAAGAAGGCACGGTACAGGAAGGTGCCGAGGATGTCGGTGGAGAAGTTGGGGCCGGCAAGCGCCCCCTGCGCGGTGTAGATCAGGTCGAAGGCATTGAAATTGCCGACGAAAGTGAGGATCGAGATGATGCCGATCGACGGCAGGATCAGCGGCAGCTTGATCTTCCAGAACTGCGAAATCCCGGTGATGCCGTCCATCTCGGCGGCTTCGATCACCTCGTCGGGAATGGACAGCAGCGCCGCATAGATCAGCATCATCGGGATGCCGACGAACTGCCACACCGAGATCAGGCTGAGCGCGGTCAGCGCATATTCCTCCTTGCCGAGCCAAGGTGCGAACAGGCTTCTCAGCCCGACCGAGTTCAGCAGCGACGGCGCCACGCCCCACAGCGGCGACAGGATGAGCTTCCAGACGAAGCCGACGATGACGAAGGACAGGACCGTCGGCACGAAGATGGCGGTGCGGTAGAAGGCGCGGAAGCGCAGCGTCGGGCTGGACAGCAGCGCCGCCAGCAGCACGCCGATCGGGTTCTGCACCAGCATGTGGATGATGAAGAACCAGAAATTGTTCCACAGCGCGTTCCAGAAATTCGCGGACCAGCGCGGGTCGCCGAACAGCATGCGGAAATTGTCGAGGCCGACATAGACCAGCTGCTGGTCGATGCGGCGGAACAGCGAGAGCTGCAGCGTGCCGGCGAGCGGCACGATCATGAACGCCGTGTAGACGAGGAAGGCCGGCGCCAGGAACACCAGGATGTGCCAGCGGAAGGGTTTTTTGATTGGCTGGTCGTCCACGGACATTGGCGGCCCCGGTAAAGATGTGGCAGGCGATTGACGCGATCTGCCGCCGCCCTTCGGTCACGGCAAGGCGCCGGCAGCGCCGCCGGCATAACCCTCCCCCTTGAGGGGAGGGTCGGCGAGCGGTCGAAGCGAAGCGAGATCGCGAGACGGGGTGGGGTTGCTGCGGAAGTGCTCGACGCTCTCTTCCGCCGAGCGCTTCACCACCGACCCCTCCCCGCGTCAAAAACCTCGCGTCCCGCTCGGTTTTCGCCGCGACCCTCCCCTCGAGGGGGAGGGTTCACCAGCGCATCACTTCGCCGGCTTGTACCAGGCGTCGAGGCCCTTCTGCAGCTTCTCGCCGGCGACCTGCGGCGTGTCGGTGCCGTTGATGACGTTGGCGGACTCGACCCAGGTCTCGTTCTCCAGGTTCGGCGTGCCGCGCGACAGTATCTGGTAGGTCGAGCGGATCGTCGGCTTGCACTTCTCGCGCCACGACACGAATTCCTGTGCCAGCGGATCCTCCATCTTCACCGCCGCGTTGTTCAGGCTGAAGAAGCCCGGCAACGCGTTGGCGTAGATGGTGGCGAATTCCGGCGAGGCGACCCACGACAGGAAGGTTTTTGCCGCGTCGGCGTTCGGGCTCTTGGCGTTGAGGCCGACGGCGATGTCGGTGTGGTCGGAGATGTAGCAGGTGTCGCCTGCGGTCTTCACCGGCGGCGGGAAGGCGCCCATCTTGAACTGCGCCTGCGTGTTGAAGCCGGAAATCTCCCACGAGCCGGCCGGATAGATGGCGGCGCGGCCGAGCGTGAACAGGTTCTGGCTGTCCGGGTAGGTCTGCGCCTCGAAGCCGTCGCCGAGATAGTCCTTCCACTTGGCGAGCGTCGCATAAGGCTCGACCCATTGCGGGTCGGTGAGCTTCTGCTCGCCCTTGATCAGCGCCAGGCGGCCCTCCTCGCCCTTCCAGTAGTTCGGGCCGATGTTCTGGTAGCCCATGGTCGCGGCCTCCCAGAGATCCTTGGTGCCCATCGCCATCGGGATGTAGTTGCCGTCCGCCTTGATCTTGTCGAGCGCGGCGAAGAATTCCGCCTCGGTGGCCGGCGGCGTGATGCCGAGTTGCTGGAAGGCGTCGGCATTGTAGATGAAGCCGTGGATGACGGACGCCATCGGCACGCAGAAGGTCGCCTTGCCGTCGTCGGTCTGCCAGGCCGACTTGGCGACGTCGGAGAAATTCTCCATGCCGGGCAGGCTGCTGAGATCGGCGAGATGGCCCTTGGTGTAGAGGTCGAGCGAGGCGTCGAAGGGCCGGCAGGTGATGAGGTCGCCGGCCGAGCCGGCGTCGAGCTTGGCGTTGAGCGCGGCGTTGTACTCGGTCGGCGCCGACGGCGAGAACACCACCTTGATGCCGGGATTGGCCTTCTCGAAGGCCGGGATGAGCTTCTCCTGCCAGATGGCGAGGTCGTCGTTGCGCCAGCTCTCGATGGTCAGCGTCTTGTCCTGGGCCAGCGCCGCGCCGGCGCAGGCGAGCAGGCTGGAGCCCGTGAGCAACGCCGTGATGAGTCTTGTTGTCATTGCAGTCTCCCTGTTTCGACCTGTTCAGGTTCGATTGTGATGAGAGCGGGTGCTCCCCTCTTCGAGACCGGCGAGCGCCGGCCTGAGCTTTTGCCCGGCCTCGGCCAAGAGACGGGTCGCGGTGCGGAGGTCGTCCGCCCCGGCGGCAAGCAGGATCGCCGGCTTGACGGCGCCGCCGGTCTTTTCCAGGAGCCGCTGAGCCTCGTCCCGACCGCAGCCGGCGATCGCCGCCACGATGCGGGCGGCGCGGTCGCGCAATTTCATGTTGTCGGGACGCAGGTTGACCATGTAGCCGTCGTGGACATGGCCGAGATGGATGGCGACCAGGGTCGAGAACATGTTGAGGGCGATCTTCTGCGCCGTGCCCGCGCCCATGCGGGTCGAGCCGGCGATCATTTCCGGCGGCGTGGCGAGCACGATGCCGACATCGCCGCGCGTCGTCAGCGGCGTACCGGCATTGTTGGCGATGCCGATGGTGGCGGCACCGCGCCGGCGCGCTTCGTCGAGGGCGGCCACCGCATAGGGCGTCGTTCCGGAGGCCGACAGCGCGATCAGGCAGTCGCCGGCGTCGAGGCCGTTTTCCGCAACTTCCCTGACAGCCTCCGCCGCATCGTCCTCGGGCGCGCCTGGCAGGTCGACGAAGGCCTGCCTGCCGCCGGCGATCAGCACCACCACCCGCTCAGACGGGATGCCGTAGGTTCCGGGAAGCTCGAGCGCGTCGGCCAGCGCCATCAGGCCGGAGCTTCCGGCCGCCGCATAGAAGAGGCGGCCACCCCCGGCGAGCCGGCCGGCGGCTATTTCCGCGGCCAGGGCGATCGCATCGACGGCGGCATGGACGCTTTTCGCGGCCTCGACCTGGGCATCGGCCAGCAAGCGCAGGATGGAAGCGGGCGGCTGCTCGTCCAGCCCCTTCGCCTTTGCGTTCACCGCTTCCGTACCGGCATGCGCCATCAGATCCCCTCCATTCGGCGACCATACCAAAAAAATACCACTTGTCCAGCGCGGCATTTACGATTTGGTCACGGCTGAGGCACCAACCGAAGCCGGCGCAACTATATCAGCTACTTACATGATCCATTCCCCGGCCAAAAATTAACGCTTGGAGAATGGTATTTTATTGGTATTATCAAGAAAGAGGAGCATTTCCGCGTGGACCTGGTACTGGGCATCGATGGTGGCGGCACGAGCTGCCGGGCGGCGGTCGCCACATCCCGCGGCGAGATTCTCGGCCGCGCCAGGAGCGGCGCCGCCAACATCCGCACCGACCTGACCGGCGCCCGCGCCAGCATCGTCGAGGCGGCGCGGCTGGCCTTCATCGACGCCGGCCTTGACCCGGAGCGGATCGCCGAGACGCCGGCGGTTCTAGGGCTCGCCGGCAGCAATGTCGGCACCTACCGCCAGCAGCTCGAGGCCATCCTGCCCTTCCCGCGCTGCGCCGTCGAGAGCGACGGGCTGATCGCGCTGGAAGGCGCGCTCGGCGGCAGCGACGGCGCCATCGCCATCCTCGGCACCGGCAGCGTCTACATGATGCGGCGCGGCGACATGGTGCGCTCCGTCGGCGGCTGGGGTTTTCTCGTCGGCGACCAGGCGAGCGGCGGCCGCATCGGCCGCGATCTGCTCGAGGAGACGCTGCTTGCCTATGACGGCATCCGTCCGGCCTCCCCTTTGACAGACGCCCTGCTCGCCGTCTTCCGCGGCAATCCGCGCGACGTGGTCGAGTTCACCACCACGGCCAAGCCGGGCGATTTCGGCGGCTTCGCGCCGATGGTGTTCGACCATGCCACGAAGGGCGACGCTGTCGCCGAATTCATCGTCGCACGCGGTGTGGCGGCCATCGAGGCGTCGCTGGCCGTGCTGGGACTCGGCGACGACGAGCCGATCAGCCTGCTCGGCGGCCTCGCGGCGCTCTACGCGCCGCGCCTTTCGCCAAACTACCGCGAACGCCTGCGCCAGCCGCGGCAGGACGCGCTGGGCGGCGCCGTGTCGATGGCGGCCCGCCGTTTCGGCGCCGGGAGGCCGGGGCATGGCTGACCTCGCAGATACGATCTTCGGCGCCTTGAAGGGCGCCGGACCCAACGGCGCGCCGCTCTACCTGAAGCTGAAGCGCTCGATCGAGGAAGCCGTCCGGCGCGGCGTCCTCCTTCCCGGCGATGCGCTGCCCTCGGAGCGCGACATCGCCGCCAAGGCCGATATCTCGCGCGTCACCGTGCGCAAGGCCGTGCAGGATCTGGTCCGCGACGGGCTGCTGGTGCAGCGCCACGGCTCCGGCACCTTCGTCGCTCGCGCCGTCGAGCGGGTCGAGCAGTCCCTGTCGCTGCTGACCTCCTTCACCGAGGACATGGCGCGGCGTGGCAAGACGCTGCGTTCCGAATGGCTCGACCGCGGCATCTATGCACCCTCACCCGAGGAGATGATGGTGCTCGGGCTCTCTCCTCAGGAATCGGTGGCGCGGGTGAGCCGGCTTCGGATCGCCGACGGAACGCCGCTGGCCATCGAGCGCGCCGCCCTGCCGGTAATGGCCCTGCCCGATCCGACCGCCGTCGGCTCCTCGCTCTACGCGGCGCTGGAAAAGACCGGCAGCCGGCCGGTGCGCGCCATACAGCGCATCTCGGCGGCCAATCTGGGCGCCGCGGACGCGCGGCTGCTCGACCTGCCGACCGGCACCGCAGGCCTGCACATCGAACGCATCTCCTACCTGGCGAGCGGCAAGGTGGTGGAGTTCACGCGATCGATCTACCGCGGCGACACCTATGATTTCGTCGCCGAACTGAGACTGGGGGATTCCGCTGGCACGAGGAGCGAGCCATGAACGATCCCACCCATATGCGTCGCGAAATCGCGGAGATCCCCGAAGCCGCGGCAAGGCTGCTGAATGGCGGCGGCAAGGCGCTCGAGGCTGCCGGGAAAGGCATTCGCGACCTCGATCCCTCCTTCGTCATCAGCGTGGCGCGCGGCTCCTCGGACCATGCCGCCTCGTTTCTGAAATACGCGGTCGAGCTCACGGCCGGCATCCCGGTCGCCTCGGTCGGCCCGTCGGTCGCCTCCATCTACGGCGCCAACCTGAGGCTGGCCGGCTCGCTCTGCCTGACCATCTCGCAATCCGGCAAAAGCCCCGACATCGTCGCCATGGCGGCGCAGGCCAAGGCCGGCGGCGCGCTGACCGTGGCGCTGACCAACACGCCGGATTCGCCGCTGGCGCGTGCCTCCGACTATCCGATCGACATACTGGCCGGGCCGGAGCGCAGCGTCGCCGCCACGAAAACCTTCGTCAATTCGGCGCTGGCCGGCCTCGTGCTGATGGCGCATTGCACCGACGATGCCGACCTGCTCGCCGCGCTGCGGCGCCTGCCCGAGCAGTTCCGCCAGGCGATCGATTGCGACTGGATGGAGATCGCCGCGGCCCTGGAGGATGCGCCTTCCCTCTTCATCCTGGGACGCGGCCCCTCCTATGCGATCGCCAGCGAGGCGGCGCTGAAATTCAAGGAAACCTGCGGCATGCATGCCGAGGCCTACAGCGCCGCCGAGGTGATGCACGGCCCGCTGGCGCTGGTCGGTCCCGGTTTCCCGGTGCTGGCGCTGGCCGCGCGCGACGCCTCGGAGGCCTCGGTCGCCGAGACCTCCGACGCATTGGCCGCGAAGGGTGCCGCCGTCTTCGCCACGTCGCGGCGTACCGCGCAGGCGCGCATGCTGCCGCATGTCGCGACCGGCCATCCGCTGACCGACCCGCTGCCGCTGATCGTCTCCTTCTACGCCTTCGTCGAGTCTTTCGCGCGCCGGCGCGGCCTCGATCCCGACCAGCCGCGCAACCTGCGCAAGGTGACGGAGACGCGCTGATGCGGACGTTCGCGATCTCCGCGCCAAGAATCTTCGACGGCGAGGCATGGCACGAGGACGCCGCCGTCCTGGTACGCGGCGGCGATGTCGAGGCCGTGGTCGCGCGCTCGAAAATCCCCGCCGGGACGGTTGTGACCGAAACGGACGGCATGCTGGCGCCGGGCTTCGTCGACCTGCAGGTGAACGGCGGAGGCGGCGTCATGCTGAACGACCGGCAGGACGTCGAGACCATCCGCACCATCTGCGCCGCGCACGCCCCGTTCGGCACGACCGCGCTGCTGCCGACGCTGATCACCGACTCGCCCGAGATCACCGCGCGCGCCGTCGATGCCGGCGCCGCCGCGGCCGAGGCCGGCGTGCCTGGCTTTCTCGGCCTGCATCTCGAGGGACCGCACCTGTCCTTCGCACGCAAGGGCGCCCACGACATCCGCCTCATCCGGCCGATGACCGATACCGACGAGGCGTTTCTACTCGACGCGCGTGCCCGCCTGCCGGCGCTGCTGACGACCGTTGCACCGGAATCGGTCGAGCCGGAGCGCGTAGCCCGGCTTGCCGGCGCGGGGGTGGTTGTGAGCCTCGGCCATTCCGATACGCACCATGCGACCGCCCGCGCCTATGCCGAGGCCGGCGCGAGCATGGTGACGCATCTCTTCAACGCCATGAGCCAGATCGGCAACCGCGAGCCGGGCTTGGCCGGTGCGGGGCTGAGCTGCGGCACGCTGTGGACGGGGCTGATCGCCGACGGCTTTCACGTCGACCCGGCGACCGTCGGCATCGCCATGCGGGCGAAGATTGGGCCGGCGCGCATCTTTCTGGTCTCCGATGCAATGGCGCCGACCGGCACGGACATGACCTCCTTCACGCTCAACGGCCGCACGATCTTTCGCAATGGTGGCCGCCTGACGCTGGAGGACGGCACGCTGGCCGGCGCCGATCTCGACATGATCTCGGCGGTGCGCTTCATGCACCGGTCGATCGGCCTCGATCTCGGCGAGGCGCTGAAGATGGCCTCGCTCTATCCGGCCATGGCGATGGGCGTGGAGGTGCGCCACGGCCGGCTCGCCGGCGGCAGCCGCGCCGACATCGTGCAGTTGTCTGACCACCTCGACGTCGAAGGCGTCTGGATCGGCGGCGACAAGGTTTCTAGCCGGCACGCTACCGCGTAGCGGTCCCGCTGCTCGGTATGCCGACAAGCTGGATTTCTACTTCGCCCCAGCGTCAGCCGCCGTGCGGATCGCCTCGATATTGGCGCGATAGGCGTCGGTCGAGCCGCCCTTGAACACCGCCGAGCCGGCGACCAGCACGTCGGCGCCGGCCGCAGCGACCAGCGGCGCGGTGTCCGGCGTGATCCCGCCATCGACTTCGATATGGATCGGCCGGTCGCCGATCATGGCCTTCACGCGGCGGATCTTCTCCAGCATGGCCGGGATGAAGGCCTGGCCGCCGAAACCAGGATTGACCGTCATGACCAGGATCAGGTCGAGCCGGTCGAGCACATGCTCGATTGCGCTCTCCGGCGTCCCCGGATTGAGCGACACGCCAGCCTTCTTGCCGAGGTTCTTCACGGTCTGAAGCGAGCGGTCGAGATGCGGGCCGGCTTCGGCATGAATGGTGATCAGGTCGGCGCCCGCCTCGGCGAAGGCGGCGATGTAGGGATCGGCCGGCGCGATCATCAGGTGGCAGTCGAACAGTCTTTCGGTACGGCCGCGGATCGCCTTCACCACCGGCGGGCCGAAGGTGATGTTGGGCACGAAATGCCCATCCATGATGTCGAGATGCACCCAGTCGGCGCCGGCGGCGACGACCGCCTCGACCTCGTCTCCCAGCCTCGCAAAATCCGCCGAGAGGATCGACGGCGAGATGATCACATTTCCGGTCACGACGTCTCCTTGCGAAGGGTTGAAGAGGAACCGCCGGGGACAGTTTACTTTTTTCCGCCTGCATCGGCCTTGACGCGCTTCGGCCTTTCCGCGGAAAGAAAGTAAACTGTCCCCGGCATTTCCGAACTCAGTCGATGTCGAACGACACGCCCTGCGCCAGCGGCAGCGCCCTCGAATAGTTCACCGTGTTGGTGGCGCGGCGCATATAGGCCTTCCAGGCGTCCGAGCCGCTCTCGCGACCGCCGCCCGTCTCCTTCTCGCCGCCGAAGGCGCCGCCGATCTCGGCCCCCGACGTGCCGATGTTGACGTTGGCGATGCCGCAGTCGGAACCCTCCGCCGAGAGAAAGCGCTCCGACTCCATGAGGTCGCGGGTGAAGATCGACGACGACAGGCCGGCGCCGACGGCGTTGTGCTCGGCGATCGCCTGGTCGAGGTCGCTGTATTTCATGACGTAGAGGATCGGTGCGAAGGTCTCCTCCAGCACCGGACCTGTCTGCTTCGGCATCTCCACCAGCGCCGGGCGGACGTAATAGGCATCGGCGCCGCCGGTGTCCACGCGCTCGCCGCCGGTCACCGTGCCGCCTTCGGCCCTGGCCGCGTCGAGCGCCTTCTGCATGCCCTCGAAAGCCACCTTGTCGATAAGCGGGCCGACCAGCGCGCTGGTTTCCAGCGGGCTGCCTACCGACACGCTCTGATAGGCCTTCCGCAGGCGCGGCACGAGCGTGTCGTAGACGCTGTCGTGCACGAACAGGCGCCGCAGCGTCGTGCAGCGCTGGCCGGCCGTGCCCATGGCGCCGAAGGCGATGGCGCGGACGGCCATGTCGAGATCGGCACTTGGGCAGACGATGCCGGCATTGTTGCCGCCGAGCTCGAGGATGGCACGGGCGAAGCGTTTTGCCAGCCGCGGCCCGACCGCGCGGCCCATGCGGGTCGAGCCGGTGGCCGAGACCAGCGGCACTTTCGGATGGTCGACCAGCACCTCGCCGATCGCGCCGTCGCCGATCAGCACCTGCACGAGCCCGTTCGGCACATCGGCTGCGCGCTCGGCCGCGCGGGCGAAGATGGCCTGGCAGGCGAGCGCGGTCAGCGGCGTCTTCTCCGACGGCTTCCACACCACGGAATTGCCGCAGACCAGCGCGAGCGCCGCATTCCACGACCACACCGCCACCGGGAAGTTGAAGGCGGAGATGACACCGACGACGCCGAGCGGGTGCCAGGTCTCCATCATGCGGTGGCCGGGGCGCTCGGTGGCGATGGTGAGGCCGTAGAGCTGCCGCGACAGGCCGACGGCGAAGTCGCAGATGTCGATCATCTCCTGCACTTCGCCGAGCCCCTCGGACGGGATTTTTCCAACCTCGATCGACACCAGCCGGCCGAGATCGGTCTTGGCGGCGCGCAGCTCCTCGCCGAGCAGCCGCACCAACTCGCCGCGCTTGGGCGCCGGCACGTTGCGCCAGGCGCGGAACGCCGCGTCCGCCTCCTCGATCGCCGCCGCCGCGTCGCCCGCCGAGATCGTCTTCAGCGCCGCGATCTGCTCGCCCGTCACCGGACTGCGAACGACGAGATCGCCGCCGGCAAGACGATCCGCCCGAACTCCCAGCCTGCCGAGCAGTTCCGTGGTCTCGCTCCTGATGTCCATCGAACGTCTCCTTACGCTTGTGTCGGGCGCTGTCCGCATTCCGACGTCGCCGGCGTGCCCATCTTCAGTGCCGCCGCGGCTCGATTGGGTGCGGCTATATCGCGATACGGCGCGAAAATTCCACCGGATTCCACCTGAGGACAGCCATTTTCCGCTGCGCATGCACGAAGCGGTGGACGGGGTGCCATCTTCCGCAACCCTTGCTGGCTTCCAAGCTTGCGGCTGTCGCTTCCCGTGTTAAGGTTTTGTCTTGCAGGCTCGCAATCGTTTTTCGCAAAGGCGGAGCCGACGGGGGTTACGTGTGGGGGTCGCCGGCGTGATTGGCGAGTTCGTGGTGCTGCTGGCGGCGGTCTACCTCGCCACGGTCGCGCTGTATTTCGCCCTGGGCGTCGGCATTAGCTGGCTCAACGACCGCAATCCGCAACGCCGCATCCAGCAGCGGCGGCGCGGCGAAAGGCGCATGGCGGCGGAAATCCGCCAGAGCATGGCCTCGATCCTGGTATCCAGCCTTTCGCTGGCGATCGGCCTCCATGCCCAGATGCAAGGCTGGGCACCGATCCCCTGGGCGCTGGACTGGTGGACCGCCCTGCCGCTGTTCCTGCTTTGCATGGTGCTGTTCGATACCTGGTTCTATTTCGCCCACCGGCTGCTGCACACCAGACCCTTCTACCGCTTCCACGCGCTGCACCACCGCAGCGTCGCGCCGACGGTGTGGAGCAACGATTCCATCGGCCTGGTGGACACCGCGATCAGCCAGGGTTTTTACGCGGTGATCGTCTTCTTCGTGCCGTTTCCGCCGGTCATCCTGCTCGCGCACAAGGTCTTCGACCAGATCAACGGCACGTTCGGGCATGCGGGTTTCGAATATTTCGCCGCGCCGACGGCGCGCAGCCCCTGGCCGATGCTGTGCACGACCTACCATGACCAGCACCACGCGCAGTTCCGCTACAACTACGCGAACTACTTCTCGTTCTGGGACCGCATGCTGGGGACGATCACGCCCGGCTACGACAGGCGGGTGGAGACGTTGGAGAGGACCGCGGCGCCGCTGAACCTGTCTGCCCCGGAAGCCGATGCTGGCGACGAGATCTTTCCGGACAAGCGCGCCGTCCCCCCGGCCGAGTGACCGGCCACCGGATTTTCACGTCGGCGTCGCGAAGTCCGGCGGACTACTCCGCTGCCTGCCTGGAGCGCGGCCGCGTCTGGTCGCTGTGTCCGGCCAGCAGGCCCTGGATCGAGATATCCTCGTCGAGCGCTTCCCAATGCAGCCCGCGCGTGCTGATGGTCACCGCTTCGCGTTCTGCGCTTGTCGCGCGCAGCAGCCGCGGAAACCATGCGAGAGGAACACTCAGCACCCGCCCGTCGGACAGGTCAATCCGCATGCTGTCCTGATCGAAGTCAACTTTGACAACCCTAACCGAAGAATTCATACCAAGCCTGCTCAATTTCGTCGCGACGCCTCACGATGATTTCGGTCAGTTCGCGAAGCGTCTTGGCGTTGAAGCCGTCATTGTAGCTACCACGACATCCGGCCTGAGCCAAAATTTGGCATCGATGTCGTCCTTCAGCACGTGGATGTGGGGCGGTTCGCGAGGCTCCCCTTCGTTCGAATAGAAGTGGAACCGTAAGCCCTTGTGTCGAAAGACGACCGGCATCACGGCACGATCAGCGTCCCGGCCCCATGCTCGGTGAACAGCTCCAGCAGCACGGCGTGCGGCGTCTTGCCGTTGAGGATGACCACCCCTTCGACGCCACGGTCGATCGCCTCGATGCAGGTCTCGACCTTCGGGATCATGCCGCCGGAGATGGTGCCGTCGGCGATCAGCGCCTTGGCCTGCGCCACCGACAGTTCGTCGATCAGCTTCTTGTCGCCGTCGAGCACGCCGGGAACGTCGGTCAGGAACAGCAGCCGCTTCGCTTCCAGGGCGCCGGCGATGGCGCCGGCGAAGGTGTCGGCGTTGATGTTGTAGGTATGGCCGTCGCGGCCGGGCGCCACCGGCGCGATCACCGGGATCATCTCCGAGCGGGCGAGCAGGTCGAGCAGCGTGCGGTCGACCTCGACCGGTTCGCCGACGAAGCCGAGGTCGAGCACCCGCTCGATGTTGGAATCGGGATCGCGCACCATCTTCTTCGCCTTCTCGGCGAAAACCATGTTGCCGTCCTTGCCGCACAGTCCGATCGCCCATTCGCCCTCGGCGTTGATGAGCGCCACGATCTCCTTGTTGATGGAGCCGGCCAGCACCATCTCGACGATCTCGACGGTCTTCTGGTCTGTCACCCGCAGGCCACCCTCGAATTTCGACTCGATGCCCATCTTGGTGAGCATGGCGCCGATCTGCGGCCCGCCGCCATGGACGACGATCGGATTGACGCCCGACTGCTTGAGCAGCGCGATGTCGCGGGCGAAGGCACGGCCGAGTTCCGGATTGCCCATGGCGTGGCCGCCATATTTCACCACCACCGTCTTGTTCTCGTAGCGCTGCATGTAAGGCAGGGCGCGGGACAGCAGGGCGGCTTGCGCGGCGGCGGTTTCGGCGATGTCCATCAGGTCCTCCGGAGGTGATCCGCGGCGCGTCTTAGCGATAAAGCCGGCGGCTAGCAAATGGCGTCGCGGCCATTCGCCGATCGACGATCTACCAGGACGAAGCCAGCAGGAAGATGACGGTCGCGGCGAGGCCGAGAGTGGTGCGCACGGCATGCAGGCCGGCCCATTTCCGCAGGAGATCGCGGCTGTCCGGTCCCGCCTGCGCCGGGTCCATTCCCATCAGCACGTCGTTGACCGGCCGGATGGCGATCAGGGTGAACGGCCAGTTGGCGACCAGGACCAGCGCGCCGGCGAGCCATGGCCAGCCGCCGGTCTGCCACCAGGCGGCGAGCCCGAGCAGGAAGCCGACAAGCGCCAGCGTCGCCTGCATGGCGTAGCCGCGCTTGTAGGAGGGCTTCCATTGCGCCAGCAGGGCGCGGTCGTCGAGGGAAAGCCGGGCCGGATGCTCGACCAGGTTGATGTAGACGGCCGCTCCGGAAAACAGGGCCGCGACGACGAGGGCGAGATGGCCGGCGATCATGACGTCTCCAATCGGCGCTGATCAGTTTCGACGATGGTATGCCGGCCGAAGCCGCGCGCAAGGTCCCATGCGCCAGACGCGGACGGAAGCGGATGCGCGGCCGCCAGTGGTGATGGTCCGAAATCGTGATAGTCTGGCCGTGCATGGAACCGAAAGCGTCAGCCTCCGCAGGTGACCGGTCTCCGGCGGGACAGCCGGATGTCACGCGGCTGATCGTGCGCGTCTCGATGAAGGATCGCGCCGCCTTCGACCTCCTCTACCGCCAGACCAGCGCGAAACTCTTCGGTGTCTGCCTGCGTGTCTTGAACGATCGTTCCGAGGCCGAGGAAGCGCTGCAGGAGGTATTCGTCAAGATCTGGACCAAGGCGGATCGCTTCGCCGCCTCCGACCTCAGCCCGATCTCCTGGCTGGTGGCGATCGCGCGCAACCACGCGATCGACCGGCTGCGCCAGCGCCGGCAGACGGCGGCCGGCATCGAGGAAGCCGCCGAGATCGCCGATCCGGCTCCCGATCCCGAGGCGCTGGCGGCGGCCGGCGGCGAGGCCGGTCGCATCCACCGCTGCCTCGAGGAACTCGACACCGACCGGGCTGAAGCGGTGCGCGGCGCCTATATCCGGGGAGAGAGCTATGCGGAACTGGCGGCTCGCCATGGCGTGCCGCTGAACACCATGCGGACCTGGCTGCGGCGCAGCCTGCTGAAACTCAGGGAATGCCTCGAACGATGAGCATCGTGGAAGACAGACTGCCGGACGAAGGTGGCGACGACCTGCTCGCCGCCGAATTCGTGCTCGGCGTGCTGTCCGCCGAGGAACGGGCAGCGGCGGCGCGGCGCATCGAGGCGGAGCCGGCTTTCGCGCGGCTCGTCGAGCGCTGGGAGGGCGATTTCGCGCCGATGGCTGCCGCCTACGCGCCCGTCGAGCCGCCGGCCTCGGTGAAGGCCGGGCTCGACAGGCGGCTGTTCCCGGAAGGCGGGGAACGGTCGCGGCCGGGCCTGTGGTCGAGCCTCGCCTTCTGGCGCGGGCTGGCGGCCGCGGCGGTCGCCGCTTTGGCCCTCGCCATCCTGCTGCCCTTCGCGGTGCGCCCGCCCGCTCCGCAGGACCGTCTGGTCGCCTCGCTCTCGGCGGCGGACAGCGACGTTCGCTACGTCGCCTTGTACGATCCCGCCGCGGGCCAGGTCGACCTGCGCCATGTCTCCGGCGAAAGGGCCGCCGGCCGAGACTTCGAACTCTGGGTCATCGAAGGCGCCAACCAGCCCATCTCCATGGGCGTCATCCCGGCCGGCGAAACGGCACAGCTTCCGGTCGAGGCGGAGGTCGGCGGAAGGCTCGCCGCGGGCGCCAAGCTGGCGATCAGCCTCGAACCGGCGGGCGGCTCGCCGACCGGCCTGCCGACCGGCCCGGTGATCTCCCTGGGCGACCTGTTGCGGCTTTAGGGTCGGCACGCAGCGGCCAGCGAATGATGCTGCCCGCACTCCCTCTCCCGTTCCACCTGTCTGACTCATACGTTCCACAGTTGAGCTTCGGCTTGCTGGTTGTGTGGGATTTTCTGATTGTCTTGCGTTGCCTCGCGATATGGCCCGGCCAACTTTTCCCCGGGACGCTGTCCGGTGCTTCAAACATTCGCGATGCGCGGATTCCGTCGCGACATCGCCGCCCTGAAACTCTTCTTCGCTTTGTCTCGTAACTCTTTGTGTCGCCCGCCAGACGGGAAGCAACCAAGGAGAATCCCGAAATGCGCAAGGTCACCGCAGCCCTCTTCGCCTCCGCGTTCGCGCTCGCCGCGACGGCAGTCTATGCCGCGAACCCGATGGTAGGCGGAGCGCCGATGTATGCTGACAAGAACATCGTCGAGAATGCCGTGAATTCGAAGGACCACACGACGCTGGTCGCCGCCGTCAAGGCCGCCGGCCTGGTCGAGACGCTGCAGGGCGCCGGACCCTTCACCGTGCTTGCCCCCACCAACGAGGCCTTCGCGGCACTTCCGGCAGGCACGGTCGAGACGCTGCTGAAGCCGGAGAACAAGGACAAGCTGACCAAAATCCTGACCTGCCACGTGGTCGGCGCCAAGGTGCTGTCGGCCGACATCATGAAGATGGTCGACGACGACAAGGGCGCCCATCCGGTCAAGACCGTCGGCGGCTGCACCTGGACCGCGAAATACCAGGGCGACAAGATCATGATCGAGGACGAGAACGGCAACGTCGCCAACGTCACCATCGCCAATGTCGAGCAATCGAACGGCGTCATCCACGTCATCGACAAGGTTCTGCTGCCGAAGATGTAATTCCCATCCCGGCCGAAGAGGCCGGGGCCGGAAACCCGCCGTCTCAGGCTATCGGACATGCGGGCGGTTTCCGGCTTCACCGCCCGCGCGTCCGACAAGCGCTCCGCACCCTTCGCGCCGCATCCGCGACCGAGGCGGAGCGCTTCGCTTTTCGCGTTCCCCGACGCGCTTGACCTCAACCGAGCTTGAGGTCCTAGCCTGATGCCCACCGTTTCAGGAGAGCGCGCATGGACTTCATCGACGACACCGTCAGCCCGGTCGTCTTCATCAACATCTTCACCGTGAAGCCCGGCTGCATGGACGAATTCATAGCCCTGCAGCAGGCCCATCTGCGGCGCTCGCGCGGCATCGTTCCCGGCTGGCGGGGCAGCCGGCTGCACCGCGGCCTCGACGGCATCACTGCGACATGGTCAGCACCTTCGATTCGATCGCCGACCACCAGCGGGTGCACGGCACCGAGCGCTTCGCCGAGCATGTCGTCAAGGTGCGGCAGTTCATGGAGAAGAACGAGCCCGGTTATTTCCTGCTCGCCGAGCATGTCGACATCGCCGAGGCGCGCAGCCGGCCGGTCAGCGCACCGGCGGCCTGAAGCCGTCCGGCTTCGTTCGCCGGCAGCAGCCATCGTCGCCACGCAGCGAAGAATCCGCTGTGGCCGTTCGCCTTGTGCCCGGAGGGGCAGCTTTCATATCGAGCAGACGCTGCCGTCACGACGTGTCGGGCGGCTCCAGCGCCCACTGGGCAAGTCCGTGCAGGACGTCCAACACCTCGTGCACCTCATGGGTGGGTTTTCGCTGCCAGCCCGGCGGCCGGCCGGGTTTCAGCGGCGAGAAGCGGCCGAACCGGCGCAGACCGCCGGATTCCCGCTCGCGCGCGAGGGCGGCGTCGCGGCGTGCCCGCCAGCGGGCGAAGCGCCTTGCCTGGCCGGGCAGGTCGTCCAGCGCCAAAACCAGCGCCCGCAGCCGCGAGTCCAGCCGCCTCGCGTCGATCGGATCGTTGGGCGACCAGGCGGGGATGCGGAACGGCTCGGTGATACCGGGAACGGAGATGCGCGGCACGCCCCTGGGCGCCAGCCACGGGCGGCGGTTCCAGGGTTTTAGCGGATCGAGCAGAGGCAGGGTCGCGCGCCGGGCGCGGGTTTTCGGCCGCGCCGGCATGCGGACGGGGCCGGCTCCGGGCCGGAATTTCGGCTGCGGTTTCTGCCGGGGCGCCGGCAAGGCGACGACGAGGCCGCGCGCGGCCACGACGATGAGGCGCCGCACCGCCGCTTCGGCCGGGCGCAGCAGCCGGAGTATGGCGCGGTGGAGGCGGCGGGGAAGGGTGAGCGAGGGGTCGAGTGCCGGCGCAAGTGCCGGGGACAGTTTACTTTTTTCGGCCCGCGACAACCTTGAAGCGGCTGTGCCCTTCTGCCGAAACAAAGTAAACTGTCCCCTGAGTTCCCCGAGATCCAGCCCGGCCATGGCGACGAGCATGGCGAGGATGCGCTTCAGCGCCTCGCGATTCTTCTCGATTGCCGCATCCCAGTCCACCGCCGCCTCCTTTCCAGCACAGGCGGCGGGATTGTCGCTCCGGCCGGGAGGGGCGGGGATAAAATGAGGAAAAATCATCCTGACGGATGCTGACAACGGTCGCGGCGAACTCCGGGCAATTCCACCATTGTCCGGACATTCGCGTCCTGCTCGAAAGGGCTAAATTGCAACGGCCGGGCGGCGAAGCCGGCGCAACCTGCTTAGTGGCCGCCGCCCCCGCCGGCTGCGGCCGGTGGCTTGCGCATCATCACGGAAAACAGCGCGAGCGAGGCGAACAGCATGGTCAGCAGGTAGAACACGTCCATGAACGACATCAGCATCGCCTGCTGATGCACCATGTTGCTCAGGTTCGACAGCGCCGCCGTCGCCCCGTCGATGCCGTGCGCCTGGAAGTTGGCAGCCATGTTGTCCAATTGCTGGACGGCTTCGGGATTGCGCCAGGTCACGTGCTCGGAAAGCCGCTCGTAGTGCAGCACGCCGCGGTCGGTGAGCACGGTGTTGATGACGGCGAGGCCGACGGCGCCGCCGAGATTGCGCGTCAGGTTGAACAGGCCCGACGCGTTCTTGATCATGGACGGCGGCAGCGTGCCCAGCGCCAGATTGTTGATCGGCACCATGCACAGCATCAGCGACGTGCCGCGCAGGATCTGCGGCAGCAGCAGTTCGTAGAAATCCCAGTCGGCGGTGATGTAGGTCATGCGCCAGGTGCCGGCGGCGAAGCCGACGAAGCCGATCATCATCATCAGCCGCGGGTCCATCTTGCGCGACAGGAAGCCGGCGACCGGAGCGGTGAAGAACATCGCCAGGCCGCTGACGAACAGCGCCTCGCCGATCATCAGCGAATCGTAGCCGCGGATGCGCCCGAGGAAGAGCGGATAGAGATAGGTGAGCCCGTAGAGGCCGATGCCCATGACGAAGGAGAACACCGAGCCGAAGGCGAAATTGACGTTGCGGAAGGAGCGCAGGTCGACGATCGGCTCCTCGCGCGTGAAGGCGCGCCAGAAGAAGATCACGGCGCCCACGACCAGAACGATGGCGAAGATGAACACGCTCTCGTCCTGCAGCCAGTCGTTGTTCGGGCCTTCCTCGAGCACATATTCGAGCGAGCCGAGGAAGGCCGCCATGCCCGCCAGCCCCCACCAGTCGAACTTCGCCAGCAGCCCGTGCTCCGGCTTGTCGAAGTCGATCAGCGACCAGGCGGCGGTGGCGACGAGAATGCCGGGAATCACGTTGATCAGGAACAGCCAGTGCCAGGACAAGGCATTGGTAAGATAGCCGCCGACGGTCGGCCCGATGGTCGGCGCCAGCGTGGCGACGAGGCCGATCATCGGCGACACCATGGCGCGCCGCGACGGCGGGAAGATGGTGAAGGCGGCGGCGAACACGCTGGGGATCATGCCGCCGCCGATGAAGCCCTGGATCGCCCGGTAGACGATCATCTGGTCGATATTGGTGGCGGTGGCGGCAAGCGCGCTTGCCGCTGTGAAGCCCGCGGCCGAGACGGTGAACAGCACGCGCGTCGACAGGAGCCGCGCCAGGAAGCCCGACAGCGGGATCATGATGACCTCGGCGATCAGATAGGCGGTCTGCACCCACGATATCTCGTCGGAGCTGGCGCTCAGCCCCGCCTGGATCTCGGTAAGCGAGGCCGAGACGATCTGGATGTCCAGGATCGCCATGAACATGCCGAACACCATCGCGAAGAAGGCGATGATGCGGCGGGTGTCCGGCATGGCGTCCTCGCGCCGCGGCGGCGCGCCGGTGATGGTTGCGGTGGCCATTGTCGTGCCTCCGGCAAGAACCTCAGTTCACCGCCGTGTCCGGCGTCTTGGCCGCGGTCGCCCCGCCGGCCGGCGGCGCGGTACGGCTGTCGACGTCGACGATCACCGAAAGGCCGGCCCGCAGCTTGCCCGAGGCCAGCGCTTCGGCGGAAACGTCGATGCGCACCGGCACGCGCTGCACCACCTTGGTGAAGTTGCCGGTGGCGTTCTCGGCCGGCAGCAGCGAGAACACGGCGCCGGATGCCGGCGCCAGCGAGGACACGGTGCCCTCAAGTTCGGTGCCGTCGATGGCGTCGACCGACAGCCTCACCTTTTCGCCGGGGACGAGGTGGCCGAGCTGCGTCTCCTTGAAGTTGGCGACGACATAAAGCTTTTCCATCGGCACGACCACCGCGAGCTTCTGGCCGGGCGACACCAGGTCGCCCTGCTCGACGGCGAAATTGCCGACCACGCCGTCATAGGGCGCGCGCAGCACGGTGAAGGACAGATCGCGCGCCGCCTTGTCGCGGGCGAGCTCGAGATTGCGCAGCGTCGACTGCGCTTCCTGGTACTGCGCCTCCAGCACGCCGATATTGGCCTGGGCGCTCTGGATCTGCGCGTCGGCACCGGCGAGCGTCGCATCGGCCTGCTCGAGCGCGGTGTTGGCGTCGTCGACCTGCGCCTGCGTGGCAACTTTGGTCTTGAGGAGCTGGCTCGCGCGACCGGCAGCGAGCTGGGCGTTGTGCTGCCCGGCCACGGCCGAGGCCTTCTGCGCCTGCGCCTGCGCAAGGGCGGCGCGCGCCGCCTCGGTTTGCGCCTGGATGCGGACGAGCGACTTGTTCTGCACGTCCACCTGCGCCTGCGCCTGCTCCAGCGCGATGCGGTAGTCGCCGTCGTCGATGGTGATCAGCGGGTCGCCTGCCTTGACGTGCTGGTTCTCCAGAACGTCGCGGCGCGCCACGTAGCCGGTGATCTTCGGTGCCACGAAGGCCATGTCGGCCTGCACATAGGCGTCGTCGGTCGAGATCATGAAACGGCCCTCGGTCCAATAGTCGTAACCGTACCAGCCGGCAGCCGCGAGCAGGCCGGCCGCAATAATGGGCAAAAGAAACCTTTTCGCAGAACGCTTCTTGTTCTTGGGCGCGGAAACGTTAGTCTCTGCCGCAGGCGGCGCGATGGGTAAGGGACGCTCCGCCACCGGCGCTGGATGCTCGACATCCGGCACGGACTTCATGGCGGGGAACGGATGGACAGCAGACACGGCAGGCGTCTCGGATGCGGCGGGTTTCGCGGTGCGGACGGACATGATTCGGGGAGCCTAGCAATTGAACTGAACCGTTCGGTTCGACGTTGACATAGCGTAGGGAAGCGACCATATCAAGACCAATCGAACCGATCGGTTCGAAATAGTTCGAGGAGCAAATGTCTGCCGAACCGAAGGTCCTGGAGGACCGGATCATTGAGACAGACGAATGCGGCCGCAAGGGCCGCCCCGCCGCGGGCCAGGATCCCGCCAAGCGTCGCCAGATCATGGAAGGCGCGCGCCGCGTCTTCATCAACATGGGCTTCGACGCCGCGTCGATGAACGACATCACCCGCGAGGCGGGCGTGTCGAAAGGCACGATCTACGTCTATTTCGCCAACAAGGAAGAGCTGTTCGAGGCCCTCATCGAGGAAGAGCGGCGAACCATCTACGCCGACCTCTACCAGGTGCTGGAGCGCGACGGCGACGTGCGCGAGATCCTGCTCGCCTATGGCCTGGCACTGGCGAGGAAGATCACCTCGCCCACCGTGCTGAAGGCGCAACGCACGGTGATCAGCATCTGCGAACGCATGCCGGAGGTGGGCGTGCGCTTCTACGAACGCGGGCCCAAGCGCGGCCACGACAAGCTCGCCGCCTATCTGACGCGCGAAGTGGAAGCCGGGCATCTCGCCATCGCCGACATCGACCTGGCCGCCTACCAGTTCGCCGACCTGTGCATGGCGCGCCTGTTCCGCCAGTGCCTGTACGGCTATCGCAGCACGACACCGAGCGAAGCCGAGCTGGAGCGGGTGGTGACGGCGGGGGTGGACGTGTTTTTGAAGGCGTACGGGGCGGAGAAGGAGGGTCCAGGGGACGGTTTTGCCCGTCTACCGACAACCCGAAATTAGCGCAGGACGTTCGCGACAGGGATGACGCAGGTGCCGGGGACAGTTTACTTTCTTTCGGCAGAAAAGCCGCAGCAGTTCAGAAGTCGCGCGGGCCGAAAAAAGTAAACTGTCCCCTGCGTTTCCGTTCGAGTGCCGCTGTCCCCGGCGTCCGCGATCCCTACTGCGTCGCCGCCAGCGTGATCGCCGCGCGCAGGTCGTCGATGCCGGCACTTTTCTCCGACGAAGTCGCGATGATCTCCGGATAGGCCGCCGGGCGCTTCCTCGTCTTCTCCGCGGTTTCCGCCAGCAGTTTAGGCACGCCGGCCGCCTTGATCTTGTCGATCTTGGTGAGCACGATCTGGTAGGAGACGGCCGCCTTGTCGAGCAGCGTCAGCACCTCCTCGTCGACCGGCTTGATGCCGTGGCGGGCGTCGATCAGCACATAGACCCGCTTCAGCGTCACCCGCCCGCGCAGATAGTCGAGCACCAGCTTCGTCCACCGCTCGACCTCGGTCTTCGGCGCCTTGGCGTAGCCGTAGCCGGGCATGTCGACCAGCGCCAGCGGCGGCAGGTCGCCTGCCTCGCCCGAATGGCCGTCCGGCACGAAATAGTTGAGCTCCTGGGTGCGGCCCGGCGTGTTCGATGTCCGCGCCAGCCCCTTCTTGCCGACCAGCGCATTGATCAGCGAGGATTTGCCGACGTTGGAACGGCCGGCAAAGGCGATCTCGGCGGGTCCCTGCGGCGGCAGCAGCGCCATCGACGGCACGCTGCGGATGAAGACCCACGGCTTGCCGAAATAGCCTGCCTCCGATGTCGCCTGCGCGGCCGGCGCATTCATTGCCCGGCCTCCAGCGCGGCGAGATCGGCGCCGCGGATGGCATCCAGGTTGCGGCTGATCCTGTCGACAGGCCAGTCCCACCAGGCGAGCGCCAGCAGCCGCGCCACGGTCGCGGCATCGTAGCGCGTCCGCACCACCCGCGCCGGATTGCCGGCGACGATCGCATAGGGCGGCACGTTCTGCGTCACCACCGAGCGCGCCGCCGCGATCGCCCCGCTGCCGATCTTCACGCCGGGCATCACCAGGGTCTCCATTCCGAGCCAGACATCGTGTCCCACGATGGTGTCGCCGCGCACCTCCCGCCGCCAGGTGTCCACGTCGAAGCCTTCCTCCCAGCCATGGCCGAAGATGTTGAACGGATAGGTCGAGAAACCGGACATCGCATGGTTGGCGCCGTTCATGATGAATTTCACGTCCTGCGCCAATGCGCAGAAGCGGCCGATCACCAGCCGGTCGCCGATGAAGGGATAGTGGTAGAGCACGCATTTCTCGAGGAAATGCTCCGGGCCGGCCGGGTCGTCATAGTAGGTGAATTCGCCGATCTCGATGTTCTCTGCCTCGACCAGCGGCTTCAGGAAGCCGACGCGCGGATGCATCGGCATCGGATGCTTGACGTTCGGAGGCGGCCCCTTCATGGAAATCCCGGATGTCTTGCCTTGAAAAGACGCGTGCAGCCTGTTGCGCCCGTGTGGGATTCGGCACCAGCTGTCGCCGGCGATCCGGCCTTCCCAGTGAATGCCCGGTTCATCGCATGGGCATCCGGACCGTTCAAGCGAAAACACCGGCGCCGCTCGCGGCGGATCCGTCGATATTGTCTCGCAGAGCTGAGTGTGAGAAGAAGTCGCGTCGCCTTGTTGCCATCCGGCAAGGCACGGACCGACACTGCCGAGATCGGGAAAACATGATGACGATGCGCCGGCTGCTCTTGATCGCACTCTCCGCCGCCATTCTGGCCGGCTGCCAAAGCGGCGGCGGCGCGGATGTGAGCGCCTCGGAATGCGACCCGCGCGCCACCGACAGCGGGCGCTGCGTGCCCGGCACCTATCCGCAATAGCCTGCGCATCATGTCGGCTGGCCGGGAGCGCTCGTCCGGCCGTCACGATGCAGATTTCCGGGCGCCGTATCCCGCCGCGATCTTCCATCACCGGGCGCGCCGGCTCATCGCGGCGAGCCGACGGCAGCTCAATCCGCATCCTCGGGCCTGCCAAAACCCCCGCCGGTCGGCGTCACGATGGTGATGGCCTCCCCTGCGTCGAGCTCGGTCACGGCGCAGCCGGCGAGCTCTTCCAGCGCGCCATCCAGGCGCCGCACCACGTTTCGGCCCAGCGCGCCGGGCTCGCCGCCCAGCGTCCCGAACGGCGCGACCTTGCGGTGCCCCGACAGGATCGAGCATGCCATCGTCTCGCGGAACCGGATGGTGCGGCTGGTGCCGTCGCCGGCATTCCAGCGGCCGCGGCCGCCCGAGCCGGCGCGGATGTGGAAATCCTCGAGCACGACCGGGAAGCGCGCCTCGAGGATTTCCGGATCGGTCAGCCGCGAGTTGGTCATGTGGGTATGCACGGCGCGCGTGCCGCTGAAGCCGGGCCCGGCGGGGGCGCCGGAGCAGATCGTCTCGTAGTACTGGTATCTGTCGTTGCCGAAGGTGAGATTGTTCATGGTGCCCTGCGCCGATCCCAAGACTTCCAGCGCGCCGAAAAGGCAATTGGTCACCGCCTGGCTGACCTCGACATTTCCGGCCACCACCGCCGCCGGCCATTGCGGGGAGAGCATGGAGTTCTCCGGCAGCACGATGCGGATCGGCCGCAGGCAGCCGGCATTCATGGGAATGGCGTCGTCCACCAGCGCGCGGAAGACGTAGAGCACGGCGGCGCGCGTCACCGGCTCCGGTGCGTTGAAATTGTCGTTGCGCTGCCCCGAGGTGCCGGTGAAGTCCACCACCGCTTCGCGCCTGTCGTGATCGACTTCTATCCGCACCTGGATGGCGCAGCCCTGGTCCATCGGATAGCTGAAGGATGAATCCCTGAGCTTGCCGATGACACGACGAACACTCTCCTCGGCATTGTCCTGGACGTGCCCCATATAGGCGATCACCGCTTCGAGGCCGAACTGCTCGACCATGCGGCGCAGCTCGGCCACGCCCTTCTCGTTCGCCGCGACCTGGGCCTTGAGGTCGTTGACGTTCTGCACGACGTTACGCGCCGGATAGCGGGCGCCCTGGAGAAGTTCCAGCAGCGCCTCCTCGCGGAAGGCGCCCTCCTCCACCAGCTTGAAATTGTCGATATAGACGCCCTCTTCCTCGATGGTCCGCGCCGACGGCGACATCGAGCCGGGCGTCGTGCCGCCGATATCGGCGTGGTGGCCGCGCGAGGCGACCCAGAACAGGATCGAAGCGCCGCCGCTGTCGAACACCGGCGTGCAGACGGTGATGTCCGGCAGATGCGTCCCGCCGCGATAGGGCGCGTTGAGCGCATAGACGTCGCCGGGCCGGATCGCCGCGTTCTGCCGGATGACCGCCTCGACGGAGCGGTCCATCGACCCCAGATGCACCGGCATATGCGGTGCGTTGGCGACCAGCGCGCCGCCGGCGTCGAACACGCCGCAGGAAAAATCGAGCCGTTCCTTGATGTTGACCGAATAGGCGGTGTTCTGCAGCGTGACGCCCATCTGCTCGGCGATGGACATGAACAGATTGTTGAATATCTCCAGCATCACCGGATCGGCCTCGGAGCCGATCGCGGTCGCCTTCGGCAGCGCCAGGTAGCGTTCGAGCACCAGATCGCCCTGCGCCGTCAGCCGGGCCTGCCAGCCGGCCTCGACGACCACGGTCTGATGGGATTCGATGATAAGCGCCGGTCCCTGCACGAGATGTCCGGGCGACAACGCTTCCCGGCGATGCACCGCCGCATCGTGCATCCGGCCGTCCGAGAAGAATCGTGTCCGATCGGCCGGCCGCGGCGGCGCCATGATGTCGGGTCGGCTGGAGGATGCCGATGCGGGCGCCGCGGTGCCGCTGCTCGCCTCCACCGAGACCGCTTCGACGATGAGCGCCTTGCTGCGGTCGAGGAAGCCGAAGCGCGCGCGGTGCGCCGTCTCGAATCGGCCGCGCATGTCATCGACCGACATGGCCCGTCCGGCCCGTTCGAGGCGTTCGCCGCCCCCGGCGGTGAAAGCCGCGACGGCAAGCGGCGTGTCGGTCCCGGCATAGCGGACATGGGCCTGGACGCTGACCGCGATCCGGTCCTCGGCCACGCCCTGCCGCACCAACTCGGCGCGCGCCTCCTTCCCCAGCTCGCGCGCCACGTTCAGGATGTCGGCGGCGCGGTCGGCGGCAAGCGGCGCCTCGAGCGATTTCTGGCGCACGCAGCGTATGTCCGCCAGGCCCATGCCGTAGGCCGACAGCAGGCCCGAGAACCGGTGCACCAGCACCGATTTCATCGCCAGCGCGTCGGCGACTTGGCAGACATGCTGTCCGCTCGCGCCGCCGAAGCCGTTCAGCGCGTAGCGCGTGACGTCGTAGCCGCGCTGCACGGAGATCTTCTTGATCGCCTCGGCCATGTTGTTGACGGCGATCTTCAGGAAACCGTCGGCGATCTCCTCGGCGCTGCGCCCATCGCCGATCTCCGCCGCCAGCGCTTCGAATTTCTCGCGCACCAGTGCCGCGTCCAGCGGCTGGTCCTCGCAGGGACCGAAGATCGGCGGGAAAAATTCGGGCCGCAGCTTGCCGACCATCACATTGGCGTCCGTGACGGTCAGCGGTCCGCCCCGGCGGTAGGAGGCGGGACCGGGATTCGCGCCGGCGGAATCCGGGCCGACGCGGAAGCGCGAGCCGTCATAGTGGAGGACCGAGCCGCCTCCCGCCGCCACGGTGTGGATCAGCATCATCGGGGCCCGCATGCGGACGCCCGCCACCTCGGTCTCGAAGGCGCGCTCGTACTCGCCGTCGAAATGCGCGACATCGGTGGACGTGCCGCCCATGTCGAAGCCGATGACCTTGTCGAACCCGGCCTCGGCGCCGGTCTGCGCCAGCGCGACGACGCCGCCGGCGGGGCCCGACAGGATGGCGTCCTTGCCCTGGAATCGTGCCGCCTCGGTGAGCCCACCCGACGACATCATGAACAGCACGCGCGCGCCGGTGCGCCTCACCTCCAGCTCGTCCTCCACCTGCGCCACGTAGCGGCGCAGGATCGGCGACAAATAGGCGTCCACCACCGTGGTGTCGCCGCGCCCTACAAACTTGACCAGCGGCGAGACCTCGTGGCTGACCGAGACCTGCGGAAAGCCCAACTCGTGCGCGATGCCGGCGGCGCGGCGCTCGTGCTCGGGGTAGCGGTAGCCATGCATGAAGACGATGGCGATCGACCCGTATCCGGCGGCCCGAATATCCCGCAGCGCGGCGCGCACCGCATCGTCGTCCAGCGCCTTCTCCACCGTGCCGTCGGCCAGCACGCGCTCGTCGACTTCGGCGACGCGGCTGTAGAGCAGGTCGGGCTTAACCACGTTGCGCGCGAAGATGTCGGGGCGCGCCTGGTAGCCGATGTCGAGCGCATCGCGGAAGCCGCGGGTGGTCAGCAGCGCCGTCGGCTCGCCCTTCCGCTCCAGCAGGGCATTGGTGGCGACGGTGGTGCCCATGCGCACCTCGCCGACCGTGCCCGCCGGGATCGGCTCGCCCGCCTTCAGGCCGAGCACGAGCCGGATGCCATGGACGGCGGCGTCACGATAGGATTCCGGGTTGTCGGATAGGACCTTGCGGGCATGCAGGCGCCCGTCCGGCGCCCGCCCGATGACGTCGGTGAACGTGCCGCCTCTGTCGATCCAGAAATCCCAGGTCATGGCGCAGCTGTACGAAGGGCCGCACGCGACGGGCCCTCTGATCCGCTATTCGGCGGGTGTCGGTTTTCGCTTGAACAGGCCGGCGAGATTGTCCCACAGCTCGATCTTGGCGCCCTGCCGCTTCATGATCACGCCCTGCTGCAGGATCGACAGCAGATTGTTCCAGGCCCAGTAGATGACCAGGCCGGCCGGGAACGACGCCAGCATGAAGGTGAAGACCAGCGGCATCCAGTTGAAGATCATCGCCTGGGTCGGGTCCGGCGGCGTCGGGTTCATGCGCATCTGCAGGAACATGGTGACGCCCATGATCAGCGGCCACACGCCGATGTGCAGGTATTCCGGAACCGCGAAGGGCAGCAGGCCGAACAGGTTGAACAGCGACGTGGGATCGGGTGCCGCAAGGTCGCGGATCCAGCCGAAGAAGGGCGCGTGCCGCATCTCGATGGTGATGTAGAGCACCTTGTAGAGGGCGAAGAACACCGGGATCTGGATGAGGATCGGCCAGCAGCCGGCGATCGGATTGATCTTCTCGGTCTTGTAGAGCTCCATCATCGCCTGCTGCTGCTTCATCTTGTCGTCCGCGTATTTCTCGCGGATTTCCAGCATCTTCGGCTGCACCTTCTTCATGTTCGCCATCGACACGTACGACTTGTTGGCGAGCGGGAAGAAGACAGCCTTGACCAGCACTGTGGTGGCGAGGATGGCCAGGCCGAAATTGCCGAGCAGCTTGTAGAGGTTGTCGATCAGCCAGAACATCGGCTTGGTGATGAAATAGAACCAGCCCCAGTCGATCAGCAGGTTGAACTGGCGGATCTGCCGGTCGGCCTCGTAGCCGTTGATCTGGGCGACTTCCTTGGCCCCCGCGAACACCAGGGTCTCGACCGTGGCCGACTGTCCGGGCGCCACCTGGATGGCGTCGGTCAGGAAGTCGGTCTGGTAGCGTGGCCGGCCGTCGGCGAAATAGGCGAAGCGCGGTTGGAACGACTGCTTGGCGGACGGCACCATGGCGACCGCCCAGTATTTGTCGGTGATGCCGAGCCAGCCGTCGCTCGATTTGCCCGGCTTGATCTCCTTGTCGTCCTCGATCGTCGAGTAGCTGATCTCCTGCAGGCCCTCCTCGCCAGTGACGCCGATGAGGCCCTCATGCAGGACGTAGGCGGCGGCGTGCAGCGGCTTGTCGTAGCGGCGGACGATTCCGTAATTGTGGAGATTGGCCTGGGCCGTGCCGTTGTTGCTCACCGTGTCGGTGACGGTGAACATGTAGTCGGCGTCGACGCTGATCGTGCGCCGGAAGGTCAGGCCGTTGTCGTTCGACCAAGCAAGGGTGACAGGGGTCGACGGCGTCAGCATCTCGCCGCTCTCGACGGTCCACACCGTTTCGGAATCCGGGAACTCGCCCTTGGCGCCGCCGCTGAAGCCGATCTCGGCGAGGAAGCCGTTGGGCAGCGACTGCGGGTTCAGAAGCTCGATGGTCGGCGAGTTAGGGTCGACGGTGAGCCGGTAGTCCTTGAGACGGAGATCGTCGAGCCGCGCGCCGGCGAGATTGATCGAGCCGGAGAGGCTCGGCGTATCGATCTTCACGCGCTGCGTGGCGGCGATCGCCTGATCGCGGCCGGCTTCGGTGGCGCCGTCGGTCCCGGGCACGCCCGGAACCGCACCCTGCGGCACGGGAGCCTGGACGCCTCCGGGCTGCGCCGCCTGCTGCTCGGTCTTGACCCGCTCGGCCTCGACCTGCGCCGCCTCGCGCTGCGCCTCGATGCGCGGGTTCATGTAGAAGAACTGCCAGGCCGTCAGGATCAGCACCGACAAGGCGATGGTGATTAAGAAATTCCGGTTGTTTTCCATCGGATACCTAGAGCCTTGCGCGGACGCGGCGCGCCAGTTCGGCGGCCAGATGGTCGAAGGGCGCGGCAAGCACATCCTCGCGCCCGACGATGACATAGTCGTGGCCGGGCGCCATGTCACGGGCGGCATGAGCGCGCACGGCCTCTTTCAGCCGCCGCCGCACCCGGTTGCGCACCACGGCGTTGCCCACCTTCTTGGTGACGGTGAAGCCGACGCGCGGCGGCGCTTCGTCGCCGCGCCTCAGCACTTCCAGCAGGAAAAGCCGCCCGCGGCGCTTTTCACCGCGCCGGACGGCCAGAAACTCCTCCCGCTTGCGCAGGCGCGCGGGGGCGACGGGCTGGGGGATGCCGGGAACCGGCAACGCGCCGGCCTCCCGTTCAGGCGGACAGGCGCTTGCGGCCACGGTTGCGGCGCGCGGCGACGACGCCACGCCCACCCTTGGTGGCCATGCGGGCGCGGAAACCATGGCGGCGCTTGCGGACGAGCTTGGACGGTTGATAGGTACGCTTCATTTGTTTTAATACCGCGGCGTGCGGCCCTTCTTGGTTCTGTCACCAGGTAACAGGAGCTTCGCCGGGCAGTTGCGGGACGCAGAAAGGCCTGCGTCGGACGCCGGGCCCGAGCGTGGCGGGCTTATAGGGGGTGCCCCCCGCCAAGTCAATCGCCGGGATCCCGCGTGTCCTTCGATAGGCCAATTTGGCAAACACGCTCCCGTCACCTATTCTAACGCAAGCGGCCCCGGTGCGGCCGCCGGCGCTGCGGCTCGACGCCTGCGCCGCCTGGAGCGGGAGGGCGGCGCGCCCTCGACTGGACGGACGGCCGCATGAGCGAGCTGGAGACGAAGCGGGAGGCCGGGGAGGCCCGGGCGGAGGCCGACAGGACGGTCCCGCTGGCGCGCGGCCTGTCGGCCAAGCTGCTGGTGCTCACCGCCTGCTTCGTGCTGATCGCCGAGATCCTCATCTTCTTTCCCTCGATCGCCAATTTCCGCCTGAACTGGCTGGAGGAGCGGCTGGGAACGGCCGCAGCCCTCTCCATCGTGCTGGTCGAGGAGGACGCCAACAGCCTGTCGCGGCAGATGCAGGACGAGGTTTTGATGGCGATCGGCGCCAAGGCGATCGCCGTGCGCGACGACGGGGTGTCGCGGCTGCTGGTGGTGGCCGAGATGCCGCCCGAGGTGGACGAGCACATCGACCTCGCCAATATCGGGCCGGTGCGGGCGATGGCGGGGGCGCTCGACACGCTGGTCGCCGGCGGCGGGCGCATGCTGCGCGTCTTCGGCAAGGTGGGCGACAGCGCCAAGGAGTTCGAGCTGGTCATCCCCGACAGCCGGCTGCGCATGGCGATGCTCGCCTATTCGCGCAACGTGGCGCTGCTGTCGCTGCTGATCTCGCTCATCACCGCGACCCTCGTCTTCTATGCCATCGACCGCATCATGATCGGGCCGATCCGCACCATGACGCGCTCCATGCTCGATTTCTCGCGCCGGCCCGACGATCCCGGCCACATCATCCGGCCGGAAAGCCGCGGCGACGAGATCGGCGTCGCCGAGCGCGAGCTGGCCGACATGCAGATCCGCCTGCAGAGGACGCTGGGCGAGCAGAAGCACCTCGCCGATCTCGGGCTCGCCGTCTCCAAGATCAACCACGACATGCGCAACATCCTGGCCTCGGCGCAGCTCATGTCCGACCGGCTGGGCACGGTGAAGGACCCGACCGTGCAGGCGCTGGCGCCGCGGCTGCTGCGCGCGCTCGACCGCGCCGTCTCCTATTCCGAGGGCGTGCTCGCTTATGGCCGCACCCAGGAGCCGGCGCCGGCGCGGCGGCGCCTGCGGCTGCGGCAGGTGGTGGACGACGTCCAGAGCCTGCTCGGCATCGAGCCCGAGAACGGCGTCGAGTTCGTCAACGGCGTCGATCCGACCTTCGAGGTCGACGCCGATTCCGAGCAGCTTTTCCGGGTGCTCACCAATCTGTGCCGCAACGCCGTCCAGGCGATGGCGTCCGAGACCGACGCCGCGGCGGTCAACCGGCTGAGCATCACCGCCGAAAGGCAGGGCAGCGTCAGCCGCATCCTCGTCGCCGACACCGGGCCCGGCCTGCCGCAGAAGGCGCGCGACAATCTGTTCGCGGCGTTTCGCGGCGCCGCCCGCAGCGGCGGCACGGGTCTGGGGCTCGCCATTGCCCAGGAGCTGGTGCGGGCGCATGGCGGCGCGCTGGAGCTCGTCGAGAGCCGCGGCGGGCGGACGGTGTTTGCCGTCACCATCCCCGACCAGCCGGTGCGGCTCGACGACGCACGCGGCGGCCTCAAGCGCCGCGCCTGACGGATCGCGGCGAGGCGACCATCGAAGCCGTGGCGGCGGCCGGGCGATCCGCCCTTCGCCGGAGCAAGCACCTTCACGAATTTCCGCGCAGCGCCGCCGCCTTCCTGACCGTGGACCGCTCATCGCGGGGCGGCGCGGCAAGATCGGCTTGCCGCGCCGCCCGAAAGGTTCCGGCTGATGCCGTCGTGCGTGTCGGCAAAAGTTTTGCGGGGCCGCTTGCTTTTCTCGCGGCCAGCCATTAGGGACTGTCTCGCTTGCGGGCCGGTCGGCGACCGGCTCCGCTGGCTGCATCATACGCAGCCTCTGCGCGCCCGTAGCTCAGCTGGATAGAGCACCAGACTACGAATCTGGGGGTCAGGAGTTCGAATCTCTTCGGGCGCGCCAATGTTCTTCAGAGATTTCATCCACTCTCGCAATCTGAAGTTGGAGACGCTGGCGATCGCTGGCTGAGCTTCGCCCAGCCGAACGCGAACGCACATGCGCGTCCATCGCCCGTAGCACCGCAGGCGCCTGGCCCCTCCTCCGCCGCCAGCATCGTCACGAGTGCTCCGGCCTGAACATGCGCATCAGCACGGTCGATCGCCGGACGAAATGCTGGAACAAGGCGCCGGCTATGTGGAGGGCGATGGCGACAAGCAGGATCGTCTGCAGCTTCTCATGCACGATGCCTGCCGTTTCCAGGCCGATGAACCAGGCGATGGCCCCCGTTATCGGCAGCGCCAGCAGGAGCAGGTAGATCAACCCGTGCACTGCCTCGGCGACGATTTGCAGCAGGCGCGGCTCGTCGGCTGGCGGCGCGGGCGCTCCTCGGGTGAACCGCAGATAGATGCGGGCCAGCGCCAGCAGCAGCACGAGCGACCCCGCGGCGATGTGCATGTATGTCAGCACGACCCGGCCCGCCGGCGGCGGCTCGTCGTTGAGGAACGCCCGCCAGGAGGCTTCCATGCCGTCATGGGCCAGGAACTGAAAGGCGACCAGGACGACGACGATCCAATGCAGCGCCACTTGCGGGCGCGAATAGCCGGTTATCTTTTTAGCCATTGCTCGCCTTCGACGCTTCTCCGGTCACGCTTCTCGTCACGGCTTTCCGCCGGGAGGGGCATCGTCCCGCCGCGGGCCAGGCCGGCCCCCCTGCGGCCGGGCCTTCATTGGAAATACCGGAAAATGCCATTCGTTCCGGAACCTTGTCGGCGTCGCGAGGTTACGCTCATCTCAAGACAGAGAGTGAGGACGTTTGGCGGGCACGCGGGTTTCGAGACGACGGATATTGGTGGCGGCGCTGCTTGGCAGCGCGCCTGTAATCGTTCCGAGCGCCCTGTCGAAAACCCTCTCAGGTTCCATTCCATGGATTGCCGGCACCTCGCCCGCGCCTCGCGGCTTCGACGGCCAGCGCTTCTTCACGGCCGCGGAGCGACGGTGCGTCGATGCGCTTGTGGCGAGGCTGATCCCGGCGGATGAGCTGGGGCCGGGGGCGCGGGAGGCCGGCGTCGTCGATTTCATCGACGACCAGCTCGCCGGGCCGTTCGGCCGCGGCGAGCGCTGGTATATGATGGGCCCGTTCGCCGACGGCCTCGAAACCCAGGGTTATCAAAGCGAGCAACCGCCGGCGGGTCTTTATCGCGCTGCTCTGGCCGAACTCGACGCCCACTGTCGGGCGCATTTCCAGGACCGCCTCTTCGCGGATCTGTCCGAGGCCGAGCAGGACGCCATCCTCGGTCGGATCGAGGACGAAGACCTCGAATTCGCGGGGGTATCGGCGTCCGCCTTCTTCGCCCTCCTGCAGGAAGCCACGATCGAGGGCTTCTTCTGCGATCCGGTCCACGGCGGCAACCGCGACATGATCGGCTGGCGGCTCGTCGGTTTCCCCGGCGCCCGCTACGACTACCGCGACTATCTCAACCACAACGGAGCGGCGATCTCGATCGAGCCCGTCGGCCTGTCGGGCCGGGCGGCATGGAACGTCGATTGACCCCACCCCCGCAAGGGTCGGCAGGCAGGAGGAAACAGGATGACGCGGAAGCTTCCGCCGGTAGACGTCGTGCTCGTCGGGTTCGGATGGACGGGCGCGATCCTGGCACAGGAGCTGACGCAGGACGGGCTTCAGGTGCTGGCCATAGAGCGGGGCGCCTGGCGCGACACGCCGAGCCACTTCCCCACCACGGTCGCCCAGGACGAGCTGCGCTGGTACTGGCGCAAGGAGATGTTCCAGTCCACGGCGCGCGAGACGCTGACCTTCCGCAACAGCCGCGGTGAGACGGCGCTGCCGATGCGGCGCTGGGGCTCCTTCCTGCCGGGCGAAGGCGTCGGCGGCGGAGGCGTCCACTGGAACGGCCAGACCTGGCGCTTCCTGCCCAGCGACTTCGTCGCCGCCAGCCACAATGCCGGGCGCTACGGGCCGCTCGGGGCGGAGATGACCGTCCAGGATTATGGCGTCACCTATGACGAGCTCGAGCCGCATTACGATCGGTTCGAGAAGCTGTGCGGCATCGGCGGCAGAGCGGGAAACCTGAACGGTGAAATCCGCGCGGGCGGAAACCCGTTCGAGGGGCCGCGCAGCGCCGAATACCCCAACCCGCCGATGCATATGACCTTTGCCCAGCACCGTTTCGAGGCCGCGACCGGGGAGCTTGGGCTGAAGCCCTTTCCCGGGCCGTCGGCCAACATGAGCCAGCCCTATGTGAACCCGCTCGGCTGCCAGCTCGCTCCCTGCACCTATTGCGGCTTCTGCGAGAAATATGGCTGCGGCAATTATTCCAAGGCCAGCGCGCAGACCACCATCCTGCCGGTCCTGATGCGCAAGCCGAACTTTTCCGTGAAGACCCACAACGAGGTGCTTCAGGTGAAGCTCGATTCGACCGGCCGTCGCGCCACCGGCGTCATCCATGTCGACCAGAACGGCGAGGAATACGAGCAGCCGGCGGACCTCGTCATCCTCTGCGCCTACCAGCTATCCAACACGCGGCTGATGATGCTGTCGGGAATCGGCGAGATCTACGACCCGGCCACCGGGGACGGACTGGTCGGCAAGAACTACTGCTACCAGGTGATGTCCGGCGCGGACGTGTTCTTCGACGACAAGTACACCAACGAGTTCGTCGGCGCCGGCGCGCTCGGCATGTGCGTCGACGACTACAACGGCGATAATTTCGACCATTCCGGGCTGGGCTTCATCGGCGGCGGCTACATCGCCTGCTGGACCACGCATTCCCGTCCGATCGAGCGGCAGCGCACGCCGGAAGGCACGCCTACCTGGGGTTCGGCCTGGAAGAAGGCGGTGGCGGAGAACTTTCTGAAGTCGACCAATGTCGGCGCGCATGGCGCCTCGATGGCCCATGCCGGCAACCATCTCGACCTCGATCCGACCTACACCGACGTCTACGGCCGCCCGCTGATGCGGATGACCTTCGACTTCACGGCCAATGACCGGGCGATGTCGGTCTTCCTGACGGAACGGGTGCGCGAGATCGCCGAGCGGATGGGCGGGCGCGAGATCAGGCTGAACCCGCGCGAGGGCCCCTACGACTCCATGCCCTACCAGACGACGCACAATACCGGCGGCACGATCATGGGCACCAACCCCTCCAACAGCGTCGTCAACCGCTACCTGCAGAGCTGGGACGTGCCCAACCTGTTCGTCATGGGTGCGGGCGTGTTCCCGCAGAACGCCGGCTACAATCCGACCGGCACCGTCGCCGCGCTCGCCTACTGGTCGGCCGACGCCATCCGCGCCCGCTATCTCCGCAACCCCGGCCCCCTGGTGCAGGCATGAGGATGGCCTGCTGTTCAGCCGCCGCCGTGCTCGCCGGCGCTCTCGTCGGCGAGCCGCTCCCGACGCGCGCCCAGGAGACCCTGTATCCGCAGGTCGAGCGCGGGCGCTACGCGCTCGTCACCGGCAATTGCCAGGGATGTCATACCGAGCCGGGCGACGAGCCCTTCGCCGGTGGCCGCGGACTGGAGACGCCGTTCGGTACGATCTACACGCCCAACATCACCTTCGAGCCGGAAACCGGCCTCGGACGCTGGTCGCGCGACGATTTCTGGCGCGCCATGCATGAGGGCATGGCGCCGGACGGGTCGCGCCTCTACCCCGCCTTTCCCTATCCGCATTTCGCCAGGATGCCGCGGGACGAGGTCGACGCCCTCTACGACTACCTGTCGACCCTGCCGCCCGTGAAGAAGAAGAAGCCGGACAACGAGCTGCCCTGGCCCCTGTCCTGGCGGGTGTCGCTGGCCGGCTGGCAATGGATGTTCTTCCGGCCCGAGCCGTTCCAGCCCGATCCGCGGAAGTCCGACCAGTGGAATCGCGGCGCCTATCTGGTCGAGGGGCCGGGACACTGCGCCGGCTGCCACACCGAGAAGAACCTGGCCGGGGCCGACAAGGAAGACCGGCACCTGATGGGCGGGCAGCTGGAGAACTGGGCGGCGCCCGACATACGCGGCGGAGCGAACGGCGGCCTGGCGCATTGGAGCGAGGACGACATTGTCGAGTTCCTGAAGACCGGCCGCAACGCCCATACGGCGGCGTTCTCGATCATGTCGGAGGTTATCGAGCTTTCGACGCAGCACATGGTCGACGAGGACCTGCGCGCCATCGCCGTCTACCTCAAGGATATGGAAGGCGAGGAGCGGGCCGCTCCGCCCGCGCCGGACCGGGCGGTGATGGAGGCCGGCGCGGCCATCTACTTCGACAATTGCAGCGCCTGCCACGTCTCGGACGGCTCCGGCGTGCCGCGTTTCTTCGCCCCGCTGGCCGGCTCCGGCAAGGTCAACAACGAGGACGCGACGACGGTGATCCGCGTCATCCTGGAGGGCGCCCGGGCGGTGCCGACCAAGGCGCACCCGACGCCGCTCACCATGCCGGCGTTCCACTGGAAACTGACCGACGCGCAGATCGCCGCCGTTGCCACCTATGTCCGGTCGAGTTGGGGCAACCATGGAGGCCCGGTCTCGGCGTCGGATGTCGCCGATCTCAGGAAGCGGCTCGCGGAAGGCCTCGGGCCGCAAGGATAGCGCGGGGCCGCGCGATGAACGAATGAACTGAACCTGCGGGGGGACCACGGAGTCGCGCATCAACAGCAACAGGCGCACAACAGACGGTTCGACGGTTCCCCCGTCCGCCCGGCGGGCGGGACTGCTGCGCGCCGTTGCCCTGCTGGCGGCTTGCCTCGTCGTCGCCTCTTGCGGCGGCGTGCAGTCGGCGCTCGACCCGGCCGGCGAGGAAGCAAGCCAGGTCGCGACGCTCTTCTGGGTGATGACCATCGGCGGGCTGGTCATCTGGGCCCTGGTCGTCCTCCTCTCGCTCTACGCGTCGCGCTGGAAGCGCGAGCCGATCTCCGAGCAGGCGGCTGCCCGGCTCATCCCCTGGGCCGGCGGCGTCTTGCCGGTGACGGTGCTGACGGCGCTTCTCGCCTACGCGCTGTGGCTGATGCCGTCGCTGCGCCCTTTCGCCGACCCCGACCGGGCCGGGCTGCGCGTCGAGGTCGTCGGCAGTCAGTTCTGGTGGCACGTCGCCTACCGCCGGCCCGACGGCACGAGCGTCTTCTCGGCCAACGAGATCAGGCTGCCGGTCGGCGAGCGCGTCGAGTTTTCGCTCACCAGCGCCGACATGATCCATTCCTTCTGGATTCCGGCGCTGGGCGGCAAGATGGACCTGATCCCCGGCCGCACCAACAGGCTGTCGCTGCTCGCCACCAAGGCCGGCACCTATCGCGGCCAGTGCGCCGAGTTCTGCGGCATCTCGCATGCGCATATGGCATTCCCGGCGATCGCCATGGAACCGGCGGATTTCGAGGCATGGCTCGCGGCGCGCAGCCGGCCGTCCGAGGGGCTTGGCGCCAACCAAGCCGGGCGCGGACTGTTCGAGCGCGAGCGTTGCGGCAGTTGCCATCGCGTCGACGGCACCCAGGCCCAGTCGACGACAGGTCCCGACCTCTCGCATGTCGGATCGCGGCTGACCATCGGCGCCGGACTTCTGGTGAATGACGTCGAAGCCCTGGAGCGCTTCATCGTGCATCCCGCGTCGCTGAAGCATGGAAGCCGGATGCCCGCCTATACGCATCTGTCGGCGGACGAACTCGCCCGCATCGCGGCATGGCTGAAGGGGCTGCAATGAGCGAGGTGGCGAGCCAGGAACGTGACAGGAAGGCGGAGGAGGAACAGCTTCGCGCGGTCTGGGAAAACCCGTCCGGATGGCGCTACTGGACCTCGGTCAACAACTACCAGATCGGTCTGTGGTACGGCGCCACCGCCTTCGCCTTCATGCTGTTCGCCGGCCTGCTTGCCCTGCTCGTGCGCGCCCAACTGGCCGTGCCCGAGAACGACCTGATCTCCCCTGATCTCTACAACCAGGCCTATACGCTGCACGGCACGGTGATGATGTTCCTGTTCGCCGTGCCGATCTTCGAGGCGGTCGCCATCTTCCTGCTGCCGCCGATGCTCGGGGCCCGCGAGATGCCGTTCCCGCGGCTCGGCGCCTTCGGCTTCTGGAGCTTCCTGATCGGCGGCGTCTTCGTCTGCGGCTCCATCTTCTTCGGCGCCGCGCCCTCCACCGGCTGGTTCATGTATCCGCCGCTGGCCACCTCCGAGCAGGCGGGTATCGGCGCCGATATCTGGCTGCTCGGCCTCTCCTTCATCGAGGTCGCCTCGCTCGCCGCGGCGGTCGAGTTGATCGTCGGCATCATGAAGTGCCGGGCGCCCGGGATGCGCGTCAATCTCATGCCGCTCTTCGCCTGGTACCTGCTGATCGTCGCTGGGATGATCGTCTTCGCCTTCCCGCCGCTGATCGCCGGCGACCTGCTGTTCGAGATGCAGCGTATGTTCGACTGGCCGTTCTTCGATGCCGCGCGCGGCGGCGATCCCCTCCTGTGGCAGCACCTGTTCTGGATCTTCGGGCATCCGGAGGTCTACATCATCTTCCTGCCGGCCATCGCCCTGCTCGCGATGATCGTGCCCACCTTCGCGGGTCGCCCGATCGTCGGCTATTCATGGATCGTGCTGGCGGCGGTCGGCACCGGCTTCCTCTCCTTCGGCCTGTGGGTCCACCACATGTTCGCGACCGGCCTGCCGCAGATCTCGTTGGCCTTCTTCTCGGCCGCCTCCGAGGCCGTGGCCATCCCGACCGCGGTACAGATCTTCGTCTTCATCGCGACCATGCTGGCCGGGCGGGTGATCTTCTCCACGCCCATGCTGTTCGCCATGGGCGGCATCGCCATCTTCGTCATGGGCGGCCTGACCGGCGTCATGGTGGCGCTGGCGCCGTTCGACTGGCAGGCGCACGACACCTATTTCATCGTCGCACACCTGCACTACGTGCTGATCGGCGGCATGCTGTTCCCGGTCTTTGCCGGCCTCTACTATTATTACCCGCTGATCGACGGGAAACACATGTCGGACCGGGTCGGCCGGTTCGCCTTCTGGATGATGTTCACCGGCTTCAACATCACCTTCTTCCCCATGCACATCACCGGGCTGCGCGGTATGCCGCGGCGCGTCTACACCTATCCCGCCGACATCGGCTGGGACTGGCTGAACCTCGTGTCCACAATGGGCGCGGTGGTGCTCGGCATCGGCATGTTCGCCGTCGTCGTCGACGTCACGCTGCACCGGCGCAACAAGCCGCGCGGCGAGCAGAACCCCTGGAACGCCGGGACGCTGGAATGGATCAGCGAGCCGGAGGAGAACTGGGGCGTCCGTTCGATCCCGCGCATCGAGAGCCGCTATCCGCTGTGGGACCAGAAGGACCTCGCCCGCGCGGTGAGGGCCGGCGAATGGTACCTGCCCGACGCCAGCGAAGGACGCCGCGAAACGCTGGTCACGTCGGTGCTCGATGCCGAGCCGGAACAGGTGCTGCGGGTCGGCGGCACCGCCTACGTGACGATCGTCAGCGCGGCGCTGCTCGGCACGGTCTTCGTCGCGCTCACCTTCAAGTGGTGGATCGTGTCGGGTCTTGCCGGCGTCGCCTTCGTCGCGGCGGTGCTGTGGTGGCTATGGACCGGCACCGGCGAGATTCCCGAGCAGGAGGAAAAGCACATCGGCCACGGCATCAGCCTGCCGCTTTATGCCTCGGGCGTGAAGTCCGCCGGCTGGTGGGCGATGTTCATCACCATGACCGGCGACGGCACCGCCTTCGCCAGCCTCGTCTTCGGCTACTTCTTCTTCTGGACGATCCATTCCGATTTCACCGGCGGGCTTGCCGGCCCCGGCGTCTTCTGGCCGCTCACCGCCCTTGGCCTCTTTGCGGCGGCCTGGGCGGCGACCGTCGGCGCACGCGAATTAAACAGGCGCGGCGGGGTGTTGCCTGCGCGGGCGCTGCTGGTCGCCGGAGCGCTGCTTTCCGCGGCCGGTTGCGGCGCCGCGCTGACCGGCCCGTGGGCGAGCGGCATGGACCCGACGACGCATGTCTATCCGGCGATCGTCTGGATCCTCCTCATCTGGGCGGCGGTGCATGGTGCGGTCGGCATCATCATGCTGGTCTATTGCCTGGCGCGCAGCCTTGCCGGACGGCTCACCCCGCGCCATGACATGGACCTGCACAATGTCGCTCTCTACTGGCACTTCATGCTGGTGACGGCGCTTGTCACGTTCGCGGTGGTCGGCCTTTTCCCGGAGGCGCTGTGATGTGGCACCTCCTGCCCAGGCAGCTCGAGACGCTGTGGACCCTGTTCACCGCCCCGGTCGTATGGGCACTGCATTTCCTGATCTGCTATGTCGGAGCGGCGATCTTCTGCGAGAAGCCCGGCTTCCTCGGCACGGATTTCGACAATCTGCGCGTCGCCATCGCGGTCGTCACCGCCTTGGCGCTGGCCATGATCGTCATGTCGGCGATGCTGGCCTGGCGGCAGTGGGGGTTCGGCACGGACGACCCGCCGCATGACGACCCCACCCGGCGCGACCGCACGCTGTTCCAGGGCTACGCGACGCTGCTTCTGTCGGGTCTCAGCTTCGTCGCGGTCATCTTCACCGCGCTTCCGGCGCTGTTCGTCACCGAGTGCCTGCGATGAAGCGTCTCGCGCTGCCGCTCGGCCTGCTCCTGCTCGCGCTGATCTGGCTGGGTCCGCTGCTCGGCGCATGGCGCGACTCCTTTGCCGCTCACATGCTCGCCCATATGGGCGTGATCGCGATCGCCGCGCCGCTCATCGCCATCGGCCTGCCCGCGAAGTGGCAGCCCGGCCCGAACATGCCGGCGGCGCTGCCGGTGTTGGCTTCGCTGTTCGAACTGGTCGCCGTCTGGGGCTGGCACGCCCCCGCCATGCGCGCCATGGCCGAAACCTCTTTGGCCGCGACGGCCGCGGAGCAGGCGACGTTCCTCCTTGCCGGCATCCTCCTGTGGTCCACCAGTTTCGCGGCGCCTGCCGAACGGACGCATGCGGCGGCAGGCGCCGGCGCGCTGCTCCTGACCTCGATGCACATGACCCTGCTCGGTGCCCTGCTGGCCCTCAGCCCCCGCCCGCTCTACGGAAGCGGCGAAGTCACCTGCTTCGGCATCGTTCTCGACGCCGGGCAGGACCAGCAGTTCGGCGGCGTCGTCATGCTGCTGGTCGGCGCGGTGGTCTACCTTGCGGGCGGCCTGTATCTCGTTAGCCGGCTTCTGGCCGACGCACCGAAGATGATCGAACGCTCAGACACCAGGCCGGACCTCGCCCGCGACCAGCGCTGATGCTGCCGTAAGCATGTCACCGCCAGTCGCCGCCAAAGGGCGTGCGAGCGGCCGGGCCCTGTCCACACCCTAGATGAACCAGGTCGCCACCAGGCCGATGGTCGCCGAGAAGATCGCGGCCGTCGTCACCCAGCCGAGGACGTTGGTGCCGATGCCGTTCACCTGGTCGCCCATGATGCGGCGGTTGTTCGTCATCAGCATGATGAGCAGAAGCAGCGGCGGCGTGGAGAAGCCTTGCACGATGCCCGACCAGACCAGGGCCTTCATCGGATTGAACCCGAGAAAATTCAGCGCCACCGCTATCGCCGTGAACATCCCGACGGCGATGTAGAATTTGGGTGCTTCCCCGGCCTTGGCATGCAGGCTCGCCTTCCAGCCGACAGCCTGGGCCAGGTCGTAGGCGGCGCCTGTGGTCATGACCGGGACCGCAAGGAAGCCGACCCCGATGATGCCGGCGGCAAAAAGCACGCTGGCGGCGGGACCCGCCAGCGGCCGCAGCGCCTCGGCCGCCTGGGCCGCGGTTTCGATCTCGTTCTGTCCCGCCTCGTAGAGCGTCGAGCCCGTCGACAGGATGATGAAATACATGACGAGGTTGGAAAAGGTCATGCCAAGCAGGATGTCCCTGCGGGAACGCCGCAACTCGCCCGCCGTCGCGCCCTTTCGCTCCTCCAGCGTCTTCCTTCCCTCGGCGATCTCCTCCTCCACCTCCTCGTTCGATTGCCAGGTGTAGAGATAGGCGGACAGGGTGGTGCCGATGATGGCGACGAGAATGGAGAGGAACTCGCGCGTGAATTCCACCTTCGGGATCAGCGTGCCGCTCAGCACGGCCCAGGGATCCGGCCTGGCAAGCAGCGCCGAGCCGACATAGGCGAGCAGCGCGAGGGCGAGCCATCGGAACACGTTGCGGATCAGCGTGTAGGAGCCGAATATCTGCAGGGCGAAGATGGCCATGGCGACCAGCACCACGATCGCGGGTATCGGCACCGGCACGAACATGTTGATCGCCGCCGCCATGCCGCCGAGATCCGCCGCCGCCTCGATCGTGTTGCCGATCAGCACGCCGATCAGGACCGCCCACAGCAGCCAGCGCGGATAAAAATCCCTGATGACATGGAACAGGCCGCGGCCCGACACCTGGCCGAGCTTGGACGACAGGTAGACCACGGTGAACATCATCGGCAGGGTCGCCGGCGCCGTCCACAGCAGGTCCGTGCCGAAACGCGCCCCGGCGCTGGCGTAGGTGCCGATCGCGGAGCAGTCGTCGTCCGCGGCGCCGGTGATCAGGCCCAGGCCGAGCGCCCGACCGATGCCGTCCTTGCCGCCTTTCGAAGCGGCATCGTCGCTCCTTGCGGGGTTCATCGCAACGCCGCTCCGCGCCGGGGTGGCGCGAGCATGGCACCATGCTCCGCCCCGACGGTCTCAAGCCGGCAATCGGGGCGGGATGGCTTCATGCGGCAGCCTCTGGTGAGCCATGCCAACCGCGCATCCGGCGGCTTGTTCCCCGGAAAACGTCAATGCCGGCCCCGGCCGCCGCCGCGGGAGCAGGAGGTGGAACATTCCTTCGGCTTGCCGGTTCTGGGCGTCCATGGCCCAGGGCCGCCTTGTGGCGTTTCGACAAGCTGACGGAGCATCCCTTGCCGCTTGAACTGCTGGAAAGGCCCGGGCAATTGCGTACAGCCCCCCGGCGAACGATGAAGGCGGCGGTCATCACCGCGCCGGGGAAGGCCGTGATGCGGGACATCCCGCTGCCAGAACCCGGCCTGGGCCAGATACGCGTGCGTCTCGAGGGCTGCGGCGTATGCGCCTCCAACGTCACGCCCTGGCAGGGCCCCGAATGGATGACCTATCCGACCGAACCCGGCGCGCTCGGGCATGAAGGCTGGGGCGTGGTCGATGCCCTGGCGCCGGACGTGAGCACCCTCGCCGTCGGCGATCGCGTCGCCACGCTCTTCACCCACAGCTATGCCGAATACGACGTCGGCGCGGCCGACGCGGTGGTGAAGCTGCCGCCGTTCCTCGACGGGCGGGCTTTCCCCGGCGAGCCGCTCGGCTGCGCCATGAACATTCTGCGCCGCAGCGACATCCAGGCCGGCCAGCATGTCGCGATCGTCGGCATCGGCTTTCTCGGCGCCCTGCTGACGCGGCTTGCCGCCCAGGCGGGGGCGAGCGTCATTGCCGTCTCCCGGCGCAGGTCGTCGCTCGACCTCGCGACGCGGATGAAGGCCGCCGAAACGGTGGCGATGGAAGACTACGGCGCCGTCGTCGCCCGGGTCCGCGACATCACCGCGGGCCGGCTTTGCGATCGCGTTATCGAGGCGACGGGCAAGCAGTGGCCGCTCGACCTCGCCGGGGAGTTGGTCCGCGAGGGCGGCCGGCTGGTCGTCGCCGGCTATCACCAGGACGGTCCGAGGACGGTCGACATGCAGCAATGGAACTGGAAGGGCATCGACGTCATCAACGCGCATGAGCGCGACCCCGGAATGTACATCCGCGGCATCGGGGAGGCCATCGAAGCGGTCGCGGCCGGCATCCTGTCGCCGGAACCGCTCTACACGCATCGCTATCCGCTCGCGCGGCTGGGCGAAGCCCTGGACGTCACGCGCGACCACCCGGAGGGCTTCGTCAAGGCCCTGGTGATGATGTCGTGACCGGCGCGCGCGCAGCGGCTCGGATGGCGATGGCCCGGCCGCGTCTCGGCTTCCTCGGGGTGGGATGGATCGGCCGGAACCGGATGGAAGCGGTCCTGGATGCCGGCCTCGGCGAAGCCTGCGCGATCTGCGACACCTCTGCCGAAATGGCGGCGGCCGCGCGCGACCTTGCCCCGAATGCGGCCGCGGTCGACACGCTGGAAGCCCTTCTGGACACCGGCCCGGACGGCGTGCTGATCGCGACGCCCAGCGCGCTTCACGCCCAGCAATCGATCCGGGCGCTCGAATCCGGTGTGGCCGTCTTCTGCCAGAAGCCGCTCGGGCGGGACGCCCGCGAAGTCGCCGCGGTGCTCGACGCGGCCCGCCGCGCCGACCGCCTGATCGCCGTCGATCTCTCCTACCGCCACACCAGGGCGATGCAGGCCGTCCGCGATCGCATAGGCAGCATCGGCGCCGTGTTCGCCGCCGACCTCGTCTTCCACAATGCCTACGGCCCCGACAAGCCGTGGTTCTACGACCCGGAACTGTCGGGCGGAGGCTGCGTGATGGATCTGGGCGTCCATCTCGTCGATCTTTTGCTGTGGACGCTCGATTTTCCGGCGGTCGACACGGTTTCGGCCGATCTTTTTGCCGGCGGAAGCCGGATTTCCGGAAAAACCGACGTAGTCGAAGACTATGCGGTCGTCACGCTCGGGCTTGAAGGCGGCGCGACCGCGCGGCTGGCCTGCTCCTGGCGGCTCCATGCCGGCTGCGAAGCAGTGATCTCGGCGACGTTTTACGGGACCGAGGGCACGCTTGTCTTTTCCAATGTCGGCGGCTCGTTCTACGACTTCGTCGCCGAGCTTCGGCGGGGAACGCGGAGCGAGACCCTGCTGTCGCCGCCGGACGCCTGGGGCGGTCGGGCCGCCGTGGACTGGGCGGAGCGGCTGGCGGCAGGCTGCGGCTTCGATGCCGAGGCCGAACGGCTGATTCAGGTATCGGAAGTGCTCGACCGCGTCTACGCATCGGCGCGGAAGTCATGAACCGCCGGTGTTTAGGCTTGCGTCGGGAGTTGGGCCGCGGCCGGGCGTCAATCGAGCTGCTGCAGCATGCGCGCTTCCTGCGAGAGGATATGGACGACCTCCTCGCGCGAAAGATGGGTCAGCATCAGGCTGATGCAGCATTCGAGATAGGTGATCGAAGCGCGCCTCAGGAATGCGGCGGTCTGCGCGGCGGCGATTTCCTCTATCTCTTCGGTCGAGCGCTTCGGCCTGGACATGACGCTGCTCCCTGGCTGTCAGGCCAAAACCATGAGCGGCGGCATTTGTTCCTGCGCGCCGCAGTCACAAGCCTGGGGCGCCTGCCTCGCCAACCGCAGGCAGAATGTTGAGGAGAAGGTGGTTGCCGACTGGCTTTTGCAACATCTTCACGCCGGAAAAACGCAGGGGGAGAGACCCTTCGGCATATCCCGTCAGGAAAGCGAACGGCACGCCTTTGCCGGTTAATGAGTCCGCGATGGCGTAACTCGTCTCGTTGTTGAGCTGCACGTCCAGCAGGGCGAAATCGATCTTTTCGCGATCGGCGATGACGAGCGCTTCGCGGACGGAAGGCACACAGGCGACGACGTCGTGGCCGGCCCGCCTGAGCGCATAGGCTAGATCTTCTGCGATCAGCCATTCGTCATCGACGATCAGGATACGGAGACGAACGGCCATTTGCATCCCTATGGATCGGTCGGAAACGCTAGTCTTACCTCTAAACCCTTGGGATCGAATAAGGTTTCCGTGCTGCCGCCGAGGCGGTACTCGATTTCGCCATGGACGAGCGAAAGGCCGAAACCCTTTTCCTTGAGCGGCCCGACCGGCGGACCGTCGATTTCGCGCCAGTTCAGGTGAAACCGCCCATCCTCTACCGACCAGCGAACCTCGACCCTGCCATCCGTCATGCTCAGCGCGCCGTATTTCGCGGCGTTGGTCGCGAGTTCGTGGATCACCATGCCGAGCGACAGACCCTGCTGCGGCTTCAACTTGACCGTCTGCCCGGACAGCGCGAAGCGTTCGGTGCCGAAGGGTTCGGCTTCCTGGCCGACGATCTGCTCGACCGAGGCGTTGGTCCAGTTTTCACGCGACAGCACGGCATAGGCACGCGACATCGCATGCACCCGTCCAAGCAGCGCCTCGGCGAACTCTTCCTTGGTCGATGAGGTCTCTATCGTCTGGTTGACGATGCTGGTGACGACAGCGAGCATGTTCTTGACGCGATGGTTGAGCTCCGAGATCAGCACCTTCTGATGCTCCTCCGCCTCGGCGAGCAGGGTCACGTCGACAAGCGTCACTACGACGCCCTGCGGACGCGCCGCCTGGTCGCGGTAGGGGATGAGCCGCACGAGGTAGTATCTCCCCTGCCGGTCCCGCGCCAATCTGTGCGTAATCGGCTCCCCGGTATCGAAGACGGACTGGATGTCCGCGTGCATGCCGGGATAGTCCAGTTCGTTCGACAACTCGGTCAGCGGCCTTCCTATGTCCGACGGCCGCAGGTTGAAGAAGGACGAAGCCGCCGGCGTGAACGTCCTGATCATCAGGTTGCGGTCGAGGAAGATGGTCGCGATCTGGGTGCTCTCGAAAAGATGTCGGAGGTCGCTGTTCGCCCGGTCGAGCTCCTCTATCTTGCCGGTGAGCTCGACGTTGATCGTGTTGAGCTCCTCGTTGAGCGACTGCATCTCCTCCTTCGACGCTTCGAGCTCCTCGTTCGTCGATTGCGCCTCCTCGTTGACCGACACCAGTTCCTCGTTGGAGGATTTGACCTCCTCCAGCGCCGTCTCGTATTCCTCGATCGTCGATTGCAGGCGCTCCCTGGTGTCGCGCAGCTCGCGTTCGAGGTCGGCCGCTCCATCCGCGTACCGGCCATCGCCATCCGTTTCGGCGCGGTCGCGCCGCTGGGCCATCGCCTCGAACAGCACGAGATAGAGCGGTTCGCCGTTGCCGCGCTCGGCAATCGGCTCGACGGTGATCCTTGCCGTCTCCACATGGTCGTCCGTATCGTCGACCACCACGTTTTCGCGCGTGACCATCCGGCGCGTCGTGATGGCCTCGCGCAGGGCGGCGCGCAGTTCGAGCCGCAGTCCGCGCCGTGCCATGGTGAGCAGCTGCCGGCTGGGGGCGCCCTGCGGCGGCTCCAGGTACCGGCCGGTCCTCGCCGAATAATATACGACGTCGCCTTCCGAGTTGACGACGACATGCGGCGGCGAAAACCGCTCGAGCACGTGCGACTCGACCGCCTGGCGCAGGGGATAGCCGGACAGGCCGCGCTTGGCGTCGCTTGCTTCGTTCGCGGCGGCCGGGTTGCGCCCTTCGCCGATCAGAAGCGGAAGGCGCGCGGCCGGCGATACATGCTCGCGCGCCTGGAAGATGCGCTGCTTCTTGTCGACGGTGACGAAGAGATCGCCGTGCTGGCCGATGCTTTCCGACGTGCCGAGGAAAAGATATCCGCCGGGCTTCAGCGAATAGTGGAAGATCGGGACGACCCGGTTCTGGATGTCGGGACCGAAATAGATCAGCAGGTTGCGGCACGAGACCATGTCCATGCGGGAGAATGGCGGGTCCTTGATGACGCTGTGGGGCGAGAAGATGCAGAGTTCGCGCACCTCGTTGGTCAGCACGTAGGCTTCCCCTTCGACTTGAAGAAGCGCTCCTTGCGCTCCGGCGACAGACCTTCCATCAACCCCGCCGGGTATCGAGCGGCGCGGGCCACCGACAGCGCCGGCTCGTCGATATCGGTGGCGAATATCTGGACTTTCGGGACGACCGAAAGCGTTTCCATGTATTCGCGCATCAGGATGCCGATCGAGAAAACCTCCTCGCCGGTGGCGCAGCCAGGAATCCAGATCCGCACGGAGTCGGTCGCGTTCTTGTCCGCGAAGAGTTTCGGGATAACGATCTCCTCGAGCAGCTTGAACGCCTCCGGATCGCGGAAGAAGTTCGTCACATTGATCAGCAGATCCCGGAAAAGGTTCATGACCTCCCCGGGGTCTTCGCTCAGGCGCTCGATATAGGCGGAGAGGGAGGTTATCTGGCTGACCTGCATGCGGCGCCTCACCCGCCGCAGGAACGTCTTGGTCTTGTAGCCGGAGAAGTCGTGCCCGGAATGGCCGCGCAGGATTTGGTAGATTTCGTCGCGGGCGCTTTCGAGCTCCGCCGCCTCCCGCTTGCCGTTGGCCTCGACGACATCATCGAGAACGACAAAACTGTCGGCAAACGCCAGCAGCTTCTCACCCATCTCGTCGGCGGGGACGGCGATGTCGATCAATCCGCTGGAGATAGCGCTCTGCGGCATGTCCGGATTGCGCGGTCCGGACTCGTCGGCGGTCTGGGCGATGGTCAGGCCGCCGCGTTCCTTGATCGCCTTGGCGCCAAGGGTGCCGTCCCCGTCTCCACCGGAAAGAATGACGCCGACCGCGTACTCCCCCTGGTCGGCTGCCAGGGAGCTGAAAAAAATGTCGATCGGCTTGCGTTCGCGGTTCAGCGCATTCGGCCGACGCATGCGCAGCCGGCCCTTCTCGAGAGTGAGGACCGCGTTGTGCGGCATCACATAGACGCTGCCCGCCTCGACCGGCATATCGTCGTCGGCAACGGCGACCGGCATGTCGGTGTAGCGCCCGACGACCTCATGCAAGAGGCTCTCTCTCTCCGGGCTGAGATGGGTGACGATGACAAAGGCCATGCCGGCTTCGCCCGGCAGACCCCTGAAGAACCCTTCCATGGCGGGAATGCCGCCGGCTGAGGCGCCGACGCCGACGATCGGAAATTTCTCTTTGCCGGCCATGGACCTCTCCCTGCCTGCAGGCGCCCGAGCGGAGAGCCACATGTCAACTTTATGCCTGCGCGGACCGGCAGGCCAGAGGACAACGGGCGGCCGGGCGAAAAGGCTCCGGAACTTTCCTCCCCGGATTCGCATTGGCTTTGGTGCAGCCAATTGGTGACGAACCACGCCGCGATCGAAGTTCGACGACAACGATCGGCGCCGGCGGCTGCGACGAGGAATGCAACAGAACTCTCCTGTCGCCCGCCGGGGCGGCAGGCCTGCTTTTGCAAGTTCGCCAACACAAGCCGTGGCGGAGGAAGACGATGCAGACGCTCAGCGGAGTGCGAATATTGATCGTCGAGGACGAGTATTCCGTCGCCGACGACCTCGCCCGTTTCTTCACCAAGATGGGGGCGACGATCCTCGGGCCGGCGCCCGATCTGGAACGGGCGCTGCAATATACGGAATGCGCCGATGCGGCCATCCTCGACATAAACCTCCACGGCGTCGCGGTCTTTCCCGTCGCCGACAGGCTGATGGAGCGGGAGATCCCTTTCGTGTTCTTCAGCGGCTACGAAGAAGACATCGTTCCCAGCCGCTTGCGTCACGTCTGCAACTTCACCAAGCCGGCTCCCCGTCACAGCCTCTTCGAGGCGCTGTTTCCCGAAGGCAGGCCGGAAGTCCCGCGAGACGACCCCGACGATATCGTCGTCCTTCTGCCCAAGCTGAGACTTGCCGCCCGCCTCATGCTGACCGACGAGAACGCCGCCGACCGCCTTGTCGAACGCACCTTGAAAGACGCGATCCGGACGGTCGACAGGCGCCCGGGCCATTGCTCGGCGGAAGATTGGCTGAACGGCCTGCTGCGGGAAGCAGCCATGGATGGGGCCGAATTCCTCAACTGACGTTCGGCCGGCCGGCTACCGCGGCGTTTGTTTGCCGGGCAACGCAATGCTTCAGTCGGCCGATCCATCGGACAGGATTTCGGACGGCATATCGGCCTGAGCGCGGATTCACGCTCTGCTGGAACCTCGCCGCGCCCCGCGCATTGCAGGTTTGAACCTTCGCTTCCGACCGGGAAAACCTCTCTTGAAGATCTCATCCTCCAGCGCCACTCGCGACGATGCCTCGATCGTCGACCTGATACCGGCATTGCGGGCATTCGCGCGGACGTTCTACCGAAATCCGACCGATGCCGACGATCTGGTTCAGGATACCCTGGTCAAGGCGCTGAACAGCTTCGACAGCTTCGAGCCCGGCACCCGCATGAAATCGTGGATGTTCACGATCATGCGCAACACCTTCTACACGCGCGTCAAGGTCTACAGCCGCGAGGCACCCGGCGCGGCGGATTGCGTCGCCGTCCGCCCGGCCGTCGAGGCCAGCCAGGAATGGTCGGTCAAAAGCCGCGAGGTCAAGGAAGCCATCGACCGCCTGCCTCCCCATCACCGCGAGGTGCTGGTGCTGATCGGCGTGCTCGGCGTGTCCTACGAAGAGACGGCCCAGATCTGCGGCTGCGCCATGGGCACGGTCAAGAGCCGGCTCAACCGGGCAAGGCTGCACATCTTGGCGGAACTGGGAGAAGCATCAGCCCAGTCGCTGGTCGAATCGGGACCGAAATTCACCTCCGCCCGATATGAGGCGGATGCGACGCGGCCGCGCTAACGCGCAATCCGCCCTTCAGAATCATGCGTCCGAGCGAAACTCAGTTTGGGTTCTTTTGCTGTTTCCTCAGCATCAATTGCTGCTGAAGCTCGATCGCGAGCTTGAGAAGCCGCTCTGGCGTCTCCTCCTCGGCAATGTCTTCCAGGAGCTCCGCCAGCCGGCTTTCGGGGGAAAGCGGGTCGAGGTTTATGCCTGCTGGCACTTCAGGGCGTCTGGCCAAAAGGCGAATCTCGGTTGCAATACGTACTTTAATTTGGCTGCGCCGCCCGGCAATTGCAAGAACCGCTTGTTGGTCGTGCACACCGGAACCAGTCTTTGCTGATAGCGAGCGGCGGAGCCAAGCCGGCTCGCCGGCGGATGCCGCACGCGCCGTCAGGACGGCAGCCGCAAGCTCCTATGGGGGCCCTGGCTGCGGGCTGCTCCCGCCGAAACCTGCTTGATCGCCCGCGGCACACCGCCCCTGCCGAGACTGAGATAGCGAAATCCGTGCCGCGGCATTTCCTGCGGCTCCAGCAAATTGCGGCAGTCGAAGAGGATGCGGTTGCGCATGCTCAGCGCGAGTCGCGCCAGGTCCAGCGATCTGAACGCCTCCCACTCGGTCAAGATGAGCCCGAGATCGACGTTTTCCAGCGCCGCATAGGGATCGTCGTGCCAGGCGACGGAAGGCAGCAGGGCGGCGGCCTTCGTCTGGGCCCAGGGATCGAAGGCGCGCACCGACACGCCGGCCTGCTGCACGATGGCGAGCGCCGCCGATTCGCGCACGTCGTCGGTGTTTGCCTTGAACGCCACCCCGAGGATGCCGACGGTCGGATTGCCGATGTCGGACAGTTCCCGCAGCACCCGTTCGGCGATGCCCCGCTTGCGCTTCTCGTTCCGCACGATGAGCGTCTCGACCAGTGGCTGTGGCGCCTTGTGCCGCCGTCCCGTCGCGGCGAAAGCCTCGGTATCCTTGGGAAAACAGGAACCTCCATAGCCCGGTCCTGGCGCCAGGAAGCTCGAGCCGATCCGCCGGTCGAGACCGATGCCCTGCGCCACGGCCGAGATGTCGCCTTCGATTTGTTCGCACAGGTCGGCGACGTCGTTGATGAAGCCGATCTTTAGCGCCAGAAAGGCGTTCGCCGCATATTTGATGAGCTCGGCATTGGTGGTCCCGGTCTCCACAAGCGGTATTCCGTCCCGCAGGAGCGGCTGGTAGAGCTGGATCAGCCTCTGGGCGGCGTCGTGATCGTCGGCGCCGATGACGATGCGGTCGGGGCGCAGGAAGTCCGCCACGGCACTGCCTTCGCGCAGGAATTCCGGGTTCGACGTGACCCAGAAATCGAGCGCTCCGCGCTCCGAGGCGATGATTTCGCGAACCTCGCGCGCCGTGCCGACCACGACCGTGGATTTCAGCGTGACCACCGTCTTCGGCGCGATCGCCGGAGCGATCTGGCGCGCCGCGTTGCGGACGAAAGAAAGGTCCGCCTCGCCCTCGGCTCCCTTGGGCGTGCCGACGGCTATCATGACGATGTCGCGCTCGGCCACTGCATTGGCCAGGTCGCAGGTGAAATGCAGCCTGCCGCGGGTCATATGCCGCGACGCCATCTCGGCGACACCGCTCTCTGCAAAAGGCAGGATGCCACGACGCAATTGCGCGATCCGGTTTCCGTCGATGTCCGCGCAAACCACGTCATGTCCCAGCTCGGCCAGGCACACCCCCGTTGTCAGGCCGACATAGCCCGTTCCGATCATAGCTACCCGCATCGTCTCACTCTTCCGGTTGCAGAACCGGCGGCCTAACCGGCCTTGCGAAGGTATGTTCCTTTTGCGGACCGTGTTTCACGCACGCTGCGGCAAGGCGTCGGCGCCCGGCCGCACACCTCCGGGCCGGCTGCCGGCCGCTGTGTTCGGTTTCCGCGGCATCCTGTTTTCCCTGGCCCTTGGATTGCGGACGCCGGCCGCGCGGCCGCCGGCTTGCCTCCACGGGTCGCTTCCACATGAAATCCGAAAGGAACAAACCTGCAATGCGGCGGTTCGGACGCCGCAACCGTTGTCCCAACCGCAGGAGGACATGTGCAACGCATACTGGTGACCGGCGGCGGCGGCTTCATCGGCCGCCATGTGACGCAGGAACTGATCGGCCGGAACTATGAGGTTCGCATCCTGGATTCTCTCATCGAGCAGGTCCATGGCGCGGACGTGATAGAGGTGCCGGATGGCGCCGAGCTGATCAGGGGCGACGTCAGGGACCCCGCGATCGTTGCCGAAGCCCTGCACGGCGTCGACGCCGTCATCCATCTTGCCGCCGAGGTCGGCGTCGGCCAGTCGATGTACGAGATCGCCCGCTATGTCGGCGCGAACGACCTCGGCACCGCCGTGCTGCTAGAAGCCATGATCAAGCGGCCGGTGCGCCGCATCGTCGTCGCGTCCTCGATGAGCGTCTATGGCGAAGGCTTGTACAGGACCGCCGACGGCAGGCATGTCGGAAATGTCCGGCGCGACCTCGCCCGCGTCAAGGCCGGGCTCTGGGATCCTGTATCGGATGGCGGCGAGGCTCTCGCTCCGGTGGCGACCGACGAGCGGAAGCCCGTCGATCTCGCCTCCATCTACGCGCTGACCAAATACGCGCAGGAGCGCGCCGTGATGATCTTCGGCGAGGTCTATGGCGTCGATGCCGTCGCCCTGCGGCTGTTCAATGTCTTCGGTCCGGGCCAGGCCTTGTCCAACCCCTATACCGGCGTGCTCGCCAATTTCGCCTCGCGCCTCGCCAACGGCCAGCGGCCGATGGTGTTCGAGGACGGTCGGCAGAAGAGGGATTTCGTCCACGTGCGCGACGTGGCGCGCGCATTCCGTCTCGCCCTGGAGAGTCCTCGGGCGGGCGGGCATGTCGTCAACATCGGCAGCGGCCGCGACTACGCCATAGCTCAGGTCGCCTCGATGCTCGCGGATGCGATGGGCGTTGCGGATCTCGAGCCGGAAATCCTCGCCAAGGCGCGTTCAGGCGACATTCGCAACTGCTTCGCCGACATCGGCAAGGCGCGCGAGCTTCTCGGGTACGAGCCGCGGCACTGGCTGGAGGATTCGCTCGACGAAATCGTGCGCTGGGTGCGCGGCAGCGTCGCGCTCGACCGCGGCGCCGAGATGAAGCGCGAGCTCGAATCCATGGGTCTCGTTTCATGAGACGGCCGCCAAGAAACGCCCCGATCGCCGTCATCGGCGGCTGCGGGTTCATCGGTTCCAACCTTGCCGACAGTCTTCTGTCCGGCGGCGAGGCCGTCACTGTCCTCGACAATCTCAGCCGGGCCGGCGTCGAGCAGAACCTTTCCTGGCTGCGCCAGCGCCACGACGGCAGGCTGACGGCGAGGATCGCCGATGTGCGCGACTGCGGTTCGCTGGCGGCGACCGTCGCCGAGGCGAAGGCCGTATTCCATCTGGCGGCGCAGACGGCCGTGACCACCAGCCTGGTCGATCCGGTCGATGATTTCGAAGTCAACGCCCGCGGCACCCTCAACGTGCTGGAGGCCGTTCGCGAGACTGGGCGCGACATCCCCGTCATCTTCGCCAGCACCAACAAGGTCTACGGCTCGCTTTCCGATCTCGGAATGACCGATGTCGACGGCCGCGACATGCCCGCCGACGCGACGCTGCGCAGCCATGGCATCGACGAGAACAGGCCGCTCGACTTCAGCACCCCTTACGGCTGCTCCAAGGGCGTTGCCGACCAGTATGTGCTCGACTATGCGAAGTCCTACGGCCTGTCGACCGCCGTCCTGCGCATGAGCTGCATCTACGGCCCGCGCCAGTTCGGCACCGAGGACCAGGGCTGGGTCGCGCATTTCCTGATCCGCGCCCTGAACCGGCAGCCGATAACCATTTTCGGCAACGGCCATCAGGTCCGCGACATCCTCCATGTCTCGGATGCGGTCGCCGCCTACCGGACGCTGCTCGCCGGCATCGGCCGCTTCCGCGGCAAGGCCTTCAATCTCGGCGGCGGCACGGCCAACGCGGTCAGCCTCACCATGGTGCTCGACCACATATCCCGCATCGTTGGGCGCCGGGTGGAGGTCACGCACGACGCGCCGCGCATCGGCGACCAGCGCTATTTCGTCGCCGACACGCGCCGGCTGGAGATCGCGCTCGGATGGCGGGCGGCCATCGGCTGGCGCGACGGGGTCGAAGACCTCGCCACCTGGCTGCAACGCAACCGTCCCGGCGAGGCGATGCCGGAAAGATTTGTCGCATGAGACCAGACCACCGGGGGCGGCTCTCACACGGGGCGGAGAACCCATGCTCCAGCGCCTGACCCGCCAGCGCCGCCGCATCCTCATGACCGTCGATGTAGTCGGCGGCGTCTGGCAGTACGCGCTGGGATTGGCGGCGCAACTGGCCGAAGCCGGCCACACGATCATTTTTGCCGGACTGGGACCGCTTCCGGCCGACGGGCAGCGGCGGCAGGCCGAGGCCGTCGCGACCGTCACCTGGCTGCAAACACCGCCGGACTGGATGGCGGCCGCCGAAAGCGAGCTCGACGGGCTGCCGGACGAGCTGGCGCGCCTCGCGCGCGACCACGCCGCCGACCTCGTCCATCTCAACGCGCCGGCTCAGGCGGCAGGCCTGTCGCTGCCCTGCCCCGTCGTCGTCGTGTCGCATTCCTGCGTGATCACCTGGTTCCGCGCCGTGCAGGACACCTCGCCGCCCGCTCCCTGGTCCTGGCACGAGCGCCGCAACCGTGCCGGCTTCCGCCGCGCCGACATGGCCATCGCTCCAAGCGAGAGCCATGCCAAGGCGCTGACCGCCTGCTACGGCGAGCTGCCGCGCCTCGAGGTGGTTCACAACGCCGTCGCTGCCGTCGACCACGAGGTGCCGCGCGAAAACGTAGCCTTCGCCGCCGGACGCTGGTGGGATGCCGGCAAGAACGGACAGGTATTGGATGCAGCCGCTGGCGAGACCGCGTGGCCGATCCTGGCCGCCGGTCCCGCAACCGGGCCGAACGGCGATGCGTTTGCCTTCCGGCACGCGACCCCGCTCGGCTCGCTTCCCCACGACGAGACCCGGCGCCGAATGGCCGCTGCCGGCATCTTCGTCTCGCCGTCGCTCTACGAGCCTTTCGGCCTCGCCGCCCTGGAAGCGGCGCAAGCCGGAACCCCGCTGGTGCTGGCCGACATCGCCACCTATCGCGAAGTGTGGGCGGACGCCGCCCTGTTCTTCCCGCCCCGCGACGCATCCGCGCTGGCGGACACGCTTGACCGTCTGGCCCGGGACGCCGCCCTCCGGCGTAGCCTCGGCGCCGCGGCGCTCCGGCGTGCCGGCCGCTACACCATGGCCGGGCAGGCGGCCGCGATGAACGCCGCCTACACCGAAGCCGCCGCCATCCATGCGGGGAGCCGCTGACATGCGCTTCCTCTTCTACACGCACTCGCTCGTATCCGACTGGAACCACGGCAACGCGCATTTCCTGCGCGGCGTCATGCGCGAATTGGTCTGGCGCGGCCACGACGCTGTGGCGCTGGAGCCGGAAGACGGATGGAGCCGCGCCAATCTGCTGCGCGACGCCGGCGAGCCGGCGCTGCAGCGCTTCGCCGCGGACTTCCCGGAGCTGGCCTCGCGCACCTACGGCGCCGGCTTCGACCATGAAAGCGTGCTGGCCGACGCCGACGTGGTCGTCGTCCACGAATGGACCGACCCCGCCCTCGTCGCGCGCATCGGCAAGGCACGCCGTCATGGCGGACGCTTCACGCTGCTGTTCCACGACACCCACCACCGCGCCGTGTCGCAGGCTTCCGCCATCTCGGGCCTCGCGCTCCACGACTACGACGCCGTCCTTGCCTTCGGCGAGACGCTGCGCGAGCGCTATTTGCGCGCCGGATGGGGCCGGCGCGTCCATGCCTGGCATGAGGCGGCCGATGTCAGTCTGTTCCGGCCCCGCCCCGAAATCGCCCGGGACGCCGACCTCGTATGGATCGGCAACTGGGGCGACGGCGAACGCTCGGCCGAGATCACGGAATATCTGGTCGAGCCGGCGCGGCGGCTCGGCCTGTCGGCTGTCGTGCACGGCGTCCGCTACCCGGCGAAAGCCCTGGCGGCGCTGGCCGAGGCCGGCATCGCCTATCGCGGCTGGCTTCCCAACGCCGACGTGCCCGCCGCCTTCGCCCGCCATCGCGTCACCCTGCACATCCCCCGCCGCCCCTATGTCGAAAGCCTTCCCGGCATCCCGACGATCCGCATGTTCGAGGCGCTGGCCTGCGGCATTCCGCTCGTCTCGGCGCCCTGGGACGACGCCGAGAACCTGTTCCGTCCGGGCAGGGATTTCCTGTTCGCGCGCAACGGCGCGGAAATGACGTCGCTGCTGCGCGACATGCTGCACGACACCGGTCTCGCCCGCTCCCTCGCAAAGCACGGCCGCGAAACCATCGAGGCGCGCCATACCTGCGCGCATCGCGTCGACGAGGTGCTGACCATCCTGGGGCAATGCGGCAGCGCCCGCGTTCTCGACCAACTGGCACCGAAGGAGGCCGCCCAATGAAGATCGCGTTCTACGGATCGAGCCTGCTGTCCTCCTACTGGAACGGCGCCGCGACCTACTACCGCGGGCTGCTCAAGGCCCTCGCGGCGCTCGGCTACGACATCACCTTCTACGAACCCGACGTCTACGACCGGCAGAAGAACCGCGACATGGAGGCGCCCAGCTGGTGTTCCGTGGTGGTCTACGAGCCGACGCCGCGGGCGCTGATGCAGGTCACCGCGAGGGCGGCGGATGCCGATATCGTCGTCAAGGCGAGCGGCGTCGGCTTCGAGGACGAGGCGCTCCTGCTGGAAGCGCTGCGGCACACCCGGCCGGACGCCCTCACCATATTCTGGGATGTCGACGCGCCCGCCACCCTGGCGCAACTCGGGGACGAGCCCGACCATCCGCTGCATCGGGCGCTGCGCAAGCTCGACCTCGTCCTCACCTATGGCGGCGGCGACCCCGTCGTCTACGCCTATCGCGCCATGGGGGCGAGCCATTGCATTCCCGTCTACAACGCCCTCGATCCGGACACCCACCATCCCGTCGGGCCCGACAAGCGCTTCGCCTGCGACCTCGCCTTCCTGGGAAACCGGCTGCCCGACCGGGAGAAACGCGTCGAAGAATTCTTCCTCGAACCGGCGGCCGGCCTGCCGGACGGCCGCTTCCTCATCGGCGGCTCCGGCTGGGACGACAAGCCGATGCCACCGAACGCGCGCTGGATCGGCCATGTCGGCACCGGCGACCACAACGCCTTCAACGTCACGCCAAAGGCCGTGCTCAACATCAGCCGCGACAGCATGGCGAGCAACGGCTTCTCCCCCGCCACCCGTGTCTTCGAGGCGGCTGGCGCCGGCGCCTGCCTGATCAGCGACGCCTGGCTCGGCATCGACCATTTCCTCAAGCCGGACGAGGAAATCCTGGTCGCCCGCGACGGGCGGGACGTCATCGACATCCTGGCGGACCTCACGGACGACAGGGCGCGCGCCGTCGGCGAGGCGGCACTGCGCCGCGTGCTCGCGGACCATACCTACAGCCACCGCGCGGCGCTCGCCGACGAGATCTTCCGCCGCTTCGCCAAACGCTCGCCGGTGGAGGCCGCCGCGTGATGGCCCCGCTCGACATCGTCTTTCTCGGCCTTTCGCTGTCGTCGTCCTGGGGCAACGGCCATGCCACGACGTTCCGCGCACTTTTGCGGGGCCTGCACCGGCTCGGCCACAGGCTTACCTTCCTGGAGCGCGACGTCGCCTGGTATGCCGACAACCGCGATCTGCCCGACCCCGATTTCTGCGACCTCCGCTACTATCGTTCCGTCGCCGGCCTTTGCACCGACCATCGGGAGCGGCTGCGGTCGGCCGACGTGGTCGTCGTCGGCTCGTTCGTTCCCGAGGGAGTCGCCGTCATCGACACCGTGGCGCCGCTCTGCGCCGGCAGCTTCTGCTTCTACGACATCGACACGCCGGTCACCCTGGCAAGGCTCGCGGCGGGCGACCGCGACTACCTGGCCGCCCGCCAGGTGCCGCTGTTCGACACCTATTTCTCCTTCACCGGAGGCCCCACCCTCGAACGCCTGAGAAAGCAATTCGGCGCCCGCCGCGCCGAGCCGCTGTACTGCTCGGTCGACGAGGGACGCTACGCGCCGACCGGCGAGCGGCCGGTCTGGGAACTCGGCTATCTCGGCACCTACAGCCCGGACCGCCAGCCGACGCTGGAGCGCCTGCTGATCGACGTCGCGCGGCGCATGCCGGACCGCCGCTTCGTCGTCGCCGGCCCGCAATATCCGGAGGGTCTGGTTTGGCCGCGGAACGTCGACAGGATCGCGCATCTGCCGCCTTCCGAGCACGCCTCCTTCTACAGCAGGCAGCGCTACACCCTGAACGTCACGCGGGCGGACATGATCGCGGCGGGCTGGTCGCCGAGCGTGCGGCTGTTCGAGGCCGCCGCCTGCTTCTGCCCCGTCATCAGCGACCGCTGGCCGGGCCTCGACGATTTCTTCCCGCTCGGCGAAGCGATCCATGCAGCCGACGGCGCCGATGATGTCTGCGCTGTTCTGACGGAAGAGGCCGAGAGCCAGCGCCTGGCCCTTGCCGAAAATGCGCGGAAGCGGGTGCTCGCGTCCCACACCGGGCTGGCGCGGGCGCGGGAGCTCGTCTCCTGCCTGACGTCCCCTTCCCGCGACAGCAGGTCCGCCGCGCCGCAGGCGGCCTAGTTTCAGGAGGAGCGAATGCCTCGTTCGATGGAATTGCAAACGGCGCTCGTCGCCGGCGGCGCGGGCTTCCTCGGCTCGCATCTGTGCGAGGCGCTGCTGGCCGAGGGCCAGCGGGTGATCTGCGTCGACAGTTTCGTGACGGGCAACCGCAACAATCTGCGATCGATCCGCGATCACAAGCAGTTTCAGCTCCTGAAGCACGACATCTGCCAGCCGCTCGAACTGCGTGCGCGCGTGGACCGCGTCTACAACCTCGCCTGCGCCGCCTCCCCGCCACACTACCAGGCCGATCCCGTCCACACGATGCAGACCTGCGTTGTCGGCACGCTCAACCTGCTCGATCTGGCGCAGCGCCACGGCGCGCGGTTCCTGCAGGCGTCGACCAGCGAGGTCTATGGCGACCCGGAGATGCATCCGCAGAAGGAGAGTTATGCCGGAAGCGTGAACTGCACCGGCCCGCGCGCCTGCTACGACGAAGGCAAGCGGGCCGCCGAGGCGATGTGCTTCGATTTCCTGCGCGCCGGCCGCGCCGAGGTTCGGGTGGCGCGCATCTTCAACACCTACGGGCCGCGCATGCATGCTGAGGACGGCCGCGTCGTCTCGAATCTCGTCGTCCAGGCGATGAAGGACGAACCGCTGACCGTCTATGGCGACGGCTCGCAGACGCGGTCCTTCTGCTACGTCTCCGACCTCGTCGACGGCCTGCATCGGCTGATGGAAATCGAGCTGCGGCCCGACGGCCCCGTCAATCTCGGCAATCCGGCCGAGTTCACGGTGCGCGAGCTCGCCGAACTGGTCCTCGACCTGACCGGGTCGCGCTCGCGCATGCGCTTTCTGCCACTGCCGGTCGACGATCCCAGGCGCCGGCGTCCCGACATCGGCCGCGCCGGCAGCTTTCTCGGCTGGAGACCGGTCACGCCGCTGCGCGAGGGACTGCTGAAAACCATCCGGCATTTCCGCGAAACAGAAATCGAAGGCGATGCGGAATCAACTGAAGCGCGCTCAATAAGAAGCAGCGCTGCCTCCTCCAATTTAGCCGCACTTACCTCGCGATAAATACAATCCGGTTCCATCAGTGCGGCTGCCGCAAATGGCGCAGAAGCTTGTCCGCATAGGACGCCGCGCAGCTTTTTGTCTCGCCGGTCGAAGGCTCGGCCGTCGACCACAGGCCAAGCTGGAAGGCAAGATAGCACGGAAGCATGGCCGCGATCATGGCGCCATCCACATCCACGCCGGCACGGTCCAGTTCGCGCCGCACTGTCCCGATCTCGCCCTCCGTCAGATTGTGCTCGACGATGGCGCCGGCAACGTCCCAGGCGATATCCTGGCAGCCGATCAGGTCGTGCGCCTCGCAATGGTCGACCGCGTCGATCTTCAGAAAGCCACTCCCCGTCGCCAGCCACTCCCAGCCATGCAGGCGGTTGTCGGTGCGGACGCGGCGGACGCGATCTTCGAGCGAAGCCACGCCGGACAGGCGACGCTCGAGTGCCGAGCCGGCTTCGGCGCCGAGCGCCTGCGAGGTGTTCCAGACCGCCATGTCGCGCAGCTTCTCCAGCGAGGCGCCCACGCCCGGCTCGGCCAGACACTTGCTCCGGCACGCCAGATAGGCGCCGAGCACCTTGAGCAAGACCTTGCGATCGCAAGGCGTTTCGCCGAGCGGTCGCCCCTCGACCCATTTCTGAACAAGAAAGCCGTGGCAGAGGCCAGCCGTCTCGGGTCCGAATCCGGCGTGTGCCAGCGCCCGGGCGTCACAAAACTTTCGCTCGCCGACGTCGCTAAGGCCGGCGAACTTGATCAGCCAAAGACCTTCGGCATTGTGCGCCAGGAATTTCCGGCGCGCGAAGCGCGTGTCGATCGGCTGTTGCTTCACGGCTGCGATGCACGGTATCGCCGACACTTCCCGCAACGGCCCGCCGAGCGGACCGAGCGTCTTCTCTACCCAGCTTCGCAATCCGCCTGCGCCTGAAAGGATGTCGTGCCGGCCTGCCGGGTGGCGCCGGACTGCATCCCAGACCGAACGCGTTTCCGCGGAGGCTTCCGGCCCCGGCTGCCCGCCATGGCTCGGGAAAAAATGGATGCGGCTCGCCGCAACGCCGTGCCCCGACAGCCATCGCGCCACGCTCGCAAAGGAGCTGCCCGACCGACCCGGTCCTTCGTCGACGATGGCGAACTGCACCTCCGGATCGGCGGCATGAGGCTCGATCAGCTCCGCGTCGGCGCGGACCTCGCGATCGTAGGGATGGCCGGCCGGCCGCAGGCTGATCGCCGGCGCCGCCCCGAGCGCGGCGGCAACCAGCGCTCCGAGGCCAACGCCTATGCTCCTGATCCCGATCGCGACCGTGTTCGCCGCCAGGCCGGAAGCCTGCGCGGCCTCAAGATAGCTCTCCGGATAGAGTGCGTAGTGGGCAAAACCTTCCGCGGTACGCGTCTTGATGACATCGCCACCATGGCTTTGCCGCAGCAACTCCGACAGCCCGCCGGCATCGACGTCACCATCAAAACGTTGCCGCCACGAACGGTCGATCGCCGCCGCCAGGTGCAGCAGCAGCATCGCCCCGCTTTCCCGCGTTGGGGACCGCGCATCCTTGCCCAGCCGGTCGAATTCCGCGTCGGCGACACCCTGCACCAGTTCGGCCGCGCGGATGAAGGCGCTCACCAGGGCGGCGTGCCGGTCGATGCCTCCAGGCATTCTCTCTACACGCCGCAGTGCGCTGGCGAGCGACGCTTCGACGTCGGCCGCCCGTTCAATCCGTTCGAGGTCGCCATAGACGATCATGAAATCCGCCAGGTCCGGGACTCGTCCAACCTGTGGATGCCGGGTTTGATCCAGTCCCGCCGGCTCCCGTCGAAAAGCGGAGGAACATTCCTTCGCTGTGCTGGTTCGGCCACGAGAAATGTCCCGGCCCTCGGTGGTCGTAAGGACCGGCCTTCGTCCGCCGCAAGGAAGAATGATGACGCGCAAGAAAATCCGCATCGGCATCGTCGGCGTCGGCAACTGTGCCTCGTCGCTGGTGCAGGGCACCCGCTTCTACCGGGACGTCTGCGACAACGAACCCGTGCCGGGTCTGATGCATGTCGAGCTCGGCGGCTATCGTCCCGAGGATATCGAGGTCGCCTGCGCCTTCGACGTGGCGAACGGCAAGGTCGGCAGCGATGTCGCCGACGCCATCTTCGCGCCGCCGAACAACACCGCCCGTTTCGCCTCGGTTGAGCCGACGGGAGTTGAGGTGCGACGGGGGCCGACGCTCGACGGCATCGGTAAATATCTGCGCGGTCCGATCGAGGAATCCGACACGCCGGAGGTCGACGTCGCGGAAGTCCTGCGCGCCACCGAGACGGACATCCTCGTCTCCTACCTGCCTGTCGGCTCCGAACGTGCCACCGCCTGGTATGCCGAGCAGGCGCTCGCCGCGCATTGCGCGTTCGTCAACTGCATTCCGTCCTTCATCGCCTCGCGGCCGGAATGGTCGGCCCGCTTCGCGGAGCGCGGCCTGCCGCTCATCGGCGACGACATCAAAAGCCAGGTCGGCGCCACCATCGTGCACCGCATGCTGACCAATCTGTTCCGCGAGCGCGGGGTGCGGGTCGACCGCACCTATCAGCTCAATTTCGGCGGCAATACCGACTTTTTGAACATGCTGGAGCGCGAGCGCCTGGAATCGAAGAAGATCTCGAAGACCCAGTCAGTCATGAGTCAGCTGGAGGTCCCCTTGGAGCCCGACAACGTGCATGTCGGTCCGAGCGACCACGTGCCCTGGCTCGCCGACCGCAAATGGGCCTATATCCGCCTGGAGGGCACTACCTTCGGCGGCGTCCCGCTCAACGCCGAGCTGAAGCTGGAGGTTTGGGATTCGCCGAATTCCGCCGGCGTCGTCATCGACGCCATCCGCTGCGCGAAACTTGCTCTCGACCGCGGCATCGGCGGCGCGCTGGAGGGTCCGTCGAGCTACTTCATGAAGTCGCCGCCGCGGCAGTTCACCGACGCCGAGGCGCGCCGGCGCACGCTCGACTTCATCGCCGGCGAGCAATCGGAATCGCTGAAGGCCGCGGAATGACGACGACGTTCTTCCTGTTGCGGCATGCCGCGCATGACGATGTCGGCCGCTATCTCGCCGGCCGCGCGCCCAATGTCTCGCTGGGACCGGACGGACGCGCCCAGGCGCGGCGGCTCGGCGAACGGATGTGCCGCGAGAATTTCGTCGCGATCTATTCGAGCCCGCGCGAGCGGACGGCGCAGACGGCCCGCGCCGTTTCCCTGCACTCCGAGATCGGCCCCGTCGAGTTGCGCGACGAACTCGACGAGATCGATTTCGGGCCGTGGTCGGGCAAGACTTTCGTCGAGCTCAATCAGGATCCGGCATGGCGGGACTGGAACAGCCGGCGTGCGGTCGCGGTCACCCCCACCGGCGAGAGCATGCAGGACGTGTGCGGCCGCGTCTGCGCCTGCATGGCCGACCTGCGCAAGAGACACGCCGGCGAAGGCGTCGTGCTCGTCAGCCATGCCGACGTCATCAAGAGCGCGGTCTGCCATGTCCTCGGCCTTACCGCCGACGGCGGCTTCCGCTTCGACATCGAGCCCGCCTCCATCAGCGTGGTGGCGATGGGCGACTGGGGCGCCAAGCTTCTCAGGCTGAACGAGGGCGTGTGATGTCAATCGACGCGAACGGCTGCGCAGCGTGCGGATATCCCGCGCGCCCAGCCCGCTCGCCCGCGTGGAGAGCCCGGCCATGAGCATGTCCGACCAGGCGGTCCGCCGCCGCATCGAGGAACTTGGGCCTTGGTTCCACAACATCGAGCTGGGCGGGATTTCCACGGCACCCGATCATTTTCTCGGCAATTATCCTTACATGAAGTGGCGCAAGTTCGCGCACGCCATCCCGGCCGATCTCACGGGAAGGACCGTGTTGGATATCGGCTGCAATGCCGGCTTCTACTCCATCGAGATGAAGCGCCGCGGCGCCGAGCGCGTGCTCGGCGTCGATTTCGATGAGACCTATCTCGCGCAGGCGCGCTTCGCCGCTGAGATCGCCGAGGCGGACATCGAGTTCCGAAAGCTCTCCGTCTACGACGTGGGCTCCCTGGGCGAGCGCTTCGACATCGTCCTGTTCATGGGCGTCCTCTATCATCTGCGGCACCCGTTGCTGGCCCTCGACCTCATCCGCGACCATGTCGTCGGCGATCTTATGGTGTTCCAGTCGATGCAGCGCGGCAGCGGCGAGGTGGCTGCCCTCGACGAGGACTATCATTTCTGGCGCAAGGATCTGTTCGACGAGCCCGGCTTTCCAAAACTGCACTTCATCGAGCATCGCTACGCCAACGATCCGACCAACTGGTGGATTCCCAACCGGGCCGGCATGGAGGCCATGCTGCGCAGCGCCGGCTTCGTCATCGCCGCGCACCCTGAGGCCGAGGTCTACATCTGCCGGCCGGCAGGAGCGCCGGCCGGCGAGGGCGCCGTCTATCCAGCCAGAGGAGCGAATAAATGATCGAAGCGGCAATGATCTGGAACGAGCCGAACAACAAGTCCCACTGGGACCCGGAACTCGACCCGGACTGGAGCCGCTACGCCGAGATGGTGATCCTGGCCGCCGATGCGATCGCGCGAGAAAATCCGGATGTGACGAAGGTCCTCGGCGGTATCTCGCCGATCGATCCTGCGTTCATGACCCGCATGAAGGAATTCAGCGTGCTTGACCGCGTCGATGCGGTTGCCGTGCATGGCTTCCCGCTCGACTGGAACCTCTGGCAGGTCCACGAATGGCCGCGGAAGATCGGCGAGATTGGCGCCGTGACCGACCTGCCGATCTGGGTCAGCGAGGTCGGCATCTCCACCTTCGGCGCCGAGGAAATCCAGGTCTGGGGGCTGAAGCGCACCGCCGAGTTGCTGCTCGGCAAGGCGCCGCGGGTGCAGTGGTACAGCCTCTACGATCTGCCGATGGCCTGGGGCGCGACGACCCGTCACCGGGAGGCTGAGGGATCATCCTACTACCGGCATTTCTACATGGGCCTGCTGCGCGAGGACGGCACGCCGAAGCCCGCCCTCGAAACCTTTGCCGGCCTCACCCCCGAGATGGGACTGGTGCAGTGGTTCCATTTCGAAGACCCGCGGCTGGACGAGGCCGTCGCCTGGATGAAGCGGCTCGGCGTCACCTATGTCCGCACCGGCCTCTCCTGGGCCGACAGCTTCCGGCCTAACGCGCTCGACTGGTTCGACCGGCAGATGCAGGCGCTCGCCGATTTCGACGTGACGGTCACCTTCTGCTTCACCCCGGAGCACCGGGGCCTGATGCCCCACCACACCAGCCCACCGCTGGTGCCCGACGAGTTCGCCCGCTTCTGCGGCGACATGATCCGCCGATACGCGCCGGCGATGCCGACCAGTTCCGCGGACATGCGGCAGGGCCCGCCGCTCGGCCTCGTGGCGGCCCGGTAAGACGGATGCCCCTCTCGCGCAAAATCGGCGTGCTGACCTTTCACCGTTGCATCAATTACGGATCCTACTGGCAGGCCCGCTGCCTCGTCGACGGTCTCCGCTCGATGGGACACGACGCCGTGCTGCTCGACCATCATTCACCGCTCGTGAACCGGCGCGAGTGGCGATGCGCGCTGCGGCCGCAGGTCGACATTCCCGGCGACACCGTCGGCTACGTGTTGAAGACACGGTTGTTCTTCGAGGCTTTCGACAGGCTCCCATGCTCGGCGCGCTTCGATCTCGACGACCCTTCTGCCCTCGCGCAATTCGACCGCATCGTCGTCGGCAGCGACGAGGTCTGGAACCTGCGGCATCCGTGGTATGGCGGCCATTCCATCTTCTATGGTGTCGGGCTCGAGCCTTGCCGCCTGGTGTCCTATGCGGCAAGCTTCGGCAATTATGATGCGGCGGAGGGGCTGCCGTCGCCCTGGACGGACCGACTCGCGACCTTCAGGCGGATATCCGTACGCGACGGCAACAGCGCCAGAATCGTCCGCGACGCGCTCGGCTCCAATCCCGAACTGGTGCTCGACCCCTGCCTGCAATTCCCGCCGGCGGCCGAGCCGGTCGCTGCCGACACGCCCTATGTGGCTGTCTACGGCCACTCCTTCCCCCGCTGGTTCACGGCGATGGTCCGGACCTGGGCCATTTCGATGGGCTATCGGCTGCTGAGCATCGGCTACCGCAACGCCTGGGCCGACGAGCAGCGCATCGCCGCGGGGCCGGAAACCTTTGCGCGCCTGATGGCCGGCGCCGCGGCCGTCGTCACCAACTTCTTCCACGGCTGCGTGTTCTCGCTGTTCAACGCAAAACCCTTCGCCTGCGTCTCGTCGGACTATCGCGCGAACAAGCTGCGCGACCTGACGCAGCTGCTGGGAGCCGGCAACCATCTGGTCGACGAGCATTCCGCCGGCGCGTCCATTGCGGGCCTGCTCGGCGCTCCGCTCGAAGGCGGCATCCTCTCGCGCATCGAGAAGCTGCGTCGCAGGTCGCATGACTATCTCCGCGAAGCCCTCGCCTGAACCGGCGGCCGCCGCGCCTCATGGCCGGCCTGTCGGCCCCCGCGACATCGTTGCGGCCGGGCTGTGCATCGGCTGCGGCAGTTGCGTCGCGCAGAGCGGTGCTCCCGACGCCGCCATGCGATGGGACCGCTATGGCCAGTTGAAACCCTCGGGCGGCGGCTGGCGGAAAAGGCCTTCGGCCGGCTTCACCCGGACCTGTCCGTTTTCCCCCGGCGCGCGCGGCGAGGACGAGCTGGCCCTGCTGCAATTTCCAACGGCCAGGCATGCGGACCCCCAAGTCGGCCGCTTCGAGGCCGCCTATGTCGGCAATGCGGCCGAGGCGGGTTTCCGTGCCGACGGCAGCTCGGACGGCATGGTCAGCTGGGTCGCCGCAGAACTGCTGCGGCGCGGGCTGGTGGACGGCGTGGCGCACGTGACGGCGGTGCGCGAGCCGCAGCGCGAGCAGCGGTTCTTCCGCTACACGATCTCGCGGACCGAGGCGGATGCCCGCGCCGGGTCGAAGTCGCGGTATTATCCCATCGAACTGTCCGCCGTGCTGGAAACGATCCGCTCTACCCCCGGACGCTACGCGGTGGTCGGCATTCCCTGCTTCATCAAGGCCGTCAATCTGCTGCGCCTGGAGGACGATATTTTCCGCGAGCGGATCGCCTTCACGCTCGGCCTTTTCTGCGGCCACATGAAGAGCGCGCGTTTCGTCGAGAGTTTCGCCCTGCAGATGGGCGTCGATCCCGCCGCGATCGCCGGCGTCGATTTTCGCGCAAAAAATCCGGATCGCCCGGCCAATTGGTACACCGCGCAGCTGACGCTCAGCGACGGAAGCGTCCACCGGAAGGACTGGTGGCATCTCGTCGATGGCGACTGGGGTTCCGGCTTCTTCCAGAACGCGGCATGCAATTTCTGCGACGACGTGGTGGCGGAGACGGCCGACATCTCGTTCGGCGACGCCTGGGTGGAGCCGTATTCGTCGGATGGCCGCGGCACCAACGTGGTCGTCGTCCGGTCGCCAGCACTGAACCGCCTGCTCAGCGAGGCTGCGACCGAAGGACGTCTCGACCTGCGCGAGGTCGACGGCGATTTCGTCGGGCAGACGCAGGCCGCCGGCTTCCGGCAGCGGCGCGAGGGATTGTCGTACCGCCTGCGGCTGCGGCGCTTCCCCTTTCGTCTGCGCAAGAGGGTGTTCGACGACCCACCGCCGATCGAGCTGCGGCGCAGGCTGGTCTATCGCCTGCGCGGAAATATTTCCGCCTGGAGCCACCGCGTGTTCGGGTTGGCGCGGGGAACCGGGCTGCCCTTCCTCTATCTCGGTTGGGCGCGCGCCGCGCTGACCTTGTATCATGGCCTGGTCTATTCCCGGGATCGTTGCGGGTATGTCTTTGATTTGCTGCTGGGGAGAAGGGAGGCGCGGCGACGGCAGGACAGAGACGGGTGAGAGACTGCCCGGCCGATCGGGCCGCGCCGGAAGTTCATACAATCAGGAACAAACATTTATTGCGGAGGTTTGGGAGGCTCGTTGTCTGCGAGAAGTCCCATGCCTCCTGCCTCTCGAAACGGTCTGCCGTGGTCGCGGGGGGATGTCCGGCAGCTTCGACGGATGGCCGCGGCGGGAATGACGGCGGAAGACATCGCCGAGGCGCTGCGCCGGACGAGGATCGGCGTCAAATCGAAAGCGATGTCGTTGGGACTCGCATTGGGACCGCGCGACCAGGGTCCTGCGGAGCGGAGTCGCGTCAAGCTGAAACGGTCCCGCAAGCCGGATTCCGTCTCGGCATCCAAGCGATTACCGGAATGAACCAGTTGCCGCATTCTTCAGCGGATATTCTTCTTCTCTTCCCGCCGATCGCGCATGCTCTGCCGCCCGCGAGCGAAACGTCCGAGGCCTCGGTGTGCGAAACGGCTGTCGCGGCGCCGCTTGCCGCACGGCGCCGGTTGGCTTGGGCAATCAGGCTGCCTTGGCCATCTCATTGGCGGAGGCATCGGCAAGCCCGGTGAGCGCCTCATCGGTCGCGGACTCTTCGTCGAGCGTCTTGTCGAGCAGCTTGACGGCGTCCTTCATTCCGAGAACCTCGGCCCAGCGCTTCAGGGTGCCGTAACGCGTGATCTCGTAATGTTCGACGGCCTGGGCGGCCGATATCAGCCCAGCATCGAGGGCCGGCGTTCCCTTGAATTCCTCGGTGATCTCCTCTCCCTCCTCGATGATGCCATCGATCGCGGGACAGGTCTTTCCCTGGGCGCGCTTGCCGAGAATCTCGAAGACCTGCTGCAGCCGTTCGACATGGCCCTCGGTCTCGTCCTTGTGCTTTTCGAAAGCCGCCTTCAGCTCGGCCGACGACGCGGCGCGCGCCATCTTCGGCAGTGCCTTCAGGATCTTCCTCTCAGCGTAGTAGATGTCTTTCAGAGTATCGTGGAACAGATCGTCCAGCGTCTTTTCTTTTGCCATGGGAGTTTCCTTCGAAGCCAGAGTTCATTCACGAGCGTTGCAATGCAGAACCAGAAAGCTCCGACGATTGAAAAGGTTCCTGATCTCTGCACGCCCGAGCTTGGCCTTTGCTTTGCTGGCAAACGAACGGCACGGGAGCTGGCGACGCACTGAAACGGATGGCGGCGCCGGCTTCGCCTGGCCGCCTGGCTTCCCCGGAACGGAAGCGCCTCTCGACGGTTGGCTTGGGCAAGCGTTTTGGAGCGCACGGTGCCGTCCACCGCCATCCGCAGGACCGACTACGACCCGGAAAGCCACAAGCTCTCCGTCTGGTTCGTGCCGAGCGGTGACCGTTACGAATATGAGGGCGTCGAGCCCGAGATCTACGGCGCTTTCCGGCGCGCACCGTCCAAGGGCCGGTTCTTCAACGCCTTCATCCGCGACCGCTACAGCTACCGCCTGGTCGAACGGGGAAAACCCGGTTCCGGCGGATGAGAAAGGAACTTGGCAGCCCCGTGACGAGAGATCGCCGCTGCTGAGTGAATTGCGCGGCGTCGGCCGGCGCGGGCGGAGGGTGGAACGGAATTACGCTGGCGACATTGTGCTCCGGCAGCGTTTTCGGCCTCTCCGCGTTCTAGCGGAGACGAAAGGGCGGAGGGCGCCGGCTTTGAGGAGAAACCGATGAACGTCGCCAACTTGCAGCTCGAAGGCATGATGATGGCGCTCGCCGCGCTCAACAACCTGCTCGTCCACAAGGGTGTGCTGTCGATCGACGAGATCGACCGCGCCCTGCGCACGGTCGAGGCCGACATCACCGGCGACGAGCGCCTCTACGAGGACATGACGCCGGCCAACCGCGACGCCGTCTGCTTTCCGCTCCGGCTGCTGATGATGGCGAACCAGGCGCAGTCCGAGACCGGCGTGCCGGGCTTTTCGGAGTTGGCGAAAATGGTCGGCAGGACCAAGGGATCCTACAACGACCAGATGTAGGGTTCGGGCGACGCCGCAATGACATTTCCGGGTAGCGTGAACGCTGGCGGAGAGGGGGGGATTCGAACCCCCGATACCCTTGCGAGTATGCCGCATTTCGAGTGCGGTGCATTCAACCACTCTGCCACCTCTCCGCGGGGCGTGGTCCGCCTTGCGGCGCGGGCACTAGATAGCGGCAGCCCTCGCCGGATACAAGGGCCTATCTGCGCCCCTGCCCGCACGAAGCGAGCCCTGCCCGCAAGGCAGCGTCTTCGCTCGATACGAGGGGCCCGCACGCGATCCCGACCTGAAGTCGGAGCAACCAAAAACCTGCCCGGTGCAGCGGGATTGGCACCAAAACCGGCCGGTTTGCCTTGACTTGCGCCGGCCGTTCCGCTAGGGACAGCACATCTCCGGCGTGGGGCGTTCCCCGCGCTGGTTTTTGTTTGAACCCATAACGACTGACAAAAAGACGGCTAGATCGCCTGAAGGCGCTCGAAATGCCGGACCGAACAGCGAAAGGCAAGAAATGTTCGCAGTCATCAAGACCGGTGGCAAGCAGTACCGCGTTGCCGCCAACGACGTGATCACCATCGACAGGCTTGCCGGCAATGCCGGTGACGTCGTCGAGTTCGGCCAGGTGCTGGCCTTCGGCGAAGGCGACAGCGCCACCTTCGGCGCTCCTTTCGTGGAGGGCGCGACGGTGACCGCGGAGCTGCTCGAGCAGGGCCGCGCCGCCACCGTCATCGCCTTCAAGAAGCGCCGCCGCCAGAATTCGCGCCGCAAGCGCGGCCAGCGGCAGCTGGAGACCACGGTGCGGATCACCGAGATCCTCACCGGCGGGGCCAAGCCGGCGAAGAAGGCAGCCGCCAAGGCCGCCGCTGAGCCAGAAGCCGCCGAAAAGCCGGCCAAGGCTCAGAAAAAGACTGAAGCCGCTGGCGAATCCGAGTAAGTATTAGGACCGAAGGAGCAAAACCATGGCACACAAGAAGGCTGGCGGTTCGTCGCGTAACGGTCGCGATTCGGAATCCAAGCGCCTCGGCGTGAAGAAGTTCGGCGGCGAGGCCGTGCTTGCCGGCAACATCATCGTGCGTCAGCGCGGCACCACCTGGCACCCGGGCACCAATGTCGGCATGGGCAAGGACCACACGCTTTTTGCGCTGCAACCCGGCGCCGTCCAGTTCAACAAGAAAGCCAACGGCCGAACCTACGTATCGGTCAACCCGATTGCCGAAGCCGCGGAATAGCCGGATCCGCACCACAACACCGGCGCCCCATCTCGGGAACCGGTGTCTGGCAAGGCCAGAAAAGGATCAGGGGAGATGGGCCGCCATCTCCCCTTTTTCTTTGGCTGGAGGACTGCCATGGTTGCCGAGAAGGAAGACAGCGAAGACGAAAGTCTGGCGATCGACCGCCCGACGCTTCACACCGAACGTCTCGTCCTGCGCCGTCCCAACGAGGCGGACATTCCCGCTCTCGTGGCGCTGGCCGACAACCGCCACGTCGCCGAGATGCTAGCGCGCATGCCGCATCCCTATGGCGGGGCCGAGGCACGCGCCTTCCTCGCCATGGCCGGGGCCAGCCGCGCCGGCGCCGTCTACGCGCTGACGCTTGCCGGCGGCGGCACGTTTATCGGCTGCGCGGGGCTGAACGCCACCGACCGCGGGCTGGAGCTCGGCTACTGGATCGGCGAACCCCATTGGAAGCAGGGTTACGCCACCGAGGCGGCGCATGCGCTGGTCGACCTCGGCTTCCACGCCACCGGCGTCAACGTGCTGCACGCGTCCTGCCGGGTCATCAACCCGGCGTCGCGCCGCGTCATCCACAAATGCGGCTTCCAGTATGCCGGCCAGGGGATGATGAACTCGCTGGTGGCCGGCCAGGTGCCGATCGAGCGCTACCGCCTCGACCGCAAGACCTGGGCGAGCCTGCGGAACTGGGCGCTGAGCTGAGCGCCGGACCCTCCCCTCGAGGGGAGGGTCCGGCCGCAGGCGGGGGAGGAGTTGTTTCGGCCAAGCTCGAACATTTCTTTGCGTCGAGCACTGCCGCCCCGACCCCACCCGGCCGCTTCGCGGCCACCCTCCCCTCACGGGGGAGGGAAACCCTCGCGCTCGGCAGAACTTTCCGCTAGAGCAGGCCCGTCCGAAGAGCCGCCAGAACAAAAGAACCATGAAATTTCTCGATCAGGCCAAAGTCTACATCCGCTCCGGCAACGGCGGCGCCGGCGCGGTGTCGTTCCGGCGCGAGAAGTTCATCGAGTTCGGCGGTCCGGACGGCGGCGACGGCGGGCGCGGCGGCGACGTCTGGGTCGAGGCGGTCGACGGGCTGAACACGCTGATCGACTACCGCTACCAGCAGCATTTCCGCGCCAAGACCGGCGTGCACGGCATGGGCCGCAACATGACTGGCGCCAAGGGCGCCGACGTCACCCTGAAGGTGCCGGCGGGCACGCAGGTCTATGCCGACGACAACGAGACGCTGATCTGCGACCTGACCGAGGTCGGCCAGCGTTTCCGCCTCGCCTCCGGCGGCAATGGCGGCTTCGGCAACCAGCATTTCAAGACCTCGACCAACCAGGCGCCGCGCCGCGCCAATCCCGGCCTGCCCGGCGAGGAGCTGACCATCTGGCTCCGTCTCAAGCTGATCGCCGATGCCGGGCTGGTCGGCCTGCCCAATGCCGGCAAGTCGACCTTCCTCGCCGCCGTCAGCGCGGCAAAACCGAAGATCGCCGACTATCCGTTCACCACGCTGCATCCCAATCTCGGCGTCGCCCGCATCGACGCCCGCGAATTCGTCGTCGCCGACATTCCCGGCCTGATCGAGGGCGCGCATGAGGGTGTCGGCATCGGCGACCGGTTTCTGGGCCATGTCGAGCGCACGCGCGTGCTGCTGCATCTGGTCTCGGCGCAGGAGGAGAGCCCGGCAAAGGCCTACAAGACCGTGCGGGCCGAACTCGCCGCCTATGGCCACGGGCTGGCGGAGAAGCCGGAGATCGTGGCGCTGAGCCAGGCCGATACGCTCGATGCCGACACGCGCAAGAAGAAGGTTTCGGCGCTGAAGCGCGCCGCCGGCCGTGCGCCGCTGCTGCTTTCCGCCGTCACCGGTGAAGGCGTCGAGGTAGCGCTCAGGGCGCTGATCGCCGAGATCGAGGATGCCCGCCAGGCGGAAGCACCCGCCGAGCCCGATGTCCGGTGGCAGAGATAGCTGCGGCTTGTCGATGACCGCGCCTCTTCGCACCCCCCTCTGGCCTGCCGGCCATCTCCCCCGCAAGGGGGGAGATCGGACGGCCGCTTTGCTTTCGCCAATCGCCGGCGGTGCCGGAAGGGCGGTAGGCGCGAAGCTGCCGATCTCCCCCCTTGCGGGGGAGATGTCCGGCAGGACAGAGGGGGGTGCGAAGGAACGCGATGTTCTGCGCGTTTCTCGCCATCGCAAATCTGCGAGTGTTGCATGACCACCCTCTCCCTCAAATCCTACCGCCGCATCACCGTGAAGATCGGCTCGGCGCTGCTGGTCGACCGCGAAAGCGGGCTGAAGCGCGGCTGGCTGGACTCGCTTGCCGACGACGTATCGGCCCTTGCCGCCGGCGGAGCGGAGGTGCTGGTCGTGTCCTCCGGCGCGATCGCGCTCGGCCGTACCATCCTGGCACTGGGCAAGCGCGCGCTGAAGCTGGAGGAGAGCCAGGCCGCCGCCGCCGTCGGCCAGATCGCGCTGGCCAGCGCCTGGGCCGACGCGCTCGGCCGCCACGGCCTGCGCTCCGGGCAGATCCTGCTGACGCTGGGCGACACCGAGGAGCGCCGCCGCTATCTCAACGCCCGCGCCACCATCTCCAAGCTGCTGGAACTCAAGGCTGTGCCGGTGATCAACGAGAACGACACGGTCGCCACCACCGAAATCCGCTATGGCGACAACGACCGGCTCGCCGCCCGCGTCGCCACCATGATGGGAGCCGACCTGCTGGTGCTGCTGTCCGACATAGACGGGCTCTACACCGCCCCGCCGGCCCGCGATCCGCAGGCACAGTTCATCCCCGTGGTCGAGCGCATCACCCCCGACATCGAGGCGATGGCCGGCGCCGCGGCCTCCGAGTTGTCGCGCGGCGGCATGCGCACGAAACTCGACGCCGGCAAGATCGCCACGCTCGCCGGCACGGCGATGATCATCGCCGCCGGCACGCGGCAGAACCCGCTGATGGCGATCGAGCGCGGCGAGCGCGCCACCTTCTTCAAGCCGAGCGCCAATCCGGTGAAGGGCTACAAGACCTGGATCGCCGGCCAGCTCGAGCCGGCCGGCCGGCTCACCATCGATGCCGGAGCGATCGGCGCGCTGATGGCGGGAAAATCGCTGCTGCCGGCCGGCGTAAGGCTGGTCAGCGGCAATTTTTCCCGCGGCGACACGGTGGCGATCCTGACGCCGGAAGGGCGCGAGGTGGCGCGCGGGCTGGTTGCCTACGACGCCGCCGATGCCGTAAGGATTGCGGGGCTGAAGACCGCCGAGATCGAAGCCGTGCTTGGCTACGAGGCACGCTCGGCGATGGTGCATCGCGACGACCTGGTGGTCCGGGAGCGCGAAGAAGCAAGTCAGGATTGAGCCATGCTGAACAGGCACGACGCGAACGACACGATTGCCATCATGGCCGAGATCGGCCGCAAGGCGCAGGCCGCCGCCCGACCGCTGGCGCTCGCACCGGCCGAGCAGAAGCGCAAGGCCCTGATTGCCATGGCCGACGCCATTTTGCGCGACGAGCCGAAGATCCTTGAGGCCAACGCCATTGATATGAAGAACGGCGAGGAGGCGAAACTGTCGCCGGCGATGATGGACCGGCTGAAGCTGACGCCGGCGCGCATCAAGGCGATGGCCGAGGGCGTGCGTGCCATCGCCGAGCTGCGCGACCCGGTCGGCGACGTCATCGCCGAATGGGACCGCCCCAATGGGCTGCACATCGAGCGCGTCCGCACGCCGCTCGGCGTCATCGGTGTGATCTATGAGAGCCGCCCCAATGTCACCGCCGACGCCGGCGCGCTGTGCCTGAAGGCCGGCAACCCGGTGGTGCTGCGCGGCGGCTCGGATTCGCTGAATTCGTCCGCCGCCATCCATGGCGCGCTGGCAAGGGGGCTGACCGAGGCCGGCCTGCCGGCCGACGCCGTCCAGCTCGTGCCGGTGGCCGACCGCGCCGCCGTCGGCGAGATGCTGAAGGGTCTGTCGGGCAATCTCGACGTGATCGTGCCGCGCGGTGGCAAAAGCCTGGTGGCGCGCGTGCAGTCGGAAGCGCGCGTGCCCGTCTTCGCCCATCTCGAGGGGCTCTGCCACGTCTATGTCGACCGCTCGGCCAAACTCGATATGGCTATTCCGTTGATCGTGAACGCAAAAATGCGCCGCACCGGCATCTGCGGCGCGGCCGAGACGCTGCTGGTCGACCGCGCCGTCGCCGATACGCACCTGACGCCGGTGCTGGACGCGCTGGCCGAGGCCGGCTGCGAGATCCGTGCCGATGCCGAGGTGCTGAAGCTCTATCCCGCCGCGAAGCCGGCGAGCGAGGCCGACTGGTCGACCGAATATCTCGACGCCATCATCTCGGTGAAGCTGGTCGACGGCATCGGCGGCGCGATCGAGCACATCGAGACCTGGTCGTCGCACCACACCGAGGCGATCCTCGCCGAGGACGGGGCGGCGGTGGAGCGCTTCTTCAACGAGCTCGACTCTGCGATCCTGCTGCACAACGCCTCCACCCAGTTCGCCGACGGCGGCGAGTTCGGCTTCGGCGGCGAGATCGGCATCTCCACCGGCAAGATGCATGCGCGCGGGCCCGTCGGCGTCGAGCAGCTCACCTCGTTCAAGTACCGCGTGCGCGGCACGGGGCAGGTGCGGCCCGGCTGATCGTATGCCACTTGGTCGGCTCGTCGATTTTGTGATACATTGTGCACATGAAACCACATCTCTCCGAGACGGTGACCGTGCGGCTCAGCGGCGACACCAAGGCGAAGCTCGCCGAATTGGCCGATCATACGCGGCGGACGAAATCGTTCCTCGCGGGCGAGGCGATCGCCGACTATGTCGAGCGTGAACTGGCGATCGTGGCCGGGATCCAGCGCGGGCTGGACGACATGGCCGCCGGTCGGGTGACGCCGCACAAGCAGGCCATGCAGCGCATCAGGACCGCGATCGACCGCGCGCAGACGGAAAAATGAGAGAGGTCGGCTGGTCCGACGACGCTCTGCAGGACTTCGAATCGGCGATTCTCCATATCGCGCAGGAGAGCAAGAAAGCAGCTCTGCTGGTCGCCGAGCGGATCGAGACGGCCATAGACCGCCTGGGAGAGATGCCGACCGGTCATCCGGGACGCGTGAGGGGCACCTACGAAAAAGTGGTTTTGAAGACGCCCTATATCGTCGCCTACGCCCTTTCAGAACGGCGTGTCACCATCGTGCGCATCATTCACGGCGCGCGCGACTGGACAGACGATACCTGGCCGGGCGTCGCCCGGTGACATCCTCGGTCGCGAGCCGCTACCTCGCCATGCCGCATGTCGAGAAGGGCATGCAGGTCGGCCTGTTCGGCGGCTCCTTCAACCCGCCGCATGCGGGGCATGCGCTGGTCGCCGAGATCGCGCTGCGGCGGCTGGCGCTCGACCAGCTCTGGTGGATCGTCACGCCGGGCAACCCTTTGAAAAACGGTCGTGATCTGGCGCCGCTCGGCGAGCGCATCCGGCTCTCGGAAGCGCTCATGCACGATCCGCGCGTGAAGGTGACGGCCTTCGAGGCCGCCCACAACGTGCGCTACACCGCCGACACGCTGGCGCTGATCAAGGCACGCAATCCGGGCGTCGACTTCGTCTGGATCATGGGCGCCGACAATCTGCGCGACTTCCACCGCTGGCAGCGCTGGCGGCAAATTGCCCTTACTTTTCCGATAGCTGTCATCGATCGCCCGGGCGCGACCCTGTCGTTCCTGTCCTCGGTCCTGGCGAAAACCTTCGACCATGCGCGCATCGACGAGGCGGACGCGCCGCGGCTCGCACGCAGCAAGGCGCCGGCCTGGACCTTCATCCACGGCCCGCGCTCGTCGCTGTCCTCCACCGCGATCCGCGCGAATCGCACTGGCGAGGCGGAAAAAGGGGGATAGATGTCGCCCCGCGCGCCACGCCGGCCACGTGAAATCATTGCGGAATCAACTGCCCGGCTGAACGCAGGCACGAAAAGCCGCGCTTTTGTGTTCACATGGCCGCCGGGCGCCGCCACGGCCGGTCGTTTCCTCGGCAAAGCGCGCCGCAATTGCGTCGAAAGCCGGCCTCGACGCACGCTCGTCCGGCGATGTCGCTTTTGCAGCGTTGCGGCGACCGCGGCTCGGGCACTTTCGCGCCATGGGCGACACGCTTCTCACTGCCGGCGGGACAAGGGCTGTTGCCGGCAGGGGACCGGCGCCGCTGGTCGCCATCACCAGCATCATCCTGTCGATGACGCTGCTGGCGGTCGGCAACGGCCTGCTGTTCGCCTATGTGCCGGTGCGGCTCGGCGCCTCGGGCTTCGCGCCGACCTGGGCCGGGCTGATCCTCACCGGCCTGTCGGCCGGCGGGCTGGTCGGCTGCCTGCTGACCGGCCAGCTGGTGCGCCGCGTCGGCCATGCACGCGCCTTCATGACCTACTCGGCGCTGATCATCCTGGCCAACACGCTGATCACCGCCGGCATCGACCCGGTGCTGTGGATCGCCTCGCGCGCCCTCTACGGCTTCGCCATCAACAGCCTGTTCATCGTCGCCCAGAGCTGGCTGAACGACGCGGTCGGCAATGCCATCCGCGGCCGCGTCATGGCCGCCTTCTACATCTGCTACGTGGTCGGGCTTGGGCTGGGCTCGCTGGCGCTGGCCTTCATCGACATCGACACGCCGGCGGCACCGATCGTCGCCGTCGCCTTCGCGGCGCTGTCGATCATTCCGGTCGGGCTCACCAGCCTGAGGCCGCCGCCCCCGCCGGAATCGGCCAGCCTGGCCATTGGCCGCGCCTGGCGCATCTCGCCGGTCGGCATCGCCGGCATGCTGGCGGTCGGCGGCCTGTCGATGATGGTCGCCGGCTTCGCGCCGATCCACGCCACCGCCAGCGGCTTCGGCAAGGACCAGGTGTCGGTGCTGATGGTAGCCATGCAGTTCGGCACCATCCTGTTCCAGCTGCCGCTCGGCTGGCTGTCGGACCGTACCGACCGCCGCTATGTGCTGGTGGGAACGTCGCTGCTGGTGGCGCTTGCCGGCCTCGCCGCCAGCCAGACGGCCGGCGTTCCGTTCCTGTGGATCGTTGTGGTCTTCGTCATATGGAGCGGCGCGACCGAGACGATCTATTCGATCTCCAGCGCCCATGCCAACGATCGGGCGGGCCAGGCCGACCTCGTCGCGCTCTCCAGCGCCATGCTGTTCACCTGGTCGTTCTCCGGCTTCATCGTCCCCGGCGTGGCGACGGCGCTCACCGCGCTCTACGGGACGGAGGCCTTCATGCATGTGGCGATCGTCATCGCCGTGGCGTTCAGCGGCTTCGTCGCCTGGCGCATCGCCAAGGCGCCGCCGGCGGCGGAACAGTCGGGCAGTTTCGCGCCGATGTCGGCGCAGGCCCCCCTGCCCGCCGAACTGGCCTTTCCGCAGGACGACGGCGCCGGACAGCCGGGCCGCTGACCTCGTTGCGCCACCCTGTCGGCTGCTGCTGCCACATCTCTCCTTTCGACCGGCGGAGGCGCAACGGATGGCAGCGTCGCGCGTTTCTCCGGCAAGATGCGGGCCACGAAGCCCCGTCTGGCGCCCGCAAAGCAAAAAGAGCGGAGACGACTGTCTTGAAACCTTAACCCAGCTGCGCCTATCTTCGGAGCATCCGCTGATTTGGCGGATGATTTGGTTGTTCCTGTCGCGAAAGGAAAGACACTGAGAACAGCACTGCGGAAGAAGGCATACCCCATGCCTTCGCCGGCCGGGATCAGCGGAATGGACTCCGTGTCCCGCGCCCTCGAAACAGTCCTTGCCAGTCTGGAAGACTCCAAGGCCGAAAACATCGTCTCGATCGATCTCCAGGGAAAGTCCAGCCTCGGCGACCACATGGTGGTGGCGTCGGGCCGCTCGCATCGTCATGTGGCGGCCGTGGCGGACCACCTGCTCAAGGCGCTCAAGGATGCCGGCTTCGGCAATGCGCGCGTGGAAGGGCTGGCGGCCGCCGACTGGGTGCTGATCGATTCCGGCGACATCATCGTCCACGTCTTCCGCCCCGAGGTCCGCGAATTCTACAATCTCGAAAAGATGTGGCAGACGCCGGACCTGGAGGAGGGGACGATCCACTGACCGGTTTCGGGCGTCGCGGCCAGGCGGCGCCGGGACTGGCGGCGGGCGGCCACCGCCTGTAAGCAGGCGGCGATGAAGATCGCCGTTTTTGCCGTGGGCCGCATGAAGGCCGGCCCCGAGAGGGATTTGGCCACGCGCTATCTCGACCGCTTCGCCAGGAGCGGTCCGGCGGTGGGCCTCGATTTCGCCGGCCTGACCGAGATCGCCGAGGGCCGCGGCGCAAGCGCAGCCGAGCGCGCCCGCGAGGAAGCGGAACGCCTGCTCGCCTTCGCCGACGACAAGGCCGCGCTGGTGCTGCTCGACGAGCGCGGCAAGACCTTCTCCTCTCCGCAGTTTGCCGAGCGGCTAGCCTCGCTGCGCGACGACGGCCGGCGCCTGGCGGTGTTCGCCATCGGCGGCCCGGACGGCCACGAGGAGCGCCTGCGCCAGCGGGCGGATCTGGTGTGGTCGCTCAGCGCGCTCACCTGGCCGCACCAGATGGTGCGCATCATGCTGGCCGAGCAGCTCTACCGGGCAACGACGATTCTTTCGGGGCACCCGTATCATCGGGCGTGAAGGGCGGCGGGTCTCGCGACTGTCTGTCCTTCGGAACCGATGGAGCGGTTTGACTGGTACAGCTTGGAAGTTCTTATGCGCCGCCGGAGCACTTCGCCACCGGTACGGCATGGATCCTAGGGTCTCCGCGACGGCCTTCGGCCTGCTTCGCCCTAGGATGACGAAGGCAATGGAGTTCGCGGTTAATCGCCAACGCGAGAGATTGGCGGAAACGCTTTTCACATTCGTCATCCTAGGGCGGAGCCGGAGCGAAGCGGAGGCGCAGACCCTAGGATCCATGCCGTACCGGTGGCGAAGTGCTCCGGAGACGCAGACACAGGTCGATCTTGCGTCGGCTCCCGGCCGAGCTACCATCCCGTCATGACCGGCTATGTCTACATGACCGCCAGCCAGAAGCGCGGCACCATCTATATCGGCGTGACCAACGATCTCGGCCGGCGCATGCCCGAGCACAAGTCCGGACAGGGTTCGCGCTTCTCGGCGCGCTACGGTGTCTAGCGGCTCGTCTGGTATGAAGAGTATTTCGACGTCCGCGACGCCATCCAGAGGGAGAAATCGCTGAAGCGGTGGCCGCGGCAGTGGAAGATCGAGCTGATCGAGAAGGCGAATCCGGAATGGCATGAGCTGTTCCGAGGACTGGGGTGGTAGGGCGTGCGAGGAGCACCCTCGCGAGATGGTGGTTGGCATCACGCCCGGAGATTCTCAACCGCCGGAGCATGTCACCGCCGGTACGGCATGGATCCTAGGTCTGCGCCTCCGCTGCGCTCCGGCTCCGCCCTAGGATGACGAAGGAAAAGGGCGTCTCCGCCAGTCGCCAACGTCGGCGATTGGCGGAGACGCCCACGAATTCGTCATCCTAGGGCGGAGCGCGAGCGCAGCGAGTGCGGAGACCCTAGGATCCAAGCCGTACCAGCGGCGAAGTGCTCCGGCGGTTGAGGCTTTTCATCCGGAGCCGCCGGCAGGACATCCCCAACAACCTCCACACCGCCCCTATTCTCGACAAGATCCTGTCCGAAACGGTGATCTGCGGGGCGATCACGGTATGGTTGATGGTCCGTTAACGACCGGGCCGCTAGATTGCGCAGCGTTTGGAGTGTGCGTTCCGGCAGCATGACAGAATCGGGAAAAGGGTTTGCGGACATGCTCCGCCGCGGCGCGGTTGCAGCGGCCGTGCTGTTGCTTGCCGCCGCCCCGGTGGGAGCCCGTGATGCGGACGGCTCCGACGCCGCGCCTGCCACCGCCGAAGCCGATCCCGCCGCCACCAAGCGCAGCGAGTACGATGCCGTCGCCCGCGAGATCGAGCTGTCGGCGGAGCGCATGGAAAAGCTCGCGGCCGAGATCGCCGGGGTGAGGCAGGATTATACCTCGATCACCGCCGCGCTCATCCAGGCCGCCAAGACCGAGAAGAAGCTCGGCCAGGACATCGACGAGATCTCGGCCAGGCTGCAGGATCTGAACGGCCAGGCCGACACGGTGCGCGCTTCGCTCGCCGCCCGCCGCGGCGTGCTTGCCGAAGTGCTGGGCGCGCTGCAGCGCATGGGCCTAAACCCGCCGCCGGCGATCCTGGTCAAGCCGGAAGACGCCCTGTCATCGGTGCGCAGCGCCGTGCTGCTCGGCGCCGTCGTGCCGGAACTTCGGCAGGAGACCGAAGTTCTGATGGTCGAGATGGCGGAGATGAACCGCATCACCGGCTCGATCGAGGCCGAACGCGCGCGCCTGACCGCCTCCGTCACCGAGCAGCTGGCGGAGAAGCAGCGGCTTGCCTTGCTGCTGGAGGCCAAGCAGAAGCTGCAGAGCGAGACCGAGTCCGAGCTCGCCGCCGAGCAGCGGCGCTCCGAGGATCTGGCGGCCAAGGCCGGCAGCCTGAAGGAGCTGATCGCCGCGCTGGAGCAGCAGGCGGCCAAGGATCGCGCCGCGGCGGAAGCCGCGCGTGCCGCCAAGCGCAAGATCCTCGAGCGCGAGGCGGAGATCGCCGCGCTGCCCGAGAACAACCGCGCCATGGTGTCGCTGCCCTTCGCGGCGCTGCGCGGGCAGCTCGCGACGCCGGTCAACGGCCGCTTCAGGTACCGTTTCGGCAGCAAGGACGATAACGGCGGCGTGATGCAGGGCGACATGGTTGCGACACAATCGGGCGCAATCGTCACGGCGCCCGCCGACGGCAAGGTGCTCTATGCGGGTCCGTTCCGCTCTTATGGACAACTCTTGATCCTCGACGCCGGCGACGGCTATCATGTCGTGCTGGCGGGGATGGACAGAATCACCGTCGCGCTCGGCCGATCGGTGATGGCGGGAGAGCCGGTGGGAGCGATGGGGGAAGCCAGGGTGGCGAGCACCCTGGCAAGCAGTGTGACGAATGGGCCGGAACTCTATGTCGAGTTCCGGAAGGATGGAAAACCCGTCGATCCCTCACCCTGGTGGGCGGAGCGTGTTTCTGGAAGGACAGGAAATGATACGTAAATTGTCGCTTCTGTTTGCCGGCGCGCTGATGGGCGCCTCCGCCATGGGCCTGGTCTACGGCGCGGCGGGGACGACGGCGAACGCGGCGGGCTCCGAGACATACAAGCAGCTGGCGATCTTCGGCGACATCTTCGAGCGGGTGCGCGCCCAGTATGTGACGCCGCCGGAAGAGAAGGCGCTGGTCGAAAGCGCCATCAACGGCATGCTCACCTCGCTCGATCCGCACTCCTCCTACCTCAATCCGGACGCCGCCAAGGACATGCGCGTCCAAACCAAGGGCGAGTTCGGCGGCCTCGGCATCGAGGTCACCATGGAGAACGAGCTGGTCAAGGTGATCACGCCGATCGACGACACCCCGGCCGCCAAGGCGGGCGTGCGCGCCGGCGACTACATCTCGGCGATCGACGGCACCGAGGTGCGCGGCATGACGCTGAACGACGCGGTCGAGAAGATGCGCGGCCTGGTCAACACGCCGATCAAGCTGACCATTTTGCGCGAGGGCGCCGACAAGCCGCTCGAGCTGACGATCGTGCGCGACATCATCAAGGTCAAGGCGGTCAAGTTCCGTGTCGAGAACGACATCGGCTACATGAAGATCACCTCCTTCACCGAAAAGACTTTCGACGACCTGGAAAACGCCATCAAGGAGATCAGGAAGGACGTGCCCGACGACAAGCTCAAGGGCTACGTGCTCGATCTGAGGCTCAATCCGGGCGGCCTGCTCGACCAGGCGGTCAGCGTCTCCGACGCCTTCCTCGACCGCGGCGAGATCGTCTCGACGCGCGGCCGCGATCCGAAGGACGTGACCCGCTTCGACTCGCGGGCCGGCGACGACATCGACGGCAAGCCGCTGGTGGTGCTGATCAACGGCGGTTCGGCGAGCGCTTCGGAGATCGTCGCGGGCGCCCTGCAGGACCACCGCCGCGCCACCGTGGTCGGCACCCAGTCCTTCGGCAAGGGTTCGGTGCAGACGATCATCCCGCTCGGCGAGAACGGCGCGCTCAGGCTCACCACGGCGCTCTATTACACGCCGTCCGGCAAATCGATCCAGGGCAAGGGCATCACGCCCGACATCAAGGTCGACCAGCCGCTGCCGGAGGACCTCAAGGGTGCCGACGTGTCGCGTGGCGAATCGGACCTGAAGGGCCACATCAAGGGCGTCGAGGAGAGCGACGCCGGCTCCGGCTCGGCCGCCTACGTGCCGCCGGATCCGAAGGACGACATCCAGCTCGGCTACGCGCTCGACCTGCTGCGCGGCGTAAAGACGGACCCGGCCTTCCCGCCCAATCCGGACCGGGCGGTTCTCAACCAGTAGCGTTCGAGGGCGGCGAAGACTTCGCCGCCCTTTCGGAATCGGCGAGCGTACCCGCCTCCGGCCGGAGGCGGGATTTGCCTGAACGGGGGATGGGCAAAGGGCATCGCCGTGTCGTTGACGGATAAGGAAATCGACCGCCCGCTCGGGCAGTCCGCCGGTGCGCGCCCGGCCGCCCGCCGGCCGGTCTCGGCCGGAGCTGTGGTCTCCGGCCTGGCGGTTGTCGCCATCGTCGGCGCCGCCCTGTCGATCGCGCTGCGCGAAAAGCCGTTCCGCCAGCCCGCGCCGGTCGTCACCACCACGCCCGAAGTTGCAGAGGTCGCTCCGGCATCTTCCGCCGCCGCCGCCGCTCCGCCTGCCGACGGCCCCAAGATCATCCAGGTCGATCCGGAGAAGCGGCCGGCGCCGAACGGCGTGGTCGTGATCCGCGATCCCTCGGCGGTCGGCCAGAACCTGCGGGTCGCCCACCTGCCCGAGCGCGACCTGATCGAGGACAGCCCGACCGGGCCGCTGCCGGTACGCGCCGCCGACGGCCGGCGGCCCTTCGACGTCTATGCGCGGCCGTGGTCGCGCGCGCGCGGCGCCCGCGTCGCCATCGTGCTCGGCGGCTTCGCCATCTCGCAGACCGGCACGCAGGCGGCGATCGCCGACCTGCCGGCGGAGGTGACGCTCGCCTTCTCGCCGCAGGGCAACAGCATCGGCCGCTGGATGCAGGAGGCGCGGCGCAAGGGCCACGAGATCGTCATGCAGGTGCCGCTGGAGCCGTTCGACTACCCGAACGTCGATCCGGGCCGCAACACGCTGACGGTCGAGGCCGGCGCGGCGGAGAACCTGAAACGGCTGCGCTGGGCGCTGTCGCGCACCACCAACTACACCGGCGTGATGAATTTCATGGGCGCGCGTTTCTCGGCCGACCAGGCGGCCATGCAGCCGCTCCTTGCCGAACTCGGCAAGCGCGGCCTCGCCTATCTCGACGACGGCTCCTCGGCCCGCAGCGTCGCCCCGGAGCTGGCGCTGAAGAACGGCGTGCCGCTGGCCGTCGGCGACGCCGCCATCGACGCCACCCGCGACCGCCGCGCCATCCTGCAGAAGCTCGACGAACTGGAGCGCATGGCACGCGCCAAGGGTTTTGCCATCGGCACCGGCTCGGTGTTCGGCGAGACCGTGGAGGCGGTGACGTCCTGGGTCGCCGAGGCGAAGAAGCGCGGCATCGAGATCGTGCCCGTCTCGGCGCTGGCGAGCGATCCGGAGCGGTAGGGGCCTGGCCGTTCATAAATCTCAGGCGTTGCTGCTATAGATCGGCGCTTGCGCCCATAGATTCGTCCGGACCTGCGATGCCCAAATCGAAAAAACCCGTCGATCCCGAAACCCTGCCCTACCGGCCCTGCGTTGGCGTCATGGTGCTCAACCGCGACGGGCTGGTGTGGACCGGCCACCGCATCGCCGAGCCGGACACCGAGTTCGCCGGCACGACGATGCTGTGGCAGATGCCGCAGGGCGGCATCGACGACGGCGAGGACCCGTATCCGGCAGCCCTGCGCGAGCTCTACGAGGAGACCGGCATCAAAAGCATCTCGCTGCTGGCGGAGGCGCCTCATTGGATAAAATACGACCTGCCGCCGCATCTGGTCGGCGTCGCCTTCAAGGGCAGATATCGCGGCCAGACGCAAAAATGGTTCGCGCTGCGCTTCGAGGGCGACGAGCGCGAGATCGCGATCAACCCGCCGCCGGGCGGCCACAAGGCGGAGTTCGACGCCTGGGCGTGGAGGCCGATGGCCGAGCTGCCCGACCTGATCGTGCCGTTCAAGCGCCACACCTATGTCGAGGTGGTAGCCGCCTTCCGTCACCTCGTCGCATGAGGCCACGCCCCGGGCTCGCGGCGGCGGCGGCGCTGATGCTTGCTGCCGTGCCGAGGGCCGACGCTCCTCCAGCTTGGGTTCCTCGCCCCCACGAAGAGGGGGAGAAGTGCCGAGGGCGAAGCCCGAGACGGAGAGGGGGTGCTCGGCACCCAGCCTTCCACACCGATCGGATTCTGCAAGGATTCGTGGATTGCGCGTCGGAATGGCGTGCATCGTTTCAAGCTCGCGCCGGTTAGCGGCAAGAAAGCCGCGCATCTTCTGTCTTGATGACACGAATCTTGCTGAGAGCATCGTATCCCTCCTGAACAATTGCAGGATTTTGCACCGGACCCGCTGTATCTTGCGCCTCGTTCAGGCCGGTGGGGCCCGGAAAGTGGGGGACAGGACTCTTGGACGCGCTGCCGTCATTCACGACATGCGATGCCGATCTGGCCGGAGCGATCCTGACGATCGACCTCGGCGCCATCCGCGCCAACTACCGCCTGCTGCGTGACCGGCTGGGCGGGAAGCGTTGCGCCGCCGTGGTGAAGGCCGATGCCTACGGTCTCGGTGCCGACAAGGTGGCGCCGGCGCTTGTCCGGGAAGGCTGCGACAGCTTCTTCGTCGCCCATGTCGGCGAAGGCATCGTGCTGCGGAAAATCCTCGGCGCAGCGCCGGACATCCATGTCCTCAACGGCCTTCCGCCGGGAGCGGAGGAGGCCTGCATCGCCGCCGGCCTGGTGCCGGTGATCAACAGCGCGGCGCAGCTCGCCGCCTGGCGCGGCAAGGCGGCAGCTTGCGGCCGCACCCTGCCGGCAGCCGTCCAGGTCGACAGCGGCATGGCCCGCCTCGGCATGCCGCCGCAGGAGGTGGAGCGGCTGGCCGCCGACCCCGACGCTTTCGCCGGGATCGAGGTGAAGCTGGTGATGAGCCATTTCGCCAGAGCGGACGAGCCGCATGAGGCGAGCAACGGCGCGCAGCGTGCCGCCTTCGAGGCGCTGGCGCAAAAGCTGCCGGCGGCACCGCGCTCCCTCGCCAATTCCGCCGGCATCTTTCTCGGGACCGACCACCCGTTCGACCTGGCACGGCCCGGGGCGGCGCTCTACGGCATCAATCCGACGCCGGGCCTGCCCAATCCGATGGCGCCGGTGGTGCGGCTCGACGCCAAGGTCATCCAGACGCGCATCATCGAGCCCGACACCGGCATCGGCTACGGCCATGCCGCGCGGGCCGATCGCCGCATGCAGGTCGCCACCATCGCGCTGGGCTATGCCGACGGCTGGCACCGGCGGGCGGCATCGGCCGCCTTCTTCGACGGCGCGCGGCTGCCCTTCGTCGGCCGCGTGTCGATGGATTCGATCATCCTCGACATTTCCGCCCTGCCGCAGGGCGCGCTCGCGCCCGGCGCGCTGGTCGAGCTGATCGGCGAGCACCAGACGGTCGACGAGGTGGCGGCGCAGGCCGGCACCATCGGTTACGAGATTCTCACCAGCCTCGGGCGGCGGTTTCATCGGGTTTACAAGAACGGCTGAGCGGCCGGACGGAATTTTTGGGGCGGCAATGAAAGTCTTGATCCTCGGCAGCGGCGTCATCGGCGTGACCGCCGCGCACTATCTCGCGGAGGCCGGCCACGAGGTGACGGTCGTCGACCGCCAGAGCGGGCCGGCGCTGGAGACCAGCTTCGCCAATGCCGGCGAGGTGTCGCCCGGCTACTCCTCGCCCTGGGCCGGTCCCGGCGTGCCGGTCAAGGCGATCAAGTGGCTCCTGATGAAGCACGGGCCGCTGGTGATCCGCCCAGCGCTCGATCCGGCCATGTGGAGCTGGGTGTTCCGCATGCTGCGCAACTGCACCTCGGCGCGCTATGCGGTCAACAAGGCGCGCATGGTGCCGATCGCCGAATATGCGCGCGACTGCCTGCGCGAGCTCAGGGCCTCGACCGGCATCGCCTATGACGAGCGCAGCCAAGGCACGCTGCAGCTTTTCCGCACGCAAAAACAGCTCGATGGGATCATCGGCGACATCGAGGTGCTGAAACAGTTCGGCGTGCCGTTCGAGGTGCTGGACCCGGCCGGCTGCATCGCCGCGGAGCCGGCTCTGGCCAGGGTGAAGGGCAAATTCGTCGGCGGCCTGCGCCTGCCGGGCGACGAGACCGGCGACTGCCAGATGTTCACCGAGCGGCTCGCCTCGCATGCCGCCGGACGCGGCGTGACCTTCAAATTCGGCACGACGATCGAGCGGATCGTCGCCGAGGGCGGAAAGATCGCCGGCGTCGCCACCAGCGCGGGGCTGCTCACCGCCGATGCCTATGTCGTGGCGCTGGGCAGCCATTCGCCGAAGCTGGTGCGCCCGCTCGGCCTGTCGCTGCCGGTCTATCCGATCAAGGGCTATTCGATCACCGTGCCGATCCGCGACGCGAGCGGCGCGCCGGTATCGACCGTCATGGACGAGACCTACAAGGTGGCGATCACCCGGTTGGGCAACCGCATCCGCGCCGGCGGCACGGCGGAGATCGCGGGCTTCGACCTGCGCCTGCACGACAGCCGCAAGGCGACGCTGCTGCATTCGGTCGGCGACCTGTTCCCGCAGGGCGGCGACCTGGAAGGCGCCACGTTCTGGTGCGGGCTCCGGCCGATGACGCCGGACGGCCCGCCGATCATCGGCGGCACGAAATACGGCAACCTCTATCTCAGCACCGGCCACGGCACGCTGGGCTGGACCATGTCGTGCGGCTCCGGCCGCGTGCTGGCCGACATCATCTCCGGCGGGATGCCGGAGATCGAGGTGAAGGAGCTCGGATTGAGCCGCTACGCGGCGTAGGGTCCGGCCGACGACAGAACTGTTCGTCCACCCGCACTGCCCCTCACTGTCCTGCCGGACATCTCTCCCCGCAAGCGGCTGGGCTATCGGATATGAGTTGTATCGGAGGGGCAGACAGCTCTGCGTCGTCATTCCGGGGCCGCGC
>NZ_JCACER010000020.1:0-100573 GCF_059502445.1 Kumtagia sp.
TGGCTTTCCACTATGCATGACTTTCCCCGGACAGCCCTGCCCTTGTGGGGAGGGGGACTTGCTGGCATCACCGCCAGGCACAATCGTCGACGGTTTTGCGCTGCACAGCGGCCACGCAGTCCCCCTCCCCCTTGTGGGGAGGGGTCAGGGGTGGGGGTAAGCTCATATGCGATAGCCTGCACTTGGGGGCGAGGAACCCAAGTCGAGAGACGCCGGCTCACACCAGCAGGACGCCCTCCGCCACCTTCACCGCCTGGCCGCCGATGCGCGCCGCCTCGATGCGTCCGCCTTCCATGTCGATCTCCAGGCGGATGCGCGAGGGCCGGCCCATCTCCATGCCCTGCTCGATCCACAGCCGCGTCGAGCCGTCCATCGGCTCGTCGAACCTGGCGACCGCCCCGGCGAAGGCCGCCGCCGCCGAGCCCGTCGCCGGATCCTCGTAGGAAGGATTGCCGGGCACGAACATGCGCGCATGGAAAGCGCTGTCATGATGCACCGTCTCGCGGCAGTAGACATAGGCGGAGGCGACCGCGCTGCCGCTCTTCTGCGGCGAGATGTCCATCCAGGCTTCATTGTCGAGCCGCGCCTTGGCGGCCACCTTCAGGCCCGACACCGGCACCATGACGTAGGGCACGCCCGCCGACCAGTAGGAGACGCGGTGATTCTCGAAGCCGATCTCGTGCGGCCCGAGCCCGAGCGCGGCGCCGACCACGTCGGCATCGACCGTGAAGGGCAGCGCTTCCGGCAGCTTCGCCAGGCCGAACTCGGCGAAGGCCACGCCGTCGCTGTGGCCGACGACGCAGCGCACCGGCCCGATATTCTCTTCCAGCACCAGGATCGACGGCTCGGTGCTGCCGGCGAGCTCAGCCAGCGCGATCGCCGTGCCGACGGTCGGGTGGCCGGCGAAGGGCATCTCGTAGTCGGGGGTGAAGATGCGCACCCGCGCCTTGTGCCGGGGATCCTCCGGCGCGGTCACGAAGGTCGATTCCGACAGGTTGAACTCGCGCGCGATGCGCTGCATGGCGGCGAGATCCAGACCCTCGGCATCGAGCACCACGGCAAGCGGATTGCCGGTGAGCGCCTCGCCGGTGAACACGTCGTAGACCACATAGCGGCGTTTCTGCATCGCCTCGATCCTCCAGCCGCTCCAACATGAGCGAAAATTAACTTGAAATCCGATCGCCCCGGCATGACCTGTGACGCGAAGGGAATCTCGATCATAGGGGTCCTCGATGGACCAGATTGTCAATCGGCCAGGCGCGGACAACCCGCCGTCGATAGAGGCCGCGCTCGGTCTCGACGCCAGCCCGCGCGTCCGGTGGCGCCGCCGGCTGGTTCGCGCGACGTTGGCCGCCGCTCTCCTGGCGGCCGCCGCGGGCGGCGTGTACTGGTGGGCGTCGCCGTCGCAGGCGCCGATCACCTTCGCCACCGTGCCGGCCACGCGCGGCAATCTCACCGTGGAGGTCTCGGCCACCGGCACGCTGCAGCCGCTGACCCAGGTGGACATTTCCAGCGAACTGTCCGGCGTCGTCCGCTCTGTCGCCGTCGACGAGAACCAGACCGTGAGGAAGGGCGAGGTGCTGGCCGAGCTCGACACGGTCCGCACCCTCGCCAATGTCGACCGGGCGGAAGCCTCGGTGAAGGTGGCGCAGGCGCAGATCGGACAGGCCGAGACCACGCTGAAGGAAGCGGAACAGACGCTGACTCGCTCGCAGCGGCTGTCCGACCGGGGCATGGTGGCGCAGCAGGGGCTGGACACCGCGCTCGCCACGCGCGACCGTGCCATAGCGGCCCTCGCGGTCGCCGAGGCCAATCTCGCCATCGCCCAGGCCGAGCTCGAGCTGCAAAGGGCCGATCTGCAGAAGAGCAGGATCTATGCGCCGATCGACGGCATCGTGCTCACCCGCTCGGTCGATCCCGGCCAGACCGTCGCTTCGTCGCTGCAGGCGCCGGTGCTGTTCGTGCTGGCCGCCGATTTGAAGAAGATGGAATTGAAGGCGGCCATCGACGAGGCCGACATAGGCGGCGTCAAGCCCGGCCAGGCGGCGCGCTTCACCGTCGACGCCTTTCCCGACAGGCGCTTCGACGCCGACATCCGCGACATCTCCTACGCCTCGGCCACCACGGAAGGCGTGGTGACCTACAATGCCCGCCTCGACGTCGACAATGACGAGCTGCTGCTGCGGCCGGGCATGACGGCGACCGTCTCCGTGGTCACCCGCCAGGCCGGCGACGTGCTGACCGTGCCCAACGCCGCCTTCCGCTACAGCCCGCCGGTGCAGGCGAGCCAGACCGGCTGGAGCCTGCAGCGGCTGTTCATGCCGCGCATGGGCCGGCCGCGCGGTGCCCGCCCCGCCGCCCGCGAGCAGGACGGCACGCGCACCCTCTATCTGTTGAAGGACGGCCAGCCAGAAGCCGTGCGCGTCAAGGCGGGCGCCAGCGACGGCGAGAACACGGAAATCCTGTCCGGCCTGTCGGAAGGCGACCAGGTGATCACCGGCGCGCGCGGGGCGCGCGGCGGATGAGCGCCGACCGCCCGCTCATCCGCTTCGACGGCGTCTGGAAGACCTACGGCAGGGGCGAGGCCAGCGTGCATGCGCTGGCCGGCGTGTCGTTTTCCATCGACCGCGGCGAGTTCGTCGCCATCATGGGGCCGTCGGGCTCCGGCAAGTCGACGGCGATGAACATCGTCGGCTGCCTCGACACGCCGACCGGGGGGCGCCACGGCTTTCTCGGCGCCGACGCCGGCCGGCTCGATCGCGGCCGCCGCGCCACCTTGCGCAACCGCTACATCGGCTTCGTCTTCCAGGGCTACAATCTGCTCGCCCGCGCCACGGCGGCGGAGAATGTCGAGCTGCCGCTGATCTATCGCGGCGTCCCCGCCTCCGAGCGCCGGCAGCTCGCCATGCAGGCGCTGGCCGAGGTCGGGCTGAACGGCCGCGAGCACCACACCCCGGCCGAACTCTCGGGCGGCCAGCAGCAGCGCGTGGCGATCGCCCGCGCCATCGTGACCAGGCCGATGCTGCTGGTGGCCGACGAGCCCACCGGCAATCTCGACACCGCCCGCAGCCACGAGATCATGGACCTGCTGACGCGCCTCAACCGCGAGTTCGGCCTGACCGTCGTCATGGTCACGCACGAGCAGGACGTCGCCGGCTACGCCGACCGCACCATCCGTTTCCTCGACGGCCACGTCGCGTCCGACACGCTGAACGCGGAGGCGGCGTGATGCTGTGGGAAACCGTCCGGCTGGCGCTGCGCTCGGTACGCCGCAACGTGCTGCGCTCGTTCCTGACGCTGCTCGGCATCGTCATCGGCGTCGCCGCCGTCATCGCCATGCTCACCATCGGCAGCGGCACGACCGAGAAGGTCAAGTCCGACATCGCGCAGCTCGGCAGCAATCTTCTGGTGGTGCGCGCCGCCCGGCCGGACCGCTCCGGCTCGACCTCGTTCACGCCGCGCCGGCTCGACGAGAAGGACGTTGCCGGCCTTGTCGGCGGCCTGACTTCGGCGCGCGCCGTCTCGGCCGCCGCGCAGAGCACGGTGCGCGTTGTCTTCGGCGCGCAGAACACCGCCGCCGACGTCACCGGCGCCGACCTCGACTATTTCGTCGCGCGCGACTGGGGTCTGGCCGAGGGCCGCCTGTTCACCGAATCGGAAGCGCGCGGCGGCACCAATGTCTGCGTCATCGGCCAGACGGTGCGGACGCTGTTCTTCGGCGCCGGCGATCCGGACGGCCAGTCGATCCGCGTCGGCAAGATGAGCTGCCGCGTCATCGGCGTGCTGGAGAGCAAGGGGACGTCCGGCTTCGGCCAGGACCAGGACAACACCGTGGTCATGCCGCTCACCACCTACCAGCGCCGCATCGTCGGCAGGCGCAACATCGACACCATCTACGTCTCTGCGATGGACGGGGTGGCCACCTCCGACGTCCAGGAGGAGATGGAGACGATCCTGCGCGAGACCCGCCGCATCGCGCCGGGCGCGGACGACAATTTCGACGTGCGCGACATGACCCAGATCGCCGACGCCATGGCGAGCGCCACCGCCACCATGACCGGCATGCTGGGCGCGGTCGCCGGCGTCAGCCTGCTGGTCGGCGGCATCGGCATCATGAACATCATGCTGGTCTCGGTGACCGAGCGTACCCGCGAGATCGGCATCCGCCTGGCCATCGGCGCCCACGAACGGCACATCCTCGTGCAGTTCCTGGTGGAGGCGACGGTGCTGTCGCTGCTCGGGGGGCTGATCGGCATCGCCATCGGCCTGGCGCTGGCGGGCGCCGCCTCGCTTGCGCTGGCCATCCCGTTCGCGCCGAGCCCGGCGGTGATCCTGCTCGCCGTCGGCTTCTCGGCGCTGATAGGCATGGTGTTCGGCTTCTTCCCGGCGCTGCGCGGCGCCCGGCTCGACCCGATCGTGGCGCTAAGGCACGAATAGCAACGCTGACGGCAGCGCGAAGGCTCTTGCGCCGCCATGCGGAAACTCACTGGCCGAAGTGCCAGTCGACGATCGCGCGCATATGCGGCATCAGCCCGTCGGGCAGGTCGTCGGGGCCGCGGATGATTACCGGCCCCTCGATCTCCGGCTCGGCCTCGGAAGCGACAAAGGCCGAAATCCGCGCGGCGATGGCGTCGGCGCTTTCGGCCAGATGGTAGCGGCGGAAGATCACCGTCGTCGCATTCTGCGAATAGAGGTGATAGCTCTCGTCGACCGGCGCAACGGCGATGTCGAGCCCGGTTTCCTCCAACACCTCGCGTGCCATGTTGGCATCGATATCGACCAGGCCGTCGCGGAAGTCGACCGGCTCGAACGAGCCGGCGGCGAAATAGACCTTTCCGGCATTGGCCGTATGCGCGCCCATGCGGATCGCCACCAGCGCGCCGTCGCCCGACACCAGCGCGGCATGCGCGAAGGCGTGCTCGGCACCGGCCGGGCGGCTGTGCCGCCAGTGCAGGAGCGTCGCATAGCGGACCGCATGGCAGCGGCCGGTCAGCCTGCCGCGATCGTAGGCGATCTGCGAAAGCAGCACGACCCGGCCGTCGAACAGCGCGGGATTCGCCGCGACCTCGCGCTGCCAGCTGGCCTCGATCGCCGCGGCGTGCTCGACCTCGAACGGATGCGGGCCCGGTTCCAGTCTTACCTCGACCGCCGAGACCGGCGCCACCTGGTTGCGGGGAAACGCGAACATGCTGCCTGCTTCCTCTCCAGCCCTGCGGAACTTGCGCGTCACGCAATGTCGAGGGTTATGGCGACCGGGCAGTGATCCGACGCCTTCGGCCGGTCCCAGCCGACGCGCGGGAAGCGCTCGACCTCCTGGCCCGGCGGGAAGATCGTGCGCCAGGGCTGTCCGTTGCGGACGATGTCGGGCACGGCGGTGGCGTTGCGCTCGGCCAGCGCCGGCGACAGCAGCAGGTAGTCGAGCTGGCACAGATGCCGCTCCTGCGGCCCGCGCGTGTGATACAGCGTCCAGCGCTCCATCTCCGGCAGGCGTTCGACGACATTGTGGGCAAAACCGTCGGCGAGCAGGTGGTCGAGCGCCGATGCCTGCTCGTCGACCACGGCGAAGGCATAGCTTGGCTGCCCGTCGCCCTCGATGACGACGCGCTGGCGGTAGTCGTTGAGGTCGCCGCAGATCACCCAGCGTTTTGCGCGCGCGTGATTGATGCCAAAGCGGCTTTCGATGACGTGGCGCACAGCCTTCGCCTCGGCGATGCGCACCGGCATGGTGGCGTCGCGGCCCGGCACGCCGTCGCGCGGCCCGCCCATCGACTTGAAGTGCACGGCATAGATGGTGAGCGGCTGCCCGCCGACGCGGACATCGATCTCCAGGCAGTCGCGGCGGAACACCCGTTCCTGCGGCTCGATGCCGAGCGCCGCCAGCTCCGGCGTGTGCAGGCCGAGCTCGCCATAGCTGAGCGGCGCATGGCTGTTCATGCGCACGAACTCGATCGGCTGGCCGTCGCGCGTCTGCTCGCGCATCATGACAGCCACGTCGATGCCGCGCGTATCGTTGCCGGCGGTGGTGAACTTCTGCCGGTATCCCTGCCCCACCATCTTGAACAGGTAGCCGTATTCGAAAGCCTTCAGGGCCTCGATGTTGTCGACCTCCTGCAGGCACAATATGTCGGCGCGGGCGGCCGCGATGGCGAGCGCCGTGAGCTGTCGGGTATCGTCGGTATGGGCGATGGTGCGCGCCTGCTCCAGCAGCCGGAACTCCGCCTCGTCGCGGATGTGGAACAGCGCCAGGGTGCGGTCCTGGTGGAGCTGGTTGCGATAGCCGGAGAAGTCGAACCTGTTCATCAGGTTCTCGACGTTGAACGTGGCGAGGCGCAGCGACATGCAGCGCTTCATGCCTTCTGGCGCAGGCGAAGACAAGCCCGTGGCTTGGCTCCCGCGGGCTGCGCCGGAACAAAACCATTCATCCGCCGTTCATCGTGGTGGTCCTACGATGCTCCTCTCTCGGCATCCGCGGGCGGCGGGTATGGTTCTGGAGACCTGAAAATGATCACCGCATTCTCGAGTTTCGCGCGCGCGGGCGTGATAGCGCTCGGCGTGCTGACCGGCCTCGCGGGGAGCGCTCAGTCGGCGCCGCTCCCGATCGCCAAACCGCAGGCGCCGGCGGCCGGCTCAGCCGTTCCTGTCGTACCGGTCGTCGAGGGCGAGTTCCGCGGCGGGACAAATCCGGTCTGGCGGCAGCGGCGCGGCGGCGGCGAATGGCGTGGCGGCGGCCGGCAGTGGCGTGGAGACCGCGAATGGCGCGACGATCGTCGCCATTGGCGCGGCGAGCGCCGCCACTGGCGGGGCGACCGCGAATGGCGCCGCGACCGCTACTGGCGGCGGCATGCCCGCCGCGACTGGGACGATCGCTGGCGGTATCGCCGTTACCGCGATCGCTACGACTCCGGCATCTATCTCAGCCTGGGCGTGCCGATCTACGGCGGATACGATCCCTACTACGTCGCGCCGCGCCGCGTTTACCGCGCGCCGGTCGCCGGCAACGGGCATGTGCGCTGGTGCTACTCGCGCTATCGCAGCTATCGCGCTTGGGACAACACCTTCCAGCCCTATAACGGGCCGCGGCGGCAGTGCTATTCGCCCTATAACTGAACGCTGATCTTCATTCAGCCGCTGAGCCGGCGCAGCCCCCCGCTGCGCCGGCTCTCGTGCCGCCGCCGGCGCCCCCCGCGGGGCCGGCCGAAACGGCACGGAACATCGCCCGCAGGCGTTACTCGAAAGACACGCCGAGCGCCGTCTGGCTGCGCCAGCGCACCACTGCGCCGCGCGGCATTTCCTCGCTGGTGATCAGAAGGTCGAAGCGCTGCGGAATGGCCGAGCTATCCCCGAAAGTGAGACGCGCTCCGGTCGCGGACAGGTTGCGCACGACGCATTCGGCGCTGCCATAGCCGCTGTTGAAGGAGAGCCTGCCGCCCTTGAGCACACGGCGGCGCTCCGCCTGCCTGCGCTCGGCGAAGACCAGGCCGTCGATGCCGATGGATTTTTCCGTGATTGGTGTCATTTGCCGGCCTCCTCGCTGGACACGAGAAGTGCTGCAAGAACCGGACCAGGCGCAAGTGTGCCGGGATGGGACAGGCGGACACAAAACCGTGTCCGCGGCGATACGTCCGGTGAAGGCTTCAGAAGGCGCGGATCGATCCGACCACGTCGACGACCACGTCCAGGCCGTCGAAGGTCTCCGGCAGGTCCGACGCCTGCCCCTCACGCGATACGGAGATGTTCAGCGCCAGGTCGTCCTTGCCCGGATTGAGACAGATGCCCACCCCGAGCAGCCCCTCCTTGTCACCGAAGCGCTCCTCGAAGGCCTTCTGGATTTCCCTGGCCTCATCCATCGAGTGTTTCATGCCGGCCCCACACCGTCTTTGTGACGATCCCGCCCTGCCCTAGACGAGGGTCACGCCCAATTGCTCGGTCACCGACAATATAGGGTTTGCCCCCGTGAATCCAACGTTTCCGGCGCCGCCCGAGGCCGAACCGGCAAACAGCAGGCCGAGGGGACGGCCGTTTTCGTCGACGATCAGCGAGCCGCTGTCGCCCGGCCGGCTGAACGGCTGCGGCGCCATGTCTGTCTCGATGACGATCTGGCCGTCGAAACGCGCCAGCCCCACCCCGACGTCGACGAGGTAGTTGTTGACGTTGACGGCGCGCACTTTTCCGCGCGTATGACGTGTCGTCCGGCCGGTCTTGAACACGCTCATCCCCGGCAGGGCTTCGGCCAACTCGCCGGGCTGCAAGGTGATCGCCGGCTCGGGAACCTCCTCGCTGTCGTAGAGGGTTTCGCGGTCCTCCGCCCTGCCATGGTCGGTGAGCGCGGCCACCGCCGCATCGACACGGTTGGGAAAACCGCCGAACTGGATCGGCACGAAGCGGATGAGCTCGGCGATGACGTCCTTTTCGGCATTGCCCTCGTCGCGCGCCCCCGGCTGCATCACCGCCGTGCCGACCGGCACGGCATTGACGTCGGCCAGCACATGGTTGTTGGACAGGATCGCCATCCTGCCGCTCAGATTGTCCCGGCAGAAGCAGCCGAGCGTGCCGGCATAGGGCACCGTGACCGGCGAGATGCTGCAGCCCAGCCGGATCGGGTCGTTGCGCGCGGTGGTCCACAGCGGCCGCTGCCGGCCGATGTAGAGAACCTCGGCCTCGCCCCTGGCCAGGCCGACGATGTCCTCGACCACCGCGCTCTGCATCTTGCCGCGGCTCTGCACCAGCACCGCCAGCCTGGCATCGCCGGCGCCCGTCCCTTCGGTCACGCCGAGTGCGATGTCGTTGGCGCGTCGGCGCGGGGGCCGGCGCGGCCGCGCCGACTTGGTCTCCAGCAGCATCGGGTCGAGGAAAAGGCCGGGCGGCAAAAACGCGCCCATGCCTGCTGCCGCGGGCAGCTCGATGAAGTTGAATATCTGGGAAAAGATTCGCGCCTGCAGCTCGAGCGCCGATTCGATTTGCATCAAACCCTCCGAACGCGCCCTGCCCTGCGAATCGCAGTCTAGCAAAAAACAAGGGCCGCGGAGTGTGCCGCGGCCCTTGCGAACCTGCCGTTACGAACAGGGTTAATTTCCTGGAGGAGGCTGTTGAATTGACTTAGGTCTTCGCCTTGTCCACCAGCTTTTTCTCCGCGATCCCCGCGCGCCCGCAGGGCGAAGCCCGAGGACGCGCAGACGAAAGACCGTGGATCGCCTTAATTCTTGGCCTTGTCCGCCAGCTTGTTCTTGGCGATCCCCGCGCGCCCGCAGGGCGAAGCCCGACACGCGGACGAAAGACCGTGGATCGCCTCAGTTCTTGGCCTTGTCCACCAGCTTGTTCTTGGCGATCCCCGCGCGCCCGCAGGGCGAAGCCCGAGGACGCGCAGACGAAAGACCGTGGATCGCCTCAGTTCTTGGCCTTGTCCACCAGCTTGTTCTTGGCGATCCACGGCATCATGCCGCGCAGCTTGGCGCCGACTTCCTCGATCTGGTGGGCGTCGTTCATGCGGCGGATGCCCTTGAAGCGCGACAGGCCGGCCCGGTACTCCTGCATCCACTCGCTGGTGAACTTGCCGGTCTGGATGTCGTTGAGCACGCGCTTCATCTCGGCCTTGGTCTCGGCGGTGATGATGCGCGGGCCGGAGACGTATTCGCCCCACTCGGCGGTGTTGGAGATCGAGTAGTTCATGTTGGCGATGCCGCCCTCATAGATCAGGTCGACGATCAGCTTCACCTCGTGCAGGCACTCGAAATAGGCCATTTCCGGCGCGTAGCCGGCTTCCACCAGCGTCTCGAAGCCGGCACGGATGAGCTCGACCAGGCCGCCGCACAGCACCACCTGCTCGCCGAACAGGTCGGTCTCGCACTCTTCCTTGAAATTGGTCTCGATGATGCCCGAACGGCCGCCGCCGACGCCGCAGGCATAGGAGAGGCCGAGGTCGAGCGCGTTGCCCGAAGCGTCCTGGTGGACCGCCACCAGGCAGGGCACGCCGCCGCCCTTCTGGTACTCGCCGCGCACGGTGTGGCCCGGGCCCTTCGGCGCGACCATCAGCACGTCGACGGTCTTCTTCGGCTCGATCAGGCCGAAATGCACGTTGAGGCCGTGGGCGAAGGCGATCGCCGCGCCGTCGCGGATGTTCGGCGCGATCTCGTCGCGATAGATGTCGGCCTGCAGCTCGTCGGGCGTGGCCATCATCATCAAATCGGCCCATTTCGCGACGTCGGCGACGCTCATCACCTTCAGCCCGTCGGCCTCGACCTTCTTGGCGGTCTGGGAACCGGCCTTCAGGCCGATGGCGATCTCCTTGACGCCGGAATCCTTGAGGTTGAGCGCATGGGCGCGACCCTGGGAGCCGTAGCCGATGATGGCGACCTTCTTGCCCTTGATCAGGTTCAGATCGGCGTCGCGATCGTAATAGACACGCATTGAGACATTCCCTTCCTGGTTGATGGTGTCAGATAAAACGGGCCTTCGGGCGCTCTGCACCGAAAAGCGCGAGGAACTGCGCCGTCGCCTGGCTTGCATCGCGCGAAATCTCGGCGGCCGTCAGCTTCAGACCGTCGCCCAGCAGCAGGCGGATCTGCACGTCGCGGCCGACCAGCCCGAAGAAGCTGCGGAACGCCGCTTCGCTGTCGTCGAAGGCAAGCAGCCCGGCGGCGCGGCCGGCCTCCAGCAGCGGCTTCAGCCGCTCGCCGATGGCGAAGCGCCCGTTTTCGAGCACGATACGGCCGAGGTTGCTCTTGCCGGACGCCGCATGGCTGACGGCGACGCGGTTGAGCGCGATCGACGTGCTCGTCGAGATCACCTTCAGCCAGTTCGCGGCGAAATTCTCCAGGCTCTCGCGCAGCGCCGCGGCGTCGAGCCGTTGGCTGTCATAGTTGCCGGCGCGCACCTTCGACGCCTGCCAGCGCACCGTCGCCGTCAGCAGGCCGTCGCGGTCGCCGAACCATTTGTAGAGCGTCTCTTTCGAGCAGGCGGCGCGGCGTGCCACAGAGGTCATGCTGAAGTCGCCGCCCTGCTCGACCATCAGCGCCAGCACGGCATCCAGCACGGCCTGCTGACGGTCCGTCAGCATCCCGTTCTCAACGCCTTCGCTGTGCGATGCGGACTGCAACACCGATCTTCCCGCTTGCCCGGCCCGCTCACGGACCGTACCGTACGTTACGGTTCGGCCTTATGCGCCGGCCGACCGGCAAATGCAAGTGCTATCGCGGCAATGGACGAGGCGGATGGAGCCTATCGCGGCGCGGCCGCGACCTTGGCAAGGTTTTCGACGCCGAGCGGAGTGGCCGAGGAGCCGCTTTCGGCAGGGCGCTGCGGCAGCAGCTGGACGGTTGTCTTTCGCGCCCGCCCGGCCAGGGCGGCGATGTCCGACACCGGCAGCGGCCGGCCGAACAGGAAGCCTTGCGCCTCGGCGCAGCCCGCGTCCCGCAGGAAGCCGAGATTCTCCTCGGTCTCGACGCCCTCCGCCAGCACCGGTATTTCCAGATTGTCGGCCAGCAGGATCGTCGCCTTGACGATCGCCGCCGATGCCCTGTTGGTCGTCACCCGCTCGACGAAGGAGCGGTCGATCTTGATCCGGTCAAAGGGGAAGATCTGAAGCGTCGACAGCGACGAATAGCCGGTCCCGTAGTCGTCCATGGCGATGGTGACGCCCAACGCCTTGAGCTGGCGCACCACGCGCAAGGTTCCGTTGACGTCGTCGATGATCGTCGCCTCGGTGATCTCCAGCTCCAGCCGCGACGGCGCAAGCCCGGTCTCAAGCAGGATTTCGTGGACGAGGCCAGGCAGACCGGACTGGGTCAACTGCGCCGACGAGATGTTGATCGCCAGCTTGTAGGGCTTGCGCCAGCACGCCGCTTCGGCGCAGGCGGTGCGCAGCACCCACTCGCCGATCGGCAGGATCAGGCCGGTCTCCTCGGCGATGGGGATGAACTCCGACGGCCCGACCAGCCCGCGCTGCGGGTGCTGCCAGCGCAGCAGCGCCTCGAAGCCGGTGATCTCGCCGCTCCTGATGTCGATCTGCGGCTGGTAGTGGAGCAGCAGTTCGTTGCGGCCGACCGCGCCATAGAGATCCATCGCCAGCACGCTCCTGGTGCGCCTGCCTTCGTCCATGGACTGGTCGTAGAAGCAGATCTTGTGGCCGACCTGCTTCTTGGCGCGATACATGGCGAGATCGGCGACGCCGATCAGCTCGTCCGCCGTATCGGCATCGGTCGGATAGAGGCTGATGCCGAGGCTGACGCCCACCGACAAGGTGCGGTCGCGATAGGCGACGGGCCGCGAAATGCAGGCGACCAGCCTCTGGGCGAAGCCGAGCACGTCGTTCTCGCCGGCGATATCCTGCTTGACCGCGATGAACTCGTCGCCCCCTACCCTGGCGACGAACTCGCCCGGCAGGGTGACTTCCTTGAGCCGCGTCGTCAGGGACTGCAGCAGCGCGTCGCCCGCCGTATGGCCGTGGACGTCGTTGACGTCCTTGAAGCGGTCGAGATCGAGGACGATGATGGCGACCTTGCGGCCCGACCTGGTGCCGGCCTCCAGCATCGCCGGCAGGCGCGACGACAGGTAGGCGCGGTTCGGCATGCCGGTGAGCGGATCGTGCAGCGCCGCATGGCGGAAGCTGTCCAGCATCTCGCGCTGCGAGCGCGCGTCGAGCACGTAGAGCGCCAGCCCGGTGACGATCGACATGACGGCGAGCACCGACAGGGCCATCAGTTCGCGCGAGAAGACCCCCGTCGCCATCCCTTCCGATGCATCGGGAACGAAGATGGCGGCACCCATCGCGGTGAAGTGCATCGAGCAGATCGCCAGCACCAGGGCACCGGCGCCGAGCAGCTTGCCGGGCGCGCCGGCGGCCCTGCCCGCGCGGTTGGTGGCGAGCGCCCCGAAGACGACGCCGAGCACCACCGCGGCGGCAACCAGCGTCCAGTCCCATTCGATCCGGCCGGCGACGTCGAGGCCGTTCATGCCGGTGAAATGCATGACCGAGATGCCCAGGCCGAGCAGCGCGCCGCCCGCCTCGATCTGCCATCCCTTCGCGGAAAGGGTCGCCACATGCAGGCCGGCCGCCACGAACACCACGGCGAAGCCGAACGAGACCAGCGTCAGCACCGGCTCGTAGGCGAATTCGGCCGGCGGGCGGAAGCCCAGCATGGCGACGAAGTGGGTGGTCCAGATGGCGGCGCCGCCGGCCACGCCCGACAGCACGACCCAGATCGCACGATTTGCCGAGGAGAGACGCTTGGCCCGGTCGAACAGGCGCATCGTCATAACGGAGCCGGCTATGCAGATGACCGCAGCGACCAGGACGAAGGACAGGTCGTGCTCATAGGCCAGGCAGCTCACAACACGAAGCATTCCCTGTATCCTCGGGACAGTTGCGCGTCGTAATTGCTGGCATAAGAAAAAAGAAAAAACAAACTGCTAAATGCGGCACCGACGCCCGCAAAAGTCGATCACGATTTGCGGGAAGCGCTCACAATCGCGCCGATTTCCGCGAAAAGCCGATGGTTTTGTCTCGAGAATCCCGGCATTGAGTGGGTTCTCGACGATTTTTCCGCCGCCTCGCGGGTGCTGAGGCCGTCTATTTCTTGCCGTTGCCCGCCAGCGCCGCGCTCACGCCGAGGCCGATGAACAGCACGCCGCTGACGTAACGTTCGAATTTGAGATAGCCGCGGCTGCGCTTCAGCCAGCCGCCCGCCGTGCCGGCGGCGAGCGCGTAGCAACCGTCGGTGAGGAAGCCGAGCCCGGTGAAGATCAGGCCGAGGATGGTGATCTGCATCGCCAGGTGGCCGCGGCTGACGTCGACGAACTGCGGCAGGAAGGCGAGGAAGAAAAGCGCCGTCTTCGGATTGAGCAGGTTGACCACGAAGCCGTCGCGGAACAGGCGCCAATGGCCGTAGCGCTTCATCTGGCCCTCGATGTCGAGCGGCTCGGCGGGGCCGAATATCTTCTTCAACCCGAGCCAGATCAGATAAGCGGCGCCGGCATATTTGACGACGCTGAAGGCGACCGCCGACGAGGCGAGCAGCGCCGACAGGCCGAGCGCCGCGGCAAAGACATGCACCAGGGTCGCCGAGTGGATGCCGAGATCGGAGACGAAGCCGGAGAACCGCCCCTGCTCCACCGACCGCGCCACGATGTAGAGAACAGCCGGGCCGGGCACGAGCAGCAGGATCAGCGCCGCCCCGGTGAACAGCGTGATGTTGGCAAGGCCCGGCGTGACGATTTCCATTGATGTGCTCCTCGTGCGAGCGTCGAGCCAGCCAGATCGGACGCCCGGCTGTCAATGGGCATGGCTGCAATTCGATAAGGACACGGCCTATCGGTCGAGCCGCACCGTCTCGGCGAGGAAGTCGAGGAAGGCGCGCACGCGCGCCGGCAGGTGCCCGCCCTGCCCCACGAAGATCGCATGCACCGGGTCGGTATCGCCCGGATTGAAATCCTCCAGCACCGGCACCAGGCGTCCCGCCTCGACGTCGCGGCGGATGTGAAAGACGCCGAGCCGGGCCATGCCCAGCCCTGCGATCGCCAGATGCCGCATCGCCTCGCCGTCGCTGACCAGCGCATTGCCCAGCGGCGGCACGTTGACTGTCCCGCCGCCGCCGTCGGCGAACGGCCATCCCTCGATCAGCCTGACGAAACAGAAGCCGAGGCGGTTGTGGCCGGCGAGATCGGCGGGCGACTTCGGCATGCCGTGCCGCTCCAGATAGGCCGGCGAGGCCACCACCATGCTGCGCGTCTCGCCGAGCTTTCGGGCAAGCAGCCGCGATTCGCGCGAGGGGCCGACCCGGATGGCGACGTCGGCGCGTTCCTCGAGCAGGTCGACGACGGTATCGGTGAGCACGATATCGACGGTGACGTCGGGATGCCGGGCGATGAAGGCCGGAACCAGCGGAAGCAGGTAGTGCAGCCCGAAGGCCACGTTGCAGTTGACCCGCAACCGCCCGCGCGGCGCAGTACCGGCGGCGGCCTCGCGCTCGGCCGTGTCCATGTCGCCGAGGATGCGCAGCGCCCGGTCATGGAAGGCAGCGCCCTCAGGCGTCAGCTGCAGCTTTCGCGTCGAGCGGTTGATCAGCCGCACGCCGAGCCGCCGCTCCAGCCGCGCCACCAGCTTGCTGACGGCAGACGGCGTCATGCGGAAGTCGCGCGCCGCCGCCGTGAAGCCGCCGAGTTCGACGACCCGCGAGAACACCTCCATTTCGCCGGAGCGATTGACGTCGAGCCTGCCCATGATGACTTCATCTCACAAGTCATGTTCCTTCCGGCAGACTAGTTCACCAAAGCGGGCATGTCCATCTTCAGGGCCTCCCAAGCTCTTGACTGGAAATGTCCAATGCCCCTCGCCCTCTATGCCCTGACGGCCGGTGCCTTCGGCATCGGCGTCACCGAATTCGTCATCATGGGCCTGCTGCTCGAAGTCGGCGCCGATCTCGGCGTGTCGATCTCGGCGGCGGGCATGCTGATTTCCGGCTATGCGCTCGGCGTCGTCGTCGGCGCGCCGCTGCTCGGCGCCCTTGCCGGCCGCTGGTCGAAGAAGACGCTGCTGCTCGGCCTGATGGTGGTCTTCACCCTCGGCAATCTCGCCTGCGCGCTCGCCCCCGACTACTGGACGCTGATGGCGGCGCGCGTGCTCACCGCCTTCGCCCACGCCTCCTTCTTCGGCGTCGGCTCGGTGGTCGCCACCGGCCTCGTAGCGCCGAACCGCAAGGCGTCGGCCATCGCCATCATGTTCACCGGCCTCACCGTCGCCAATATCCTCGGCGTGCCCTTCGGCACCTGGCTCGGCCAGGCCTATGGCTGGCGCGCCACCTTCTGGGCGGTGACTTTGGTCGGCGTCGCGGCGCTGGCGATCATCGCGCTGCTGGTGCCGCGCGACGAACCGACGGGGGAAACCGAGGAGAGCGGCAGCGCGCTGGCCGTGCTGACCCGCCGCCCGGTGCTGCTCGGCCTGCTCACCACCGTGCTCTCCTGGGTCGGCGTGTTCGCCGCCTTCACCTATATCGCGCCGATCCTGACCGAGGTCACCGGCTTTTCGGCGGCCGCGGTGTCGCCCATCCTGCTGGTCTTCGGCGCCGGGTTGGTCGCCGGCAACCTCGCCGGCGGCCGGCTGGCCGACCGCTGGCTGGTGCCCACTCTGCTCGGCAGCCTGGCCGTGCTCGCCGCCGCACTCTTCCTGTTGACCGCCGCCATCCACCAGCCGATCGCAGCGGTAGTCGCCGTCGGCCTGTTCGGCGCCGCCGCCTTCGCCACGGTGCCGCCGCTGCAGATGTGGCTGCTGGAGAAGGCAGATGGCGCCGGCCAGGGGCTGGCGTCGAGCTTCAACATCGCCGCCTTCAATCTCGGCAACGCCATCGGCGCCTGGCTCGGCGGCTCCGTCATCGATCACGGGCCCGGCCTGCCGGCCATCACCCTGGTCGCCGGCATGGTGCCGATCGCCGCCCTCGGCGTGGCGCTCCTCGCCGTCCGCCTGGATAGACGCAGCGCCAGCATTGCCGGCCCCCGGCCCTGTCCCGCCCCCGCGGAATGAGCTGCACGACAATCCCGTTTCAGGAGACACGATCATGGAATACCGCAATCTCGGTGCGTCCGGCCTCAGAGTGCCGGTCCTCGGCTTCGGAGCCGGCACGTTCGGCGGCTCCGGCCCGCTGTTCAGCCATTGGGGCACAACCGACGTGGAAGAGGCCCGCCGCCTCGTCGACATCTGCCTGGAAGCCGGAGTCAACCTGTTCGACACGGCCGACGTCTATTCGAACGGCGCTTCGGAGGAAGTGCTCGGCGAGGCGATCAAGGGTCGGCGCGACGCGGTGCTGATCTCCACCAAGGCAAGCCTGCCGACCGGTGACGGGCCGAACGACCGGGGTTCCTCCCGCTCCCGGCTGATCCGCTCGGTGGAGGCGGCGCTGAAACGGCTGGGCACCGACCACATCGACATTTTCCAGCTGCATGCCTTCGACGCCTCGACGCCGGTCGAGGAGGTCGTCTCGACGCTCGACCGGCTCGTGCAGGACGGAAAGCTCCGCTACATCGGCGTCTCCAATTTCTCCGGCTGGCAGATCATGAAGTCGCTCGCCGTCGCCGAAAAGCATGGCTGGACGCGCTATGTCGCCAACCAGGTGTATTATTCGCTGGTCGGCCGCGACTACGAATGGGATCTGATGCCGCTCGGAGCCGACCAGGGGCTCGGCGCGCTGGTCTGGAGCCCGCTCGGCTGGGGACGCCTGACCGGCAGGATCAGCCGCGGCAAGCCGCTTCCTGCGGGCAGCCGCCTGCATGAGACGGCAAGCTTCGGCCCGCCTGTGGAGGACGAACTGCTCTACCGGGTGGTCGATGCCTTGCAGGAGGTCGCGGCCGAAACCGGCAGAAGCGTGCCGCAGGTCGCGATCAACTGGCTGACCCGGCGGCCGACCGTCTCCTCCGTCATCATCGGCGCCCGTAACGAAGAGCAGCTTCGCGACAATCTCGGCGCGGTCGGCTGGTCGCTGGCGGCTGAGCAGGTCGAAAAGCTCGATGCGGCGAGCGCCGTCCCCGCGCCCTACCCGCATTTCCCGTATCGGCGGCAGGAAGGCTTTGCCCGCCTGAACCCGCCGATTGCCGGGTGAGATAGACGGGCGTTGATTTTGAGGCGCCTGGGCTACCCGCCGAACCCTAGATCGCCACCTGCGTGCCGATCTCCACCACCCTGCCGGTCGGGATCTGGAAATACTCGGTGGCGTCGGCCGCCGTGCGGGCGAGCCCGATGAACAGCTTGTCCTGCCAGACCGGCATGCCGGAATTGGGCGACGGCCTCAGCGAGCGCCGCGACAGGAAGAAGGAGGTCGTCATGATGTCGAACTTCCAGCCCTGCTTGCGGCAGATCGCCAGCGCCTTGGGGATGTTCGGCCGCTCCATGTAGCCGAAGGTCAGCGTTATCCGCATGAACAGCTCGTTGACCGGCTCCATCTTCACCCGGTCGTTGTCGGATACGAAAGGCTGCGGCGCCGTCACCACGGTCAGGATGACGTTCTGCTGGTGCAGCACCTTGTAGTGCTTCAGGCTGTGCATCATCGCCGTCGGCGCGCTCTGCGGATCGCTGGTCAGGAAGACCGCGGTGCCGGGCACGAGCTGCGGCGGCTTCTTGGCCATGCTGCCGGCCAGGAAATCGAGCGGAATCTCGTTCTTGCGCGTCTTGTCGAAGAGCTGCCGCGAGCCGCGCACCCAGGTGACCATGATCAGCACGACCGACAGCGCCACCACGAGCGAGGCCCAGCCGCCGTCGAACACCTTGACGATGTTGGAGACGAAGAAGCCGACATCGATGACCGCGAAGACGAGGGTGAGCGCCAGCGCCCACGCCAGCGGCCATTTCCAGATGCGCGTCATCACCACATAGAGCAGGATCGTCGTCATCAGCATGTTGCCGGTGACGGAGATGCCGTAGGCGGCGGCGAGGTCGCTCGATTCGCCGAAGCCGACCACCAGCATCATCACCGCCAGCGCCAGCAGCAGATTGACGCGCGGCAGGTAGATCTGGCCGGACTGCGTCTTCGACGTGTGCTGGATCTGGAAGCGCGGCAGCAGGTTGAGTTGCACGGCCTGCCGCGTCAGCGAGAAGGCACCGGAGATCACCGCCTGGCTGGCGATGACGGTCGCCGCCGTCGCCAGCACCACCATCGGCACCAGCATCCACCCCTGGTTCATCTCGAAGAAGGGATGGCCGATGGCGCCGTCATGCGACAGCACGAAGGCGCCCTGTCCAAAGTAATTGAGCAGCAGGCAGGGGAAGACGATGGACAGCCAGGCGAGCACGATCGGCCGTCGTCCGAAATGGCCGAGGTCGGCATAAAGCGCCTCAGCGCCGGTGACGGCGAGGAAGATGGCACCGACCGTGACGAAGGCGACGTCCGGCGAATTGAAGAGGAAGGCGATCCCCTCAAGCGGATTGAGCGCGTAGAGGATCTCCGGGTCGTCGAGGATGTGCGTCAGCCCGGAATAGCCTATGGCGAGGAACCACAGCGCGGTGATCGGACCGAACACGGTCGCCACCTTGCCCGTGCCGAAGCGCTGCACCGAGAAGACGATGGCGAGGATCACCAGCGTGAGCGGCACCACGAACGGCTCGAAGGCCGGCGTGACCACCTTGAGGCCTTCGACCGCCGACAGCACCGAGATCGCCGGGGTGATCACGGCGTCGCCATAGAACAGGCCCGCGCCGAGGATGCCGATCAGCAGGATAGCGCCGGAACGGTTGGAGAAGCTGGCGCGCGCCAGCGCCATCAGCGACAGCGTGCCGCCCTCGCCGCGATTGTCGGCGCGCAGCACGAAGCCGACATATTTGACCGTGACGATGATGGTGAGCGCCCAGACGATCAACGACAGCACGCCGAGCACCGCCTCGCGCGCCGCCACGCCGTCGCCGGCCGCCGCCACCAGCGCCTCGCGGAAGGCATAGATCGGGCTGGTGCCGATGTCGCCATAGACGACGCCGAGGGCGCCGAGCATCAGGATCCGCATGTCCTGCGAATGTTCCTGGTGGTCGCCGGCAACCGAAGCCGGCTGCTCGTCTTCCGCTGAGCCCTCGATGGCCATCTGTGTCGGCGCCTCCGGCAAACGGGCGCTCCTCTACGCTTGCTGCGCTGCAATAGCAACAGCGGCCTCCCGACCCGAGACTATAGGCCTATGCCGGCGGCTACCAGCCGCAAGCCGCGAGGAAGCGGCGCACCGTTGCGGCCATGCCGTGCTCCAGCGCCTCGGCTGTGAGCGCGTGGCCGATCGACACCTCCGCCAGCCTCGGGATGCGCCGCGCCAGCGCCGGCAGATTGTCCACCGTCAGGTCATGGCCGGCATTGACGTCGAGCCCGGCGGCCAGTGCGACGTCCGCGGTTTTTCCGAGCTTTTCCAGCTCATTGGCGGCTTTTGCGGAATCGGAATGGCAACTGCCGTACGGCCCGGTATAAAGCTCGATGCGGTCGGCGCCGAGCGCGCGGGCGATCTCCACCCCGTCCGGCGAGGGATCGGCGAAAAGCGACACCCGAAATCCCCTGCGCTTCAGCCTCTGCACGACCGGCCGCAGGAATTCCGCCTGGGCGCGAAAATCCCAGCCGTGGTCGGAGGTCGCCTGCGACGGATCGTCGGGCACCAGCGTCACCTGATCCGGCGCGGTCTTCTCGACAAGGGCAAGGAATCCCTCGTCCGGATAACCTTCGATGTTGAACTCCGCCCGCGGAAAGGCGTCGTCGATCAATGCGCGCAGCTCGGGCAGATCGGAGAAGCGGACATGCCGCTGGTCGGGCCTCGGATGCACCGTCAGCCCGTGCGCGCCGGCGGAAAGCGCGATGCGCCCCAGCTCCGTGACGCTCGGCCAGGGCAGGTCGCGCCGGTTGCGCAGCATTGCCACCGCATTGAGGTTCACGGACAGTTTGGCGGGCATGAGTCTTCGCCTCCCGAGGGTTGTCGGCCTTCCCTACAGGCTGAAGGAGGGGAACGGAAAGCGGATTATTGTGTTGCAGACAATCGGACGTCTGCATGGAGAAATGGATGAGTTCGCTCGAATCGGTCCCGGCGGTCCGCCGCATCGAAACCGATCGCCGCAGCCTGCACGCCTTCGACGTCGTCGGCCATGTATCGGCCGCCGACATCGAAAACCTCTACGGCCTGCTTGAGGCCGCCTATGTCCTCGATCCTCAGATCGACGTGCTGCTGCGCGTCGTCGACAACGAGGGCGTGGACTGGCAGGAGGTCGCGCCCGACACCATCCGCCAGGGCAAGGCGCATGCGCGCGAGCATGTGCGGCGCTGCGCGGTGGTCGGCGACCGGCTGGCGCTCGCCGCGACGCGCGGGCTCTTCCTCGACGCGGCACCGGTCGATTTCAGGCAGTTCGCGCCTGAGGACGAGCAAGCGGCGTGGGAATGGGTGGAGGAAAGGGGATAGCCTGTGAACGCCGCCCTCACCGTACCACGGTGAGCCGCTCCGCCGCCCGTGTGATCGCGGTATAGAGCCAGCGGTCGCGCGTGTCCTTGAAAGCGAAGCTTTCGTCGAACAGCACCACGTCGTTCCATTGCGAGCCCTGCGCCTTGTGCACGGTCAGCGCATAGCCGTAGTCGAAATCGTCGAAGCGTTTCTTCTGCTGCCAGGGGATTTCGGCGTCCGGATCCTCGAACGCCGCCTTCAGCAGCTTGATCTTGGCGACGCCGCGGTCCGGATCGTCCTCCTCCGGCGAGACCAGCAGGTTGATGCCCGGCTTCACGGTTTCGCGCGCCGAGGTCATGACCTTCCACAGCGAGCCGTTGAGCAGGCCCTTGGAAGGGTCGTTGCGCAGGCAGACCAGCTTGTCGCCCGCCTGCGGGTAGTCGGCGGAAAAACCCTTCAGCTCGCGCAGCCGCTTGTTGTAGCGTTTTCGCGTGCGGTTGGTACCGACCAGCACCTGATCGGCCTTCAGCACGAGTTCCTGCGTGACCTCCTCGCGGCCGATCACCTGGGCGGTGCCATAGTCGCCCTTCATGAACTCCCTGCCCTCGCGCACGTCGAGCGCCAGCCGGATGATCGGGTTGTCGCGCGCCTGCCGGTGGATCTCGGTGAGCAGGAAATCCGGATCGTGCTCGGTGAAGAAGCCGCCGCCGGAAATCGGCGGCAATTGGCCGGGATCGCCCAGCACCAGGATCGGCGTGCCGAAGCTTAAAAGGTCGCGGCCGAGCGCCTCGTCGACCATCGAGCACTCGTCGACGACGACGAGCTTGGCCTTGGCGATCGGGCTCTGGCGGTTGAGCGAGAAGGTCGGCGACATCGAGGTTTTTCCCGTCGCCTCGTCGGCCACCGCCTCCTCGCCGCGCGGCCGGTAGATCAGCGAATGGATGGTGCGGGCGTTGGCGGCACCCTTCGAGCGCAGCACCTGCGCGGCCTTGCCGGTGAAGGCGGCGAACTGCACCTGGCCGTTGACATGCTCGGCGAAATAGCGGGCGAGTGTCGTCTTGCCGGTGCCGGCATAGCCGAACAGGCGGAAGATCTGCGGCCGGCCGGTCTTCAGCCAGGCCGCCACCGCCTTCAGCGCGTCGTCTTGTTGCGGCGAGAATTCCATCGGACTGAAAGACAGGATTCTCGCCCCGAGAGCAAGCTCCGGATGGGTTCCGCCCTCGAGCGACGCCGCCGAAATCATGAAATGGCGAGGATGTGCCTGGCGGCGGGGTGAAGCCGCTTACGCCGCCTGCGGCTCGGCCATTTCCTCCCGCGGCCAGGTCGGCCGGATCAGCAGCGACAGCGCCGCGGCGCCGATCGCCGTCAGGCCGGCGATCTGGAAGGCCAGGTCGTAGTCGCCCTGCAACTCGCGCATGTAACCGCCGAAGAAGGCAGCGGCCGCGGCGCCGACCTGGTGGCCGGCGACGATCCAGCCGAACACCAGCGGGCCGCTGCGGTCGCCGAACGCCTCGTTGGACAGCCTCAGCGTCGGCGGCACGGTGGCGATCCAGTCGAGCCCGTAAAACACCGCGAAGACCGCGAGCGCCCACGGCGAGAAGCCGGACAGCGGCAGGTAGATCAGCGCCAGGCCGCGCACCGCGTAATAGACGCCGAGCAGTTTTCGCGGGTCGAAACGGTCGGTCAGCCAGCCGGAGAAGGTCGTGCCGATCAGGTCGAAAACGCCCATCACGGCGAGCAGCCCCGCCGCCTGCACTTCCGGGATGCCCATGTCGCCGCAGAAAGCGATGAGATGCGTGCCGACCAGCCCGTTGGTGGTGAAGCCGCAGATGAAGAAGGTGGCGAACAGATACCAGAACACCCGCGTCCCCGCCGCCTTGCGCAGCGTCGACAGCGTGTGGGTCAGGAAGTTCCCGGAAGCGGCCGCGGCTACCGGCTCGGGGCCGTCGGCGCCGTAGCGGGTCAGCCCGATCGAGGACGGCCGTTCCGGCACCAGCAGCCAGACCAGCGGCACGAGTGCCGCGGTGGCGACGGAGACCGCGATCGCCACCGGCTGCCAGCCGCCCCATTGCGACAGCGCCGCCAGCACCGGCAGGAAGACGAGCAGTCCGGTCGCCGCGCTCGCCGACATCAGCCCCATCATCAACCCGCGATTGGTCTTGAACCAGCGGTTGACGATTGTTGCGCCGAGCACGGTCGCGACCGCGCCGGAGCCGACGCCGGACAGCACGCCCCAGGTCGCCACGAGTTGCCAGGGTTTTGTCATCAGCAGGCTTAGCGCCGTCGAGGCGGACATGATCAAAAGCGCCGCCAGCAGCGTGCGCCGCAGCCCAATGCGCTCCATCAGCGCCGCCGCGAACGGCCCGGCGAGGCCGTAGATGAAGATGCCGACGGCGGCGGCCAGCGAGATGACGTCGCGCCGCCAGCCGAAGGCGTCCTCCAGCGGCACCATCATCACCGACATCGACGAGCGCAGGCCGGCCGCGATCAGCAGGCACAGGAAGATGACGCCGACCACCACGAAAGCGTAGCGCTGGCCGAACGGACGCGAATTTGCTATTGTCATGTGACTCACCGGTACGTATCTATCGCCAGATACGTACCGTTCAGTAACATTGTCAAGCGACCGCACCGATGAGCGACGAAAAAATCCTGAACCCGACCTCGGCACCCTACGGCAACCGCCAGGGCCCGCGTGCCGCCGAGCGCATTCTCGACACGGCGCGCCGGCTCTTCTACCTGGAAGGCATCCGCGCCATCGGGGTCGACGAGATCGTCAAGCAGGCGGGCGTCACAAAACCCAGCCTCTACCGGGCTTTCGAGTCGAAAGACGAGCTCGCGGCGTCCTATCTGCGGGTCTACGAAACGGAGTTCTGGAAGCGTTTCGATGAAGCGGTCGACGCCCATCCCGGCGACCCGCGCCGGCAGATCCTCGCCTTCCTGTCGCGCGTCGGCGAACGCGCGGTGATGCAGAATTACCGCGGCTGCGGCATGACCAATGCGGCGGTCGAGTATCCCGAGGCCGGCCATCCGGCGCGCGCGGTCGGCGAGGCCAACAAGCGCGAGCTGCGCCGCCGCCTGCGGCAGATGGCGAAAGACATGGGTGCCGCCGATCCCGACGCGCTGGGCGACGGCCTGCTGCTGCTGATCGAGGGGGCCTATATCAGCGGCCAGCTGTTCGGGCCGGGCGGTCCGGCGGCCGCTGTCGCCAGGAACGCCGAGCTGCTGATCGATGCGAGCCTCGAGCGGGATTAGGCGACGAACCGCACGTCGTCACCGGCGGGCGATCACCCTGACCTCGACCAGCGTCCCGTCGCTGATGAACTCGCTCACGCCGATTGCCGACCACGCGGGATAGGGAGCTGACACGTATTCGTCCTTCACCTTCACGAAGGCCAGCAGATGTTTCTTCAGCCCGATGTGATAGCTGGTCATCTCGACGACATCGGCGAAGCTCAGCCCGGCCGCGGCGAGATTCGCTTTCAGGAACTCGAACACGTCGCGGAACTGTTCTTCCGGGTCCGAGGCCACGGTATCGTCCGGCCGCCAGCCGGTCTGCCCGGACAGGAAGACGAAATCGCCGGTGTCCAGCACGGGCGACATGTGCCACGCATCGGGATAGTGCGCGAATTCCGGCGCGGCGATTGTGCGTTTCATGGCAGCTCCGCGCCGTGTGCGGGATCATTCTCCAAAAGGATCGGCTTGCCGTGCGGCGTCGCATGCGCCGCGCGCTGCCAGGCCGCCGCCAGCACGTCGACGGCGGCGGGCGCCGCCACGCCCTTCTTCGCCAGCAGCTTCTCCAGCGCCGCAAGCCAATGCTCGTAGTAGTCGTGGCCGTCCGTCGCCGCATCGGCGCGATGCACCTCGGCCGACAACATCTCCGCCCACTCGCTCCATGAGAACAGGCCGCTTTCGTGCAGCGCGACGACCATCGCAAAAACTTCAGCCTGCCAGGGCTCGGCGAAGACCGGCTCGTTCACCCCCGGCGGCAACGGCGCTCCGGCGGCTTCACGCCGGCTCAAGATAGCTCTCCCAGGCGTCGATCGAGACCGTAGGCGTCGGGTCGGCGCCCTCGCCCCAGATCTCGCCGGCGTCGAACACCACCGTGTAGACATGCTGCGGCTGCTCGCCCCCGCCATGCGCATTGGTGTCGGGAAAGACAAAACCCGCGCGCACCGCCTCCACCACGCCGAGCCTACCCCGCGCATACCGCGGCAGTCGGGTATGGCCGGCCGGATGAAAATTCTTCGTCCGCACCCGGTCGCCAGCCTTGAAGCGCGGCGCGGCGTCCACCGGCCGGTCGCACGGTCCGCCCTTGGCCAGCACCGCCGCGACGTTTTCGGCCTTCAGCACGCGCTTCGGCGCCGCCGCCGGCGACAGCACCTCGCCGCGCGCCAGTTCCTCCTCGGTCAGGAATTGGTGGCGCACCAGCAGCCGCTCCAGCGCTTTGATCCAGATTTCGTAATAGCTGGACGCATAATAATCCGCAGGATGCAGCGACTCGCGCATGTGGCGGCTCTCGTCGATGGTCCAGGCGCCCATCGCGCCGGCGCACAGCGTCACGCCCAGCGCCCGCTTCTCCCATTCCGCGTGGAAATACGGCTCGTCCTGTTCCGGCGCGACGGGCCCGAACCCCATCTGCCCGCCAAGGTCCTGCGGCCCGTTCATGGCGCGGGCTCCAGCGCCAGCCCGGTGCCGATCATCGAATCGCGCGTCACCAGGCCGGCCAGCCGTTCCTCGTCCCAGCCCTCGCTGCCGGCCGGCCGCATCGGCACGACGAGGTAGCGCAGCTCGGCGGTCGAATCCCAGACGCGGATTTTCCTGTCCCGCGGCAGGGTCAGGCCGAATTCCTCCAGCACGCCGCGCGGATCGATGACGGCACGGCTGCGGTAGGGCGGCGCCTTGTACCAGACCGGCGGCAGGCCGAGCACCGACCACGGGTAGCAGGAGCACAGCGTGCAGACGACGAGGTTGTGCGTCTCCTCGCCGTTGAACACCGCCTGCATGTGCTCGCCCTGCCGTCCGGTATAACCGAGCGAGGCGATCGCTCCGGTGGCGTCCCGTTTCAGCCAGTCGGCATAGCTTTGATCGCTCCACGCCTTCGCCACCACACGCGCACCGTTGCGCGGCCCGACCCTGGTCTCGTAGGTCTCGACGATGGCGTCGATCGCCCGGGGATCGACCAGCCCCTTGCGGACGAGGATGGTCTCCAGCGCCCGCACCCGCGCGGCCATCGGGTCGAGGTCGTTGTCGTGGTCATGGTCGTGGGACATCGGCGAAGTCTAGAACCGCGTCGGTGTGCAGACAAGCCGCACATGGTGCCGGGAATTGCACCACCGGGCGGTGGCTCAGCCCGTAACACCCAGGGCAATCGCAAATGGAGCTACCCCCACCCCCTCCCCTCAAGGGGGAGGGGGATCTTGCCACTGTTGTGCGAGACATGAATCGGTGACGATTTCGCTCGGCATGGCGGTCGCAAAGTCCCCCTCCCCCTTGAGGGGAGGGGTCAGGGGTGGGGGTACGAAGCGGCGCAAGTACTGTCGTTTGTCATATGCCCTGCCGCAACACCGGCGAAGCCGCCCTGCCCTACGCCGCCGGCTTTGGCTCGCGCGACGGCGCCAGCCGCAGCAGCCACTCCGAAAGCCGCTCCATGTAGACGTAGATCACCGGCGTGATGAACAGCGTCAGCACTTGCGAGACCAGCAGGCCGCCGACCACGGCGACGCCCAGCGGCTGGCGCAGCTCGGCGCTGGCGCCGGCGCCGAGCGCGATCGGCAGCGTGCCCATCAGCGCGGCCAGCGTCGTCATCATGATCGGCCGGAAGCGCATCAGGCAGGCGCGGTGGATCGCCTCGTCCGGCGCCATGCCCTCGCGCCTGAGATTCAGCGCCACGTCGACCATCATGATGCCGTTCTTCTTGACGATACCGATCAGCATCAGAATGCCGATGATGGCGATGATCGACACGTCCATCCCGGCCAGCATCAGCGCCAGCAGCGCGCCGACCACCGCCGACGGCAGGCCGGTCAGGATCGTCAGCGGGTGGACAAAACTCTCGTAGAGGATGCCGAGCACGATATAGATGGTCAGGATGGCGCCGCCGATCAGAAAACCCTGGTTGGCCAGCGAATCCTGGAAGGTCTTGGCCGTGCCGGCGAAGGTGGTCGAGATCGTCGGCGGCATCTCGATCTGCTGTTTCAGCGCGTCGATGCGGGTGACCGTGTCGCCCAGCGCCACGCCTTGCGGCAGATTGTAGGAGATCGTCACCGCCGGCAATTGGCCGAGCTGGTTGACCGTCAGCGGCCCGGCGGTGCGCTCGACCCGGCCGAAGGCGCCGATCGGCACCAGGCTGCCGCTCGCCGTGCGCACGCGGATCGACTGGATGCGCTCCGGCGTCCAGTCGATGCGTGGATCTAGCTCCAAAATCACCTGATAGCTGTCGGCCGAGCCGTAGATGGTCGAGATCTGCTCGGTACCGAAGCCGCCATAGAGCGTCGAACGCAGCGTGTCGGCGTCGATGCCGAGGTTAGCCGCCTTGTCGCGGTCGATCACCAGCGTCGCCTGCAGGGCGTTCTCGGTGAGGTCGGTGGTGACGTCGAGAAAACCGCGGTGGTCGCGGCTCATCGCGTCGGCGAGCTTTTGCGCCCACTGGTCGGTCGCGCCGGTGTCCAGCCCCTGCACGACGAGTTGGTACTGGCTCTTGGAGGCGCGCGTGCCGATGTTCAGGTTCTGCACCGGCACCATGTAGCTGTTGATGCCGGGAATGTCGGCGAGCTGTCGTCTCAGATCGGCCAGCACCGTCTCCAGATTGGGCCGCTGGTCCTTGGGCTTCAGCTCGACGAACAGGCGGCCGTTGTTCATCGGCGCCGAACCGCCGCCCCCGCCGCCGCCCACCGACCAGGCGACATGCGCGACATGGGGCGACTTGGCGAACACGTCAGCCACCTGGCCCTGCAGCCTGGCCATGGCGTCGAACGAGATGTCCTGGCGCGCCTCGGTGATGACCGAAAGCTGGCCGATGTCCTCCTGCGGGAAAAAGCCTTTCGGCGAGACCATCAGCAGCCACACCGACAGCGCCGTGGTGGCGAAGAAGATCAGCAGGACGAGGAGGCGGAAGCGCAGGCACAGGCGCAGCATCCGGTCGTAGCCGCGCAGGAAGACGTTCTGGTGCGACTTGGTCGTGTCCGACTGTGATCTTACCCCCACCCCTAACCCCTCCCCACAAGGGGGAGGGGGATCCGGCGGCGTTGCCACCGCCTGGCGGATAGAGGTCGAGCGGTCGTTGAGCAGCTTTATGCCGGCGGCGGCTGGAAGCTGGCCGTCGAAGGAAGGCAGCATCGCCTTGACGCGGTCGACCACGTCGACCGCGTTGGCGTCCGGCTGGCGCTGCACGGCGAGCAGGATGGCGCGCGTGCCGTCGTACCAGCTCGCCGTCGTCGTGGTCTCGACCGAGTCGATCACCCGCGTCACGTCGCCCAGCCGCACCGGGCGCCCGTCGCGCGTCGCGATGATCAGGTCGGAGAAGGCGGCGGCGTTGTCGAGCTGGGTGTCGGCGGTGATCGTCAGCTGCTGGCGCTCGTTGGTCAGCGTGCCGAGCGGCGTGTTGCTGTTGGCCGCGGCGATGGCGTTCTGCAGCGTGTCGATGGCGATGCCGCGCGCCGCCAGCGCGGTCGGGTCGATCTGGATGCGCACCGCGAATTTCTGGCTGCCGAAGATCGCCACCTGCGCCACGCCGTCGATGGTCGACAGCGCCGGCGAGATCACGTTCTCGGCGAAGGCGTCGAGGTCGGTCAGCGGCACCGTATCGCTGGCGAGCGCCATCAAGAGGATCGGCTGGTCGGCCGGATTGACCTTGCGGTAGCTCGGCGGGCTGGTCATCTGCGGCGGCAGCGTCTTCAGCGTACGGGCGATCGCCGCCTGCACGTCGGCCGCCGCCGCGTCGATGTCGCGGTCGAGCCCGAACTGGATGGCGATCGAGGTCGACCCCAGCGAGTTCGTCGTGGCGATCGAATCGATACCGGCGATGGTGGCGAACTGCTTTATCAGCGGCGTCGCCACCGAGGTCGCCATGGTCTCGGGCGACGCGCCGGCCAGTTGCGCCGAGACGTTGACGACCGGGAATTCGGCGCTGGGAAGTGCGGCCACCGGCAGGAACTTGTAGGCGAACAGCCCGCCCAGCACGAGCGCGAATGACATCAGCAGCGTCGCGACCGGGCGCCGTATGCAGAATTCGGAGATCATGGGGTCGCATCCGTCTGGCGCCGCTTAACCCTCCCCCTCAAGGGAAGGGCAATCGCATATGAGGCTACCCCCACCCCTAACCCCTCCCCACAAGGGGGAGGGGGATTCGCTTGCACCCGCGGCAAGCGCCAATCGTCGACGGTTTTGCGCGGCAAAGCGGCCGCAAAGTTCCCCTCCCCCTTGTGGGGAGGGGTTAGGGGTGGGGGTACGAGACGGCCGAGTTGCTTGCCGCTTGTCATATACGATTGCCCTGCCCTCGAGGGGAGGGTCGGCGGGCAGGTTGAGCGAAGCGAAGCCTGCGAACCGGGGTGGGGTAGCTTCGGAATGGAGCACTTCATCTGCGACCCCTCCCCGCTTCGCAAACCCGCTCGTGCCGAGCGGGTTGCTCCGCGACCCTCCCCTCAAGGGGGAGGGTAAAGCGCGGCACCCGGCCGCTCACGTCCCGCCCTCCCTTACCGGCGTGCTCTCGCTCAGCCTTATCTGCCCCTCGACCACCACCCGCTCGCCGCTCTTCAGCCCGCCGCCGATGGCGCTGGTGTCGCCCTGGCTGACGGCGACCGTCACCTGCCGCACGGCGACGGTATCGTCGGGCTTGACCACATAGACGAACGGGCCCTTCTGCCCGGCCTGCACCGCGACCGTCGGAACCGAGACCAGGCCGGTTATGGTGCCGGCCTCCACCACGATGTCGGCATATTGGCCCGGCCACAGCGTCAGCCCTGGATTGGGCACGGTCGCCTTGACCGCGAAGGTGCCGGAGGCGGTGTCGACGCTGGAATCGATGAAGTCGACGGTGCCGGTGCCGATCGGCGTGGGATCGCCGTCCTTGTGCAGCATCACCGTCGGCGGTGCCGGCGAGGCAAGCCCTTTCTGCAGCAGGCCGAGCTCCTTCTCGGGCAGATCGAACTGCACCTCGAGCGGGTCCATCTGCGTGATCGTCACCAGCGCGGCGACCGCCGTGCCGCAGGTGTTCGGACCGACAAGATCGCCGATCGTCGTGTTCACCTGCCCCAGCCGGCCGGCGATCGGCGCGGTGACGGTGGCGAAGCCGAGCTGCACCGTGTCGGCGTCGAGCTGCGCCTGGTCGGCCGCCACGGTGGCGGCCGCCGACTTCTCCGCCGCAAGCGCCTGGTCGTAGGACTGCTGCGTTCCGATCCTGGTGGCGACGAGGTCCTTGGCCCGCCCGAGGTCCGCCTGGGCGCTGACCAGCAGCGCCTGATCCTTGTCGAGCATCGCCTGGTCGCGGTCGACCGCCGCCTGCAAGGCGCGGTCGTCGAGCTGCAACAGCACGTCGCCGGCCTTTACCATCTGGCCGTCCTTCACCTTAATCGCCGTCACCTGGCTCGACACCCTGGCACCGATCTCCACCACCGCCGGCGAGGTGACGAAGCCGATGGCGTAGCGGCGGATCGGAAAATCGGCTGTGCTGGCGACGGCGGTGGTGACGGTCGCTGCACGCGGGCCCTGGTGGCCTGCGTCCGCCGCCGAGACGGCGCGGTCCGTTGCAAGAAGCCGTGACGTCCTGTCGGCCAGCCCCGGCGTAAGCACGAAGGCCGCGCCGACGGCCCCGGCGAGCAGGAGGATCGAGAACAAACCCTTGTGGCGCATCGTTCCGGGACCCCGCGATCTGGCGGTCGGCAAATATCTGCGCCAGGGTCATTACCCCCCGATAGATAGTCGCGCCGAGGGGCCGGACAGCGGCCGGAACCCTACATTAAGAACATTTAATGGGCGGTGAGCCGGGCGGCGTCACCTCAGCATCGGCCAGAGAGTCGCCGCCAGCAGCAGGCCCATCGCGATGTTGAACCACTTCAGCCGCACCGGATCGGCGAGAAAGCCGCGCAATGCCATACCGAAGCCGGCCCAGGTCGAGACGCTCGGGAAATTGACGGCGGCGAAGGCGAAGCCGATCACCAGCACCGAGAAGAAAGGCTGCGCCGGATTGGTGTAGAGCGACATGGCGCCGACCGCCATCGCCCACGCCTTCGCGTTCACCCACTGGAAGGCAGCCGCCTCCAGGAACGTCATCGGCCGCGACTTGCCATCGACGCCGCCCAGCGTGCGCGACATGGCGATCTTCCAGGCGAGGTAGAGCAGGTAGGCGCCGCCGGCGACCTTCAGCACTAGCTCAAGCGCGGGAAACGCTTTCAGCACGGCGCCGAGTCCGAGCCCGACCGCCAGCAGCAGCGCCAGAAAGCCGATGGCGATGCCGGCCATATGCGGGATGGTGCGCACGAAGCCGAAATTCACGCCCGACGCCAGGAGCATGAGATTGTTCGGTCCCGGCGTGATCGAGGTGACGAAGGCATAGACGAGCAGGGCGAGAAACGTGTCGAAGGGCATCGGGCGTTCCGGTATCTATTTTATGTCAGTATTACTGACCTAATTCCCAATTGGAAGTCACCCTCCGATTTGTCACGGTGACAAGCTTATGCGGTAAGCTCGTTGCGGGGTCCCGGCACCTGCCGCATGTTCGCCGGCGCCAGACGCCTCAGCCCGGCCCGATGCACGATGTTGCGGGGCGTCTTGATCGCCGAGGCAAGCCCCAGCCGTTCGAGAAACCGGATAAAGGTCCAGCCGAGGTCCAGTTGCCCGGGTTCGAGCCCCAGCCGGGCGGATTCCGGAAAGGCGTGGTGATTTCCATGAAAGCTCTCGCCGAACGTGACCAGCCCGAACTTCGGGAGATTGTAGCCCTGCACGGCGACGCCATCGACGCACCAGCCCTGCTCGCCGCCGCGATGCGCGAAATGCCCGACCAGCCAATGGCCGGCAAGCGACACCGGCACTCGCACGGCGACGCCCCAGATCGCCCAGGGCAGGCCGCCCAACCAATAGAGAAGCAGCGCCAGCGGGAGCTGCTGCACCATCCAGGTGGCTTCGAGGAACCAATAAAAGCGATCGTTGGCGACGGCCGGCTCGATGACGAAGCGTGGCGGACGGTCCAGATCGACCCTGCAATGCATCTGCCAGAATGCATCCCGCAGGAAGGACCGGCGATGCGCGTAGAGGTCGTGGCACTGCTTCTGCCGCTGCGCCCAGTCACGGATATCATGCGCGTAGATCATGCCGAATGGTCCGGCCATGCCCACCAGCGTGCCGAGATAGACCAGCGCGCGCTCGATCAAGATATGCACCTTGAACGACCGGTGGATCAGCAGGCGGTGCATTCCGACCGAATGGCCGAGGCAGATCGTGACGGCTGTCAGCACGACGAACACCACCAGCGCGTCCAACGAAAATGTCAGTGGACCGCCGATCAGGGCGATCGCCGACAGACTCGTCACCCAGAGGGACTTTGCCGGCACCCAAACCACTTTGCCGTGCACCGCATCGCTGTCGGCGGCCGGGATCATTCGTCCTGTTGAAATGCAGCCCATGAAGCCTCCTTCGAGACAAAATTCCCGGCCGCCGGCCAAGGCGCTGGCCCACGAGCCGCCACAAACGGGCAGCATCAGTTTCGCCGATCCCGCCCAACCGTGCTAATAAAATCGCATGCGGCCCGAATCCGTCGACTCGATCCTGGACTGGTTGGCTGAGGCCGGTTTGGCCGGGGCCGACGAGGCCGTGCTCGTGCGCGGTTTCTCGGAACGATGCATCGCCGCGGGCTGCCGGCTCAGCCGCGGCCTCGTCATCATCGACACGCTGCATCCGCTCTACGAAGGACGCGCGCTGATCTGGGAAGAGGACCCTGTCGCCAATCTTCGCGACAACGAGTTCCAGCCCGTCCGCGACGAGGACGAAAGCTGGGAGAACTGGCAGCGCAATCCTTTCTTCCACATGCTGCGGGACGGCCAGATCTACATGCGCTGCCGCCTGATCGAGGGCGAGACCTTGAACTATCCGCAGTTCGAGGAGCTGCGTCTGGCCGGCCAGACCGATTATCTCGCCGTCGTCCATCGGCTGCGCGACGCGCCGAGCGTGGAAGACGCCGACGGTTTCTACGCCAGGTGGACGACTGCGGCGCCGCAGGGCTTCAGCGACGCCGACATCGAGGCGCTCAAGAGGCTGACCACGCAGCTTGCACTGGCGCTGCGGCTGGCGGCGCAGACGCGGCTCGCCGGCACTCTGGTCGAAACCTATCTCGGCCGCGACGCCGGCCGCCGCGTGCTGCAGGGCGGCATCGTTCGCGGCCGCGTCGAGAAGATCAGCGCCGTCCTGTGGTTTTCCGACCTTACCGGTTACACGCGGCTTTCGGAGGAGCTGCCGTCGGAGCAGATGATAACCCTGCTCAACGACTACGCCGAAGCGGTGATCGGTTCCGTCCACGACGCCGGCGGCGACGTGCTGAAGCTGATCGGCGACGGCGTGCTGGCGATCTTCTCAGGCCCCGATCTGAAGGAGGCCTCCATGGCAGCGATGGCGGCCGGGCGGGCCCTGGGGCAAAAGCTGCGCAACCTGGCCGAGCGGCGCACCGCCGAAGGGTTGCCGGCCGCGAACGTCCATCTCGGCGTGCATTTCGGCGATGTCTATTACGGCAACATCGGCAGTCCCGACCGCCTCGACTTCACGGTGGTCGGCTCCGCCGTCAACGAGGTGAGCCGCATCGCGGCCATGTGCCACTCGGTCGATCGCCGGATCCTGTGCTCGTCCGAATTCATCGAGTTGCTGCCCGAGGCGGAGCGGTCCAACTTCGTGTCGGTCGGGCGCTTCGCGCTGCGCGGCGTCGGCAGAGCCCGCCATCTCTACACGCTCGATCCGGCGATGCTCCAGTACCGATAGGGATTACATCCCCTGCGGGCCGCGGTTCATCGCCGCCACGCCGGTGCGGCACACCTCGACCAGCCCGAGCGGCTTCATGATGGCGATGAACTGCTCGATCTTGGCCACCGCGCCGGTGATCTCGAAGATGAAATGCTCGGTATTGGCGTCGATCACTTTCGCCCGGAACGCCTCGGCCAGCCGCAGCGCCTCGACGCGATCGTCGCCCTTCCCCGTCACCTTGACCAGTGCCAGCTCGCGCGCCAGCGGCTTGTCCTGTCCGAGTTCGCCGGCCCGCACCGACAGGTCGACGACGCGGTGCACCGGCACGATGCGCTCGAGCTGGTGCTTGATTTGCTCGAGCACGTGCGGCGTGCCGCGTGTCACGACGGTGATGCGCGACAGGTGCCTTTCGTGCTCGGTCTCGGAGACCGTCAGGCTTTCGATGTTGTAGCCGCGGCCGGAGAACAGGCCGATGACCCGCGCAAGCACGCCCGGCTCGTTGTCGACCAGCACCGACAGCGTATGCGTTTCGGGGCGCTCCGTCTCGCGGGCGATGAAATAGGCGGAGCCGGTGGGCTGGAGGTGGGGGTTCATGGGAGGGTCTTCAGATGTTGGAGGAGAGTTGTCACGTCATTGAGGCTGATGGACGGGCATTGCGTCTTCGACCGCGGTATGCCGCTTGATGAAATCTTCATCGAACGTAACCATCGAGGCGCAGTTCTTGCTCGTGAGGAGGTGCAGCGCATCTGCGAAATCCAAGCCCTTTGCATGGGCTGTAACCGCCGTCCCGATCTTGATCCTGTCTTCAAAAAACACGGTGGAAGACGAGATGAGGCGTGAAAACAGCGTGTTGATTGCTTCACGGGATATCTTGAGGCGGCTTCTAAGCAACCATTCTGTCTCCAGCAAAACCGTATCAGGGACAAAGACTTCATAGTCGAGGAAACATTGCCTAGAGCGGCGTGCCTGCTCCGAGCCGTCATCTATCATCGCCCTGGCCAAGACATTTGTATCAACGGCCAGTCGCATCGAACCGCCGTGCTGCTTCGGTTAACAAAGTCTCTTCTATTTCCTTGTCTGTGGGGAACGGCTGGTCGATCTTAATTCGGCCGGCCAGAAATTCCTCGACCGCTATCGGAGGAAATCTCGGATCGAAGTCTTCGACTGGTTGGACGAGTACGCCTTTGCCCCTGTCGACAAATTCGAACTCGGTGCCCTCGCCCCAACCATGTGCATCGCGGATCGATTTTGGCACCACAATCTGGCCCTTGCTCGACATCTTTGCTCTGGCGTTCACGATCAAGCCTTTCAACAAAGTAAGACGCGGTAAGACATAACTCCTGCCGCGTCTTACTTCAACCTACACCAACTCCCGCCCCTTGGCGTCGATGGCGTTCGCCACCGCCTCGTCTGTCGCCTCGTCAGGCAGCAGCATCTCGTTATGCGCCTTGCCCGACGGGATCATCGGAAAACAGTTGGCGAGGTTGGCGACGCGGCAGTCGAACAGCACCGGCTTCCTGACGTCGATCATCTCCTTGATCGCGTCGTCGAGGTCGCCCGGCTTCTCGCAGCGAATGCCATGCGCTCCGAAAGCCTGCGCCATCAGCACGAAATCCGGCATCGCCTCGGTGTAGGAATGCGACAGCCGGTTGCCGTGCAGCAGCTGCTGCCACTGCCGCACCATGCCCATGTACTGGTTGTTGAGGATGAAGATCTTTATCGGCGCATCGTACTGCACCGCGCAGCTCATCTCCTGCATCGTCATCTGCACCGAGGCGTCGCCGGCGATGTCGATGACCAGCGCATCGGGATGGGCGATCTGCACGCCGAGCGCGGCCGGCAGGCCGTAGCCCATGGTGCCCAGGCCACCGGAGGTCATCCAGCGGTTCGGCTTGTCGAAATGGAAATGCTGCGCCGCCCACATCTGGTGCTGGCCGACTTCCGTGGTGACGTAGACGTCCTTGTCGCGCGTCAGCTCGTAAAGCCGCTGGATCGCGTATTGCGGCATGATGACGTCGTTGCTGTTCCTGTAGGCCAGCGAATCGCGGGCCCGCCAGCGGGCGATCTGCTCCCACCACGGATGCAGCGCCTTCTTGTCGGCCTTGGCGGTCGCCCGCCACAGCCGCACCAGATCCTCCAGCACGCGGCCGACATCGCCGATGATCGGAACGTCGGCGCGCACGTTCTTGTTGATCGAGGACGGGTCGATGTCGATGTGGATCTTCTTCGAGTTCGGCGAGAACGCGTTGATGCGGCCGGTGATGCGGTCGTCGAAGCGCGCGCCGATGCACAGCATCACGTCGCAGTCGTGCATGGCCATGTTGGCTTCGTAGGTGCCGTGCATGCCGAGCATGCCGAGCCAGTTCCTGCCGCTGGCCGGATAGGCGCCCAGCCCCATCAGCGTCGAGGTGATCGGAAAGCCGGTGAGGTCGACCAGTTCGCGCAGCAGATGGCTCGCCTCGGGACCGGAATTGACCACGCCGCCGCCGGTATAGATGACCGGCTGCCGGGCGGATGCCAGCAGCGCCACCGCCTCCTTGATCTTGTCAAGGTCGCCCTGCACCTTCGGCTGGTAGCTGGTGCGCGGCGCCGTCTGCGGCGGCGTGTAGACGCCCCTGGCGAACTGCACATCCTTCGGCACGTCGACGACCACCGGCCCCGGCCGCCCGGTCGTGGCGACATGGAACGCCTCGTGGATGATCGAGGCGAGCTCGTTGACGTCCTTGACCAGCCAGTTGTGTTTTGTGCACGGCCGGGTGATGCCGACGGTGTCGCATTCCTGGAAAGCATCGGAGCCGATCAGCGAGGTCGGCACCTGCCCGGTGATGCAGACCAGCGGGATCGAATCCATCAGCGCGTCCTGCAGCGGCGTCACCGCGTTGGTGGCGCCGGGGCCGGAGGTGACCAGCATGACGCCGGCCTTGCCGGTCGAGCGCGCATAGCCCTCCGCGGCATGCCCCGCCCCCTGCTCATGGCGGACCAGGATGTGCTGGACATCCTCCTGCTGGAACAGTTCGTCGTAGATCGGCAGAACGGCGCCGCCGGGGTAGCCGAAAATATGCTCGACGCCGTTGTCCTTGAGCGCCTGGACCACCATCTCGGCGCCCGTCATCTCGCGCCTGCCGCTCTCGCCCTTGGCCGTGCTCGTCATCTCGAATATCCCGTCTCTTCCGCCGCCGTCGGCGCTGCTGATCGTCTAGTCGTATCGTGGGCAATAAAAAAGGCCCCCGGGAGGGAGCCTGCGTTTAGCGCATGGGAGGACGTCGCCCGGCGGTTACACCGCCTTGCCCATGCGCATTCCTACGAGAATGAGGATCGTCTTCATGGGCGCGGACAATAGGGCCGGTTGTACCTTGCGTCAACAGGGTTTTGTCACCGATTCGGATCGGCTTTTGCGGTATGCGGCCGTCACGCCGAAGCGCCGATCCGCTTCCAGTAGACCAGCGTCCCCGTCAGCCCGCCATGCGGCTTCAGCGCGAAGTCGGGTATCTCGCCGGCAAGCCGGAAGCCGAGCTTTTCGTAGAGTCCCCCTGCCCCATCCTCCGTCGCGGTGTCCAGGACGAGCAACGTCTTGCCGCGCTCCACTGCGGCCTGCGCGACTGCGAGCATCAGCCGTCGAGCAATGCCCCTGCCGCGAAAATCCGGATGGGTCATCAGCTTGGCAATCTCGGCCCGGTGCGGCTGGTTAGGTGGGAAATCCAGCAGCAGCGTGACGGTTCCGGCCAAGACTCCGCCGATCCAGGCGCCGAGCACGACGCGTTCGCCGCGCCCGGCGGCCGCCAGCGACGTCTCCCAAAAGGCATCCGCCGCCTCCGGCGCAAGCGGGTGCATGAAGCTGACTGATCCGCCGCCGGCAACCACCGCGACGAGAATCTCGCTCAGCCGCCGCTGGACGTCGGGCAAGGCCGTCAATGCCTCGATTGCGATCGGCGCCTCCTCCGGCCCGTCCGCGGCCTGCTCCAGCAAAATATCATCCGACATGCTTCACCGTCTCCGTTTTCGTGACCGCTTGATCTCGCCGATACGCGCAGCGTCCTCCGCTTGCAGATGCCTGCCGCGCTCCAGCAGTTCGAGGGTGTATTCCTCATAGGTGAGCCCCAGCGCTTCGGCCTTGGCCAGCCTGAACAGCGCGATGTCGCGCGACTTCGGTTTCCAGGCGGCGTCATGCGCGCGCTTCCACTGCAGGAAGCGATGGGGATCGCCGCCCTTCCAGGGCGCACCCTCATAATCGTCGAGCGGCGGCCCCAGATTGTCGCCGATGCGCCTGCGTTTACGCATCGTCAGCGCCTCAGCACGACCACCAGATAGACGGCTGGCGCAGGCCCCGGAGCATGGAAGGTGCAGTCCGTCGGCGGACCGAGCTCCAGGCAGTCGCCGGCATGCATCTCATGCACGAGCGAACCCTCGTGGAAGTCGAGCCGCCCGTCGATCAGCCAGATCAGATGACGGACGAAAGTGTAGGAAGCGGCGGGAAAGCTCACCGACTGCCCCGCCGGCATCTCCACCCGGATCAGTTCCAGCGGGCTGTCCGAGGACGGCGAAACGTGCCGGCGCACATAGCCGGTGGCGGGGTCGCGCCATTGCGGCTGCTCGGCGGAGCGCAAAAGCCTGCCCTGCGCCTTCTCGGCCCTAGCGATCAGCGCCGACAGCGTCAGGTCGAAGGCCGCGGCGATGCGCACCAGCAGGGCGGCGGTCGGGCTGGTCTCGCCGCGTTCGATGGCGCTCAGCATCGCTTTCGAGACGCCCGAGCGCTGGGCGAGATCGGCGAGCGACCAGCCGCGGCCGCTGCGTTCGAGGCGGATGCGATGCGACAGATCGGCGGAAGGATCGTCAGAAGAAGAAGACATTCGTCCAATATATCAGACGAATGTCCATCATGGAAGCCCTGCTCGCCGAACCGTACCGCTGCAACTCTTCCTTGTAACGGACCTGAAACAAAGAGCGCGCTCATCCGAAATCAGATCGAAACAAAACGAAACGATAGAGGCGCCGCGGAACACGCCGACCGGCAGGCCCTGAATCGACGCGGGGCGGCGCCGGAAAATCAGCCGGCAAGCGGTCGCAACGCCCGACCGCAACAGACGAGGGGAATATCGGGGCCGCGCGTCGTAACGCGGCGATCGACGAAGACGTCGGAAGGCCGACGATAGTCGCTTTCATTTCCGGCCGCCAGGAGCGGCAGACGAACGTGCCCCCGGGATCGAGCGGGCACGCTTTTCCAAGTGCAACCACGAACCGCTCCGCGCCTCAAGGCGCGGGACGATCTTTGTCATTGAGGGACCAAAGATGGCCATCACCAGCACCTACCAGACCAACGTCACCACCAGCCAGTTCGCCGCCAACAGCTTCACCACCGGCGACCAGTTGCTGCCGCAGGTGACGGGCCTTTCCAACGGCGGCTTCGTCGTCGCCTATCGCAGCGGCGCCGTCGGCGCCGGCACCGTCCAGGTGGATTTCTACGACGCCAATCACAACCGCATCGGAACGTATCAGACTCCCAATGACGGGCCGATCTCGGCGATGGGCGCGCCGCAGGTGATCGAGCTGGCCAGCGGCGGCGTCCTGGTCGCCTGGAAGGAGAGCGGCGCCGGGCTGAAGGGTCATATCTTCTCGCCGCACGGCCAGCCGTTCGGCGACGAGATCGTGCTGACCACGGGCACCGGCGGAGAAGACTTCCAGTTTGCCGCGCGACCGGACGGAGGGTTCGTCACGACGCACACCGTCGACGGCAATGTCTATCAGCGCGTGTTCGACAACAACGGCGAGGCGGGCGGCGGCTTCCAGGTGAATGCCGGCCTTCCCGGCGACCAGATCGACGGCACGGTCGCCGTGCTCAGCACCGGCGGCTACGTCGTGACCTATACGGACACCGGCCCGACCGAGCAAACCATCCGCGCCCGCATCTACAATGCCGACGGCACCACCAAGGTCAACGACTTCGTGCTGGCCGACATCGGCGACAACACACAATCATCTGTCGTCGGGCTGGCGAACGGCGGGTTCGCAGTGGCCTACAAGGACACCGGTTGGCCTGGAGCCGATACCGGCAACAGCGCAATCACCCTGCAGCTCTTCAACGGCAACGGCACCAATGTGACGCCCAATGTCCACATCCGGGTCAACACGCCTTCCGCACAGATCGAAGGCGATCCGGATATCACCGTCCTTGAGAACGGCTTCATCGTCGTCTCCTGGACGAAGCAGCTGAGCGCCGGCGATCACGACATCTGGGCCCGCGTCTATACGCCGGCCGGGGCAGCCGTCACCGACGCATTCGCCGTCACCGCCTCCGGCGACCTGGACATCCGCTCGTCGGTTTCCGCCCTGCTGTCCGGCAGCTTCGTTACGGCCTGGCAGGACAACACCACCGACGGCAGCGGCGGCCAGATCAGCGCACAGGTCACCGAGATCGTTCGCACGACCAACGGCGACGACTCTGCCGATGAAATTTTCGGCGATGCCGTCCGTGACGTCATCTTTGGTCACGGCAACAACGACAAGCTCGACGGCTTCGGCGGCGACGACTCCATCGAAGGCGGCTCGGGCAACGACATAATTGCCGGCGGCAACGGCAACGACGTCCTACTTGGCGGCGCCGACGACGACACCCTCTTCGGCGGATGGGGCGACGACTCACTCTGGGGCGGATCAGGCATCAACACGCTGACCGGCGGCATCGGCAATGACTTCTACATCCTGGAGGGCGATTTCGACACCATCATCGAGACCGCGGGCGGCGGCACCGACAGCGTCAAGGTGTTTGAAAACTACGCATTGGCCGACGACGCCGACATCGAAATTCTGGCTGCCTACCTATCCAAAGGAGAAGACGACCTGAAGCTCACCGGCAATGCGGTGGCGCAGACCATCACCGGCAACTACGGCGACAATGTCCTCGACGGCAAGGGCGGAGCCGACAAGCTCCTAGGTCTGCTCGGCGACGACACCTATTATGTCGACGACGCCGGCGACATCGTCGTCGAGGCAACCGGCGGCGGGTCCGACACGGTCGCAGTCAGCGTCAGCTACGCGCTCGGCGCGGACGCCGACATCGAGTTGCTGCGCACCAGGTCCAATGCCGGCACCACGGCGATCGACCTCACCGGCAACAAGCTGGCGCAGACCATCACCGGCAATGCCGGCGACAATATCCTGCATGACGGCGGCGCCGGCGCGGCCGACACGCTGAAGGGGCTGGGCGGCAACGACACCTACCGCATCTTCAACGCGGGAGACGTCATCGTCGAAGGCGCGGGCCAGGGCACCGACAAGGTGATCGCCGCCGTCGACTACAAGCTCGGCGCCGGCGTCCATGTCGAGATCATGCAGACCAACGGCAGCGCCGGCAAATCGGGCATCGACTTGACCGGCAACGAGTTCGCCCAGACCATCACCGGCAACGCCGGCGACAATCGGCTGGAGGGCAAGGGCGGCGCCGACACGCTGACGGGCCTGGGCGGCAAGGATACCTTCGTCTTCGCCACCGCGCTCGGCGCCGGCAACGTCGATATCGTCGCCGACTTCAACGTCGCCGACGACCGCTTCCTGCTGTCGGATGCGATCTTCAAGGCGCTCACCCCCGGCACGCTTGCGGCCGCGGCCTTCCGGGCAAACACGACCGGCCTGGCGGCGGACGCCAGCGACCGCATCATCTACGAGACCGACACCGGCGAACTCTATTACGACGCCGACGGCAACGGCGCCGGCTCAAGCGTGCTGTTCGCAAAACTCGACATCGGCCTCACCCTCACCAACGCCGACTTCTCTGTCGCGTGACCTGTGCTTTTGGTGTGCGCGCTCAATCTCTGAGCGGTCCGTCACTCTCCGGGGCCTTGAAGTAGCTTCCCTGCCCGCTGCCGCCTAGTGCCCAAGGCGGGCGGGTGTTACCGGTGATCTTGGTGACGGCTGCAACAAGCGCTTCGGAAAGGTCGCTCAGCGCTCGGGAATGCGTGGTGACGGCTACCAGTCGCAGATTGGTGATCGAGTCGTGCAGTCTCGTGGCGTCATAGACGATCTGCTTAACCTGATCCGGCGAATCCTGATCGCCTGGCGTTCCGCTGCGGATGGATCGCCTAGGCTGATTTCCAGCGTGTCACGGTTGCCGCAACCGGTGCGCTGTCGTGAGCATCACGCCTCCGCCTGCGCGGTTTGGAAGGACGCCCCATGCATTGCGCCGCGAACACTGGTGGGAGTGGCGCCAAAACGGCGGCGGAAGCAGCGGTTAAAATAAGACACATCGTTGAAGCCGCAGGACAACGCGATGTCGATGACCTTGAGGCGATTATGGCGGGGATCGCCCAACATCGTGCGGGCCTTCTGCAATCGCAACTCCATGACACGCTCGGCAAAACTGCGGCCGGAGTCGTGCATCAGCGAATTGACATAACGGGGTGTCACTCCGAGCCTACCGGCAACATACGTCGCCGTGAAGTTCGGATCAGCGAATTCCTGCCGGATGAACCGCCCAATGTCCTGCAGCCGGGCGGCTGCCAGCCCGCGCGTGCGCGCAAGATGCGCCTCATCCCCAGTTGCGCCGAGCGCAAGGCCGACCAGATCGAGCAATGTCTGCTCGACGTGGACGCCAAGGGCGGGATCGATATTGGTGATGTCCGGCGCCGCCAGAAATGCCAAATAGCGCATCAGATAGCGTATCGCCGGAGCACCGCAGTCGAGCGGCCTCGACACGATATCGTCGGCATCCGCGAAAACGTCGCGCAGCTTCTCCCGCGGCACGCTGAGACCGCGCCAGGAGATGACTGTGCCCGGACCGACGCGCATCTCCATCGGCTCGGCATTCGAGGTGACGACCACCTGGCCGCGGCCGCAATAGACTTCCCGCCCGCGCTGGACAACGACCGCGTCCGCTCCGCTGCACGGAAACCCCAATAGAAAATCATCGCGCGGATCGGCTGCGACATTTCGCGCGCTGCGCGAGACGCGGTCCAACGTACCACCGAAAGTCCCGCATCCGACGTCGCCGAAGCCGATCAGCAGATAGTTCGCCGAAAAAGGCACGTCTTTGCGGTATGACATTGCTACGGGGCCGAAGCGGTCGCCATAGGCGTCGTGCCAAGTGGCGATCTTTGCGCGTTCGTCAATCCCATGCGGCAGCGCATCGGAAGTCATGAACAGTTTATGCATCCGAAGAAAGTCCAGCCATCGGCCCCGTCATGCCGGTTTGAACACCATCTCGTTTGCGCCTGGCAAATGCGGACTTCCCCTGCGGTCAAGCCCGAGTGCCCGTGGGTCCAAGACGGGGCGTTGAGCGTCGTCTATCTGGCGTCGAAAATCACGAAGGAACTCCCGGCGCCGCCTTACCCGTGAGGCTGTGCGGCAGGCCGGCTGCAACCTTCGCACATCCATCAGGAAAATCCATCCCCCGCTCAAGCGGGCGGGTTTGCGAAAGCTTGTTCAGAAGGAATGATCCAATGACTGTGACCATTGACTATTCGGTCAACCAGAAAAAATTCGACTTCCAGGTGAATACCTTTGAAACCGGCAACCAGCTCCGACCGGAGGTGGTGGGCCTGTCGAATGGAGGCTTCGCGGTTGCCTATAATAACGGCAATACAGCCGACGGACAGATTACTGTCGATTTCTACGGCGCCGACCTTGAACGGGTCAGCAGCTATCAAACCGCCTATGAGGGCGACACCAAAGCAGTTGGCCAGCCAAGCATCATCGAGCAGGACAACGGCACGATCACCGTTGTTTGGACCGAAGCTCAGGTCGGGGAGGAAGGAATTGTCGGCCGCTCCTTCAGTTCCGATGGTGTGGCGACGTCGACGCAATTCGAACTTCGCGGCGGCACAGGCTACTCCGATCAGCAGGCGATCCAGCTCGAAAACGGCGATTTCGTCTTCACTGCCACGGTAAGCGGCAACGTCGTGCGCGCGCACAAGGGGCCGTTGGATCAGGTAAATGCCGCCGTATCGGGCGAGCAGAACGACAGCGCAGTCGCAGCGCTCGCCAGCGGCGGCTACGTCATCACCTATACCGACACGTATCCCGACAATCAGACCATCCGCGCGCGCATCTACGACGCCGACGGCAATACGGTGATGAATGACAAGATCATCGCGAGCGCTGGCGACAACACGCAATCAAAGGTCATCGGTCTCGACGACGGCAACTGGGCGGTGGTCTACACCGACAGCGGCTGGGGCGGCGCGGATTCCGGCAATTCGGCGATCACCATGCAGATCTTCGATGCCGCCGGCAACACGGTGAGCGGTTTCGTGCGGATCAACAATCCCTCCGGCCAGCACGAGACTGACCCGGATATCACGGTGCTCGACAACGGCTTCATTGTCGTCAGCTGGACTACGATGCTCGGCAATATCGATTCCGACATCAGGGCACGTGTCTATACGCCGGTTGGCGTCGCCGTGACAGACGAGTTCACGGTAAGCAACTCGGCCGACACGGACATTAAATCGTCCGTTGCCGGGCTGCTCAACGGACAATTCGTCACTGTCTGGCAGGACAACAGCAGCGATGCCCACGGCGGGCGCATCACCGGCGATGTTACGGAGATCGTCCGCACCACCACCGGCGACGACGACGGCAACACGCTTTTCGGCGACGAACTCCGTGACGTGATCAACGGCGGCGGCGGCAAGGACACGCTCGTCGGCATGCAGGGCAACGACACGCTGTCCGGCGGGGAAGGTGACGATTCGCTGTCCGCCGGCGCCGGCAATGACATTCTCAATGGCGGGGCCGGCAACGACACGTTGGTGGGTGGCGCGGGCGACGATGTGATCTATGTCGGCGAGGCCGGAGATATCGTGGCGGAGACAGCCGGCGGCGGGCTTGACATGGTCGCTGCCAGCGTCAGCTACACGCTTTCCGCTACTGCGGAAATCGAGACCCTGCGCACGACCTCCAACGCTGGCAAGGTGGCGATCGACCTCACCGGCAACAAGCTGGCGCAGACCATCACCGGCAATGCCGGCGACAATATCCTGCATGACGGCGGCGCCGGCGCGGCCGACACGCTGAAGGGGCTGGGCGGCAACGACACCTACCGCATCTTCAACGCGGGAGACGTCATCGTCGAAGGCGCGGGCCAGGGCACCGACAAGGTGATCGCCGCCGTCGACTACAAGCTCGGCGCCGGCGTCCATGTCGAGATCATGCAGACCAACGGCAGCGCCGGCAAATCGGGCATCGACTTGACCGGCAACGAGTTCGCCCAGACCATCACCGGCAACGCCGGCGACAACCGGCTGGAGGGCAAGAGCGGCGCCGACACGCTGACGGGCCTGGGCGGCAAGGACACCTTCGTCTTCGCCACCGCGCTCGGCGCCGGCAATGTCGACACCGTCACCGACTTCAACGTCGCCGACGACCGCTTCCTGCTGTCGGACGCGATCTTCAAGGCGCTCACCCCCGGCACGCTTGCGGCGGCCGCCTTCCGGGCAAGCACGACCGGCCTGGCGGCGGACGCCAGCGACCGCATCATCTACGAGACCGACACGGGCGAGCTCTATTACGACGCCGACGGCAACGGCGCCGGCTCAAGCGTGCTGTTCGCAAAACTCGACATCGGCCTCAGCCTCACCAACGCGGACTTTGCGATCGCGTAATCCCTACAAGGCTCAACCTCGGCCGAAGGCTCCGGCCGAGGTCATTGTTGGTCGCCAAAGAACAAAACATGATCAAAGTTCCATGCAAGCAATTGGCATGGAAGAGAAAGAAAGCCGCCTGTGGACGGCAAGTGCAGAACAACCATCCCCCACTGGAAGGCGTGCGGAAGGACATCCCTCGGTTGCGAGACGAGTTCGGGGCAGAGGAGTAACATATCGACTGCAGGCGAATGAAACTTCCATGCGCGTCTATCGTATCTGGGAAGAACGGCACCTGTTCCGTCGTTGATACGTCTTGATACGGCTTATCGGCCGATCGATTTCAGATAGGTCAAAAAAAGCAATTCTGGGAGGACAGCATGGCCGACATCACCCTTGGCTCCGGCGACCAGACCTTCGATTTCTCTTCCGGATCGGGCGCCAATACCATCCTCGATTTCCGCTCCCGCTATTTCAGCGCCGTCCTGACCGGCGCCAACGAAGTCCCGGCGAATGCCAGCACCGCCACCGGCACCAGCACGGCGGTGCTGAATTTCAACCAGGACAGGCTCGACATCGACGTCAGCGTGCAGAACCTGAGCACCAATGCGATCAGCGGCCATATCCATCAGGAAGTCGCGGGCAAGAATGGCGGCATCGTCTTCAACCTCACGCCACCGTCGGCGCAGACCTTCGACATCTCCAGGACCTGGGACATTCCGATCACCGCGGTCGACGACCTGTTCGCCGAGGGCCTCTACGTCAACATCCATTCCTCGAAGTTCGCCGGCGGCGAGATCCGCGACCAGTTGCGCGCCGACAAGGGCGACACCGGCGCCGACGCCATCGATCTCGTCGACTTCAACGTCGGCACCTTCGACGCGCTGCTGCATGTCCTGTCCGATACGGCTGAGGGCGCGGCGATCACCATCCGCAACAACGGCGTGGCCGACGTGCTGACGCTGGCAGACATCGAGGTCTCCGACCTGCAGGCGTCGTTCTTCAAGTTCGCCGGCAACGTCAAGGAGACCATCAACGGCGCCGCCGGCATCGACGACCTGTTCGGCGCCGGCGGCGACGACACGATCAACGGCCTCGGCGGCGACGATCACCTGCTCGGCGAGACCGGCAACGACACGCTGGTCGGCGGAGCCGGCGGCGATCACCTGCATGGCGATGCCGGCAGCGACACGGCGAGCTATGCCGGCTCGAACGCCGCCGTCAGCGTGAACCTGTGGACCGAGACCTATTCGGGCGGACACGCGGCCGGGGACGAACTGTTCTCGATCGAGAACCTCACCGGTTCGTCGCACAACGACACGCTGGTCACCAACGATCTGAACAACAAGATCGTCGGGGGAGCCGGGGCGGACTCGATGAAAGGCCTGCACGGCGACGACTCCTATTTCGTCGACAATGCCGGCGACACGATCCTGGAGGCGGCCGGCGAAGGCACCGACACCGTCGCCAGCAGCGTCACCTATGTTCTCACCGCCGGCGCCGCGGTCGAGACGCTGCGCACCACCTCGAATGGCGGCACAGGTGCGATCAACCTGACCGGCAACGCCTTCGACCAGACCATAATCGGCAACAACGGGACTAATGTCCTGAAGGGCGGCGGCGGCAAGGATACGCTGCAGGGGCTGGGCGGCAACGACACCTATCTGATCTACACGGCGACCGACAAGGTTCTGGAGACCGCCACCGGCGGCACCGTCGACAAGGTGGCCGCTGCCGTCTCCTATACGCTCGCCGCCGGCGTCCATGTCGAGCAGATGAGCACCACCTCGGCGGGCGGAACGTCGGCCATCAATCTCGGCGGCAACGAGCTCGTCCAGATGATGACCGGCAATGCCGGCGCCAACCGGCTGGAAGGCAAGGGCGGGGCCGATCAGTTGCGCGGCCTCGGCGGCGCCGACACCTTCGTCTTTGCCACCAAGCTTGGCGGCGGCAACATCGACGCCATCCTCGACTTCAGCGTGCCCGACGACCGCTTCCTGCTGTCGGACGCGATCTTCACCGCGCTGAATCCCGGCACGCTCGCCGCCTCCGCCTTCCGGGCGAACACCACCGGCCTGGCCGGCGACGCCACCGACCGCATCATCTACGAGACCGACACCGGAAAGGTCTTCTACGACGCCGACGGCACCGGGGCCACGGCCGGCATCCATTTCGCCACGATCACGGCCGGACTGGCGCTCACCAACGCCGACTTCTCGGTGGCTTAGACCTGCCCTGCGCCGGCTGCCGCCCCACCACGGACGCGGGGCGGCAGCCGGTTTCGCACGAGATCCTCATGCTTGTTTCGGCCGTGGCGCAGTCGAGCCATACGGTTTCCATGCCTCCCCGCGGGAGAACTACCGGCAGCGCCATGGCAGCGGCGTGAACTGTCACGCACATAGCTCTTGATCCAAGCCGATCCCTCATCTACTGGGCTTTTGGTCCGCCGTCTGGACGGCGACGCGAGACGTGCACTTGGTTGCACCCATCGGCAGGCAATGCTCTGCCTGGGCAACGCCGCCGGTGTCGTTCCGAAATTGGTTGGGGTTTGATCGTTTGAACGGCTCGCTGGGGAAGGCTGAGATGTCCATTCGAGTTCTCGCGGCAAGACCGGCGCGCGGCGGCGGGTCGAGCCCGGAGGATGCCGCCCGCATAGAGCCTGCCGCCGGATCAGGGTGCATCCCCTGCCGGTCCCGGTCGGGAGCGTCGGCGTGAGTTCCGCCCTCCTCGAGGCCAGCCCGGTCGAAAACGGCACCAGCGACCCAGTCACTGCCAACAGGGCCTCCGGTGTCCAGCGCATCGACGGCCTGCTCACGCCGAACAGATGGTCCGACGGCTCCATCAGCTACAGCGATCCGAACGCGGCCTCCGACTATGGCGCCGACCATCCCGAGGCGTTCAGCAACTTTTCCCAGTTCACCGCACGGCAGATGGTGGCGGTGCACTTCGCCCTCGATACCACGATCCGGACGCAGCCGAGCGGCGCGGCCGGCTTCTCCGTCGAAGGTTTTACCGGCCTCAACGTGAGCTATGCGGGAGCAGGCACCGGCAACGCGACGCTACGTTATGCCAATACGAGCAATCCCAGCACCGCTTATGCCTACTATCCGACCGCGCAGAATTATGGCGGCGACAGCTTCTACGGGCGCTCGGGCGACTTGCCGACAGCCGGCAATTACGACTGGCACACCATCATCCACGAGACAGGCCACGCCCTGGGACTGAAGCACGGTCACGAAACCGGCGGCTTCGGCGCGCAGCCGGCCAACCGGGACTCGCTCGAATACAGCGTGATGACCTACCGCACCTTCATCGGCGACGACACCAGCGGCTATAACTACGAGACGTGGGGCGCGCCGCAGACCTTCATGATGGACGACATCGCCGCCCTGCAGCACATGTATGGCGCCGACTACAGCACCAACAGCGGCGACACCGTCTATTCCTGGAATGCGAGGACCGGCGAAACCTACGTCGATGGAAAGCTCGCCATCGACCCGGGCGGAAACCGGATCTTCCAGACCATCTGGGACGGCGGCGGCAACGACACCTACGACCTGTCCGGCTACACCAGCAATCTGGCTGTCAGCCTGACCCCGGGCGGCTATTCGACGTTTTCCAACGAGCAGCGCGCCTATCTCGGCGGCGGTCCGAACGGCGGCTATGCGCGCGGCAACGTGTTCAACGCCTTCATGCACAAGAACAACCCGGCGTCGCTGATCGAGAATGTCGTCGGCGGTTCGGGGGCGGACAATATCAGGGGGAACGCCGCGGCCAACCGCCTGGATGGCGGAGCGAACGCCGACACGCTCATCGGCCACCTGGGCAACGACACCTACATCGTCGACAACATCGCCGACATGGTGATCGAAGCGGTCGGCGAGGGTATCGACACCGTGCTGGCCTCCGTCTCCTGGGTGCTCGCGGCCGCCGCCGAGATCGAGTTCCTCAAAACCCTGTCGCAGCCGGGCACGACGGCGATCGCCCTGACGGGCAACGAGTTCGCCCAGACCATCTTCGGCAACAACGGCGCCAACATCCTCGACGGCGGGGGCGCCGCCGACACGATGCAGGGTCTGGCCGGCAACGACACCTATTTCGTCGACCATATCGGGGATATCGTCATCGAGGCCGTCGGCGACGTCGCCGACATGGTCGCCACCCGGATAAGCTATGCGCTCGCCGCCGGTGCCGAGATCGAGACGCTGCGCACCACCTCGAACGGCGGCACGGGAGCGATCAAACTCACCGGCAACGCCTTCGACCAGACGATCGTCGGCAACAACGGCGCCAACACGCTGAAGGGCGGCGGCGGGCTGGACACATTGTCGGGCCTCGGCGGCAACGACACCTATCTGGTCTACACCGCCACCGACACGATTGTGGAGACCGCTGCCGGCGGCGCCCGCGACAAGGTGGCGGCGGGAGTCTCATACACGCTCAGCGCCGGCGTCCATGTCGAGCAGATCACCACCACTTCGGCGGGCGGCACCGCGGCGATCAATCTCGCCGGCAACGAGATAGGCCAGACGATCACCGGCAATGCCGGCGCCAACCGGCTGGAGGGCAAGGGCGGCGCCGACCAGCTGCGCGGCCTCGGCGGCGCCGACACCTTCGTCTTCGCCACGAAGCTCGGCGGCGGCAACGTCGACGCCATCCTCGACTTCAGCGTGCCGGACGACCGGTTCCTGCTGTCGGACGCGATCTTCACCGCCCTGAATCCCGGCACGCTCGCCGCCTCCGCCTTCCGGGCGAATACGACCGGACTGGCCGACGACGACACCGACCGGATCGTTTACGAGACCGACACCGGGCACGTCTTCTACGACGCGGACGGCAGCGGGGCCGCGGCCGGCATCCATTTCGCCACCATCACGGCCGGGCTGGCGCTCACCAACGCCGATTTCTCGGTGGCTTAGGCCCGCCCCAGCCCCGCTCCGCCTGATCCCGAAAAGTTGCAGACTTTTCGGAGAAAGATCATGCGGCAGAACAAGGAGATCGAGCGGAATGCGGTCCATCCCGATCGTATTCCGCTCTGGACGGCGGAGCCGCACCCGGCCTGCGGCATGCACCAGCCGGCGCGAACGGAGCGCCGCGGCGATAGCTGCAACTTGAACGATCGCGTTAAGACTTTCTCGACCAACCCCTCACACGCCACCTTAACCGGCCATCTCTAGGGTTTTCAGAACACGGGTGTGCGGGGACGGCACGAAGCATGTATGTCGAGGATAATCGGTCCGCCGGGGAAGGCACGGTGCAGGAACGGCGCGACGCATCCCAGAACGACAAGCGCATCCTCGGCCATGTGGTCCAATGCGACGGCGCCCGCGCGACCATCGCCGCCTTTGCCGACACCGAGGACGGCGCCGTGACGGGCATGTGGACCGTCGGCAAGATGATCTCGATCAATCTCGGCCCGATCCGCACCGTCGGTCTCGTCTATGCCATCGGCAAGCAGGATCGCGCCTGGAATACCGGCGACAAGAACCCCATCGAGGTGAGCGTCGAACTGGTCGGCGAGGTGCGTGACGGCGAGCCGCCGGCCAAGCCGGTCTTCGATCGCGGCGTCACCCAATATCCGCATATCGGCGCAATCGCCCACCGCATCCGTCAGCGCGACCTGCAGGCCGTCTACGATCTCGCCGGCCGGCGGGCGATCACCATCGGCGCGCTGTCGCAGGACGAGGCGATCGAGGCGCGCATCGCCATCGACGACACGCTCAGCCGGCATTTCGCCGTCGTCGGCACCACCGGCGTCGGCAAGTCGACGGCGGTCTCGCTGCTTCTGCGCAAGACGCTGGAGGCCAAGCCCGACCTGCGGGTCCTCATCCTCGATCCGCACAACGAATTCGCCGATGCGCTCTCCGAGGTCTCCTACCGGATCGACACCAACAGCCTCGAGCTGCCGTTCTGGCTGTTCAGGCTGGAGGAGCTCGCCGAGGTTCTGTTCCGCGGCCGCGAGCTGGTGGCGGAGGAAATCGAGGTGCTGCGCGACCTGATCCCGGTTGCCAAGAGCGCCTACCGCAACGCCAATTCCGGCGGCGTCCTGCGCCGCGGCCAGGATGCGATGACCGCCGACATGCCGGTCCCCTACCGCATGGCCGACCTGATCCGGCTGATCGACGAGCGGACGGGCCTGCTGGAGAGCAAGCACGACCGGCCGGTCCTCAAGGCGATCCGCGCCCGCATCGAATCGGCGCTCGCCGACCCGCGCTACCGCTTCATGTTCGCCTCGCGGCTGATCGAGGACTCGATCCACGAGACCATCGGCAGGATATTCCGCGTGCCGAGCGGGGGACGCCCGGTCACCTGCTTCGAGATGGCAGGGCTGCCGTCCGAGATCGTCAATGCGGTCTGCTCGGTGCTGGCGCGGCTCGCCTTCGATCTCGCGGTCTGGAGCGAGGGGCGGCTGCGCATGCTGCTGATGTGCGAGGAGGCGCATCGCTACATGCCCGCCGACCCGCGCCTCGGCTTCACGCCGACCCGCCACGCCCTGTCGCGCATCGCCAAGGAGGGCCGCAAATACGGCTGCTACCTGGGTGTGGTCACCCAGCGCCCGGGCGAGCTCGACCCGACCATCCTGTCGCAATGCTCGACCATCTTCGCCATGCGGCTCGCCAACGAGCAGGACCAGGCGATCATCAAGTCGGCCATGGCCGATTCCTCGACCTCCACCCTCTCCTTCCTGTCTTCCATGGGCCAGCGCGAGGCGATCGCCTTCGGCGAGGGCGCGGCCACCACCATGCGCTTCAAGTTCGAGCGCCTGCCGGCCGACCGCATTCCCGGCGCCCGCAAGGATCACACCGTGGAGGCCACGCCGGCCGACGGCGAGATCGACCTCGGTCGCATCGTCGATCGGCTGCGCAACCTGCACCGTCCGCTCGCCGCCGCCTCGGCCGCGGTCGAGCCGGCGCCCGCCGGAGTTCAGCCCGGCGATCCCGGATATCGCCATCCGCCGTCCGCCGGCCAGCGCCCGGTGGCGGTCGAACGGGAAGAGCCCAGGCTGGACGTCAGGAACGCCGCTTTCGGCCTGCGCAGCAGGTAGGCGGCCTCCGCCGCTGCGGCGGCTATTCGCTTGTCAAGACAATTGCTTGCAGCCGCCGGCCGACTCGACGCACGAACTGGCCCGCCTCACGCGCTGACGCGGTTGCGGCCCTGTTTCTTGGCCTGGTAGAGCTGCTGGTCGGCGCGCCGGAAGAATTCTTCGGCGCTCTCCTTGCGGTCCCACACGGCAAGCCCGACGCTCGCGGTGATCCGCAGCCGCACATTGCCCGACAGGATCGGCATGTTGGCGATGCCGCTGCGGATGCGCTCCGCCAGACGGCTCAGGCTTTCCACGTCCATGTTTGGTGCCACCACGGCGAACTCCTCGCCGCCGAGCCGCGCCACCACGTCGTGATAGCGCGTCATGTCCTTCAGGCAGCCGGCGACGGCGCGCAGCACCTCGTCGCCGACGTCGTGGCCATGCGTGTCGTTGACCTGCTTGAAGTGATCGAGGTCGAAGACCATCAGCCCGACCGGCTTGTCGATCTTGCTGAACTCCTCGAGATATTCGGTCAGCGCCTCGTCGAAATAGCGCCGGTTCTGCATGCCGGTGAGCGCGTCGGTCAGCGCCGCCTGCTCGAGCGTCTCGGAGCGGGCGCTGAGCGTCTTGGTCATGGCGCGCAGCTTGCCCTCCTCCTTCACCTGGGTGCGGATCAGCGGGTAGATGAAGAAGATGCCGAAGAACAGCGCCGTGGCGATCAGCACGCCGGTGGCGAAGAGCAGCCGGTTGAGCAGGGCGAAGTCCTGCATGCGTCCCGGCTGGTAAAGATCCGCCACGTCGGAGCGAAGAAGACCGTAAGCATACAGGATCAGCGCCCCCGCCGCGAGGATCACGACGATGAAGACGAAGAAGGCAGATTCTGACTTGTGGAAGCGCATCATCTCTCCGCACAGGCACCGACCAGCTTATCGCAGTTTCGGGCTTACGGAGCGTTAATGGCAGGCGCATGTAGCATCGCTACCACAACTTCTTATTGCGACACTTCGGCACCCTGCCCGAGCATTTCCACGACTTTCCGCGGATCGGCGACGCGCTGCCATTCCGGCCCGAACTGATTTCGGAACCATGTCGCCTGGCGCTTCGCATATTGCCGGGTGGCGATCTTGGCGCGCAGGATGGCCTCGTCCTCGGAAAGCTCGCCGGCGGCGGCCGCGGCGAGCTCGCGCACGCCGATCGCCTTCATCGCAGGCAGCCCCGGATCGAGGCCGAGAGCCGTCAGCGCACGCACCTCCTCGCGCGCGCCGCAATCCAGCATGCGATCGAAGCGGACCTCGATGCGCCGCACCAGTTCCGCCCGGTCGGGCTCCAGCACGAACAGCCGGGCCGTGCCGATATCCACCAGCGGGCGGCTCGCCGCGCCCTGCCAGTCGCGAATGGAACGCCCCGATGCGTCCAGCACCTCCAATGCCCGGACGATCCGTTGCCCGTCGCCCGGCCGCAGCTGCGTCGCCGTCTCCGGATCCCGTCGCGTCAGCAGGGCGTGCAGGGGCTGTGCTCCCTCGTCGGCCAGCCTGCCGCGCCAGTGCTGGCGGACGGCCGCCGGGATGTCCGGCATTTCCGACAGCCCGTGCAGAAGCGCGCGGAAATAGAGACCGGTGCCGCCGACGAAGACGGGCACCCGCCCCGCCAGCGCACCGCCGTCGGCGAGCCGCCGCACGTCGCGCAGCCAGGCTCCGGTCGAATAAGATGTCGACGGATGGACATGGCCGTAGAGATGATGCGGCACGCTTCCCAGGTCGGCTGTCGACGGCCGCGCCGTCAGAAGGTCGAGGACCGCATAGACCTGCATGGAATCGGCATTGACGATGGCGCCGCCGAGCCGGTCTGCGATGTCGAGCGCCAGCGCCGACTTGCCGCTGGCGGTCGGGCCGGCTATCAGGATCGCGCCCTTGAGCCGTCCGCCGACTTCCTCCTGACCGGGTCCCTGCATGTCGCTTGTCGCCACCTTGATCTCGCACCCGGCCCGACCTGCCGTGACGGGTCCGCTGGTGGATATGGCATCGCGCGCCCTCCAGGCAACAGGCAGAAGCTGGCTGGCCGAGGAGATCGCCTGCGATCTGGCGCTGCCCGACGGTTTCGACGGCGGCTCGGCCGTGCTCGATCTGCGCGCGGCGCTGGCCGAAAGCCGCGTCGACCTCGTCGTCCAGCCGGCCGAGGGAAGGCGCAAGCGCCTGCTGCTCGCCGATATGGACTCCACCATGATCGACCAGGAATGCATCGACGAGCTGGCCGACGAGGTCGGGCTGAAGGCGCATGTGGCCGCCATCACCGCGCGCTCGATGAATGGCGAGATCGCCTTCGAGCCGGCATTGCGCGAGCGCGTCGCCTTGCTCAGGGGCCTGGAGATCGGCGTCATCGACCGCATCATCGCCGGCCGGCTGACGCTGGCATCCGGCGGCCGCGAGCTCGTCGCCACCATGCGCCGCGACGGCGCCTGGACGGCGTTGATCTCCGGCGGCTTTACCGCTTTCACGTCGCGCATCGCCGACAAGCTCGGCTTCGACGAGAACCGCGCCAACCGGCTGATCGAGGCGGACGGCAAGCTGACCGGCGAAGTCGCCGACCCCATCCTCGGCCGCGAGGCGAAGGCGGACGCGCTCCTCGAGATCGCCGCGCGTCTCGGCATTTCGGCCGCCGACGTCGTCGCCGTCGGCGACGGCGCCAACGATCTCGACATGCTGGCGCTCGCCGGCGCCGGTGTGGCGCTGCATGCGAAACCGTCGGTGGCCGAGAAGGCGCGCATCCGCATCGACCACGGCGACCTCACCGCGCTGCTCTACATGCAGGGTTATGCGCAGGCGGATTTCAGCCGATGACGCCGCTGCGCACGCAACGCCTGATCCTGCGCAACTGGCTGGAGAGCGACCGCGACCTCTTCCACCGCATCAATTCCGACGATCGGGTGATGGAGTTCTTCCCGTTCCGCCGCGACCGCGCTGCCAGCGACGCGATGATGGACAGGATGCACGCCGGGATCGAGGCCGACGGCTACGGCTGGACGGCGGCCGAACGCATCGACACCGGCGAATGCATCGGCTTCATTGGCCTGCACAAGGCCGAAATCCCGGGCATCGCCGCGCCCGGCGCACATGAGATCGGCTGGCGGCTGGCACCGGAATTCTGGGGCAAGGGTTTCGTGACGGAAGGGGCGGCCGCCCTGCTCGACTTCGCCTTCGAGGAGCTCGGCCTCGACGAGGTCATCTCCTTCGCCGTCTGCAACAACCACCGTTCCACAGCGGTGATGAAGCGGCTCGGCATGCGGCGCGATGGCGACTTCGACCACCCGCTCGTGCCCAACACGCATCCGCAGCTTAAGCGCCACGAGTTATACAGGCTGGCGGCAGAAGACTGGCGTCAGCGACGCCGGTAGTCACCGCCAGTTAGCTGGAAGTTCATCCCCGGGTTCCACTGGACCGGCAGACACTCTCTTCAGCACGTCCGAAAAATCCTCGACAGAAGCCGCTCCCGCCTTCCGCCGCAGGAAATCGGCGGCCGTCTCGACCGCTCCTACCTTTTGAGCGACTGCCGAAGCTATCCACTGGTTCAACGATACGCCGTCTGCCTTGGCGAGGCGAGCGGCGGCTTCCTTGATCGACAGCGGGAGCTTCAAGGGGTAGGTCGCTTTGCTCATATCCGTAGTCCTTTCAAGAGTTCGGCCGGGCCAAGGACCTTGAGGTCAAAACGATCCGCCGCAACGCCAAAGTCCCGACGATTATGCGTCACCAAGGCATCAGCTCTGCCGTTGATCGCGGCTTCCAGCACCATTTCGTCCTTGGGATCGTTTAGCTGAGGACGCCAGAGAAAATGGACATCGACGGGTTCCGATAGCAGAGCCAAGCCCGCCAGGAAACGATCCAGTTCCAAAGAAGACAAACCATGGACCGCGCACTGATCCGGACGCCTCAACATCGCTTCGTATTCAAGGAAGAGGGCTGTTGTTACCAAGGGGCATAGCCGCCGACCCGCAATCAACTTCAATACGGCGAACGAAGCTCCGCTACGACTACGCAATCCTGCCGTCACGACGTTTGTGTCCAGGACGATACGCTTCATACGCCAACATAGCACATCCCATGGGATGTGCTAAGACGCTGCTGGGCGCGAAAACCTCAATCCATGCGCAGCGTGACGAAGCGCAGCTCGCCGCTCTTCGACGACAGCATCAGCAGCGCGTTCTTGCGGCCCTGGTCCTTCAGCGTGGCGATCCGGTCGACCACGTCCTTGGGCGTCGACACGGATTCCTGGGCGATCTCGGTGATCACCTCGCCGGCGAGGATGCCGCGCTCGGCGGCGATCGAACCCTGCGCCACCTCGGTCACGAGCACACCCGACACGTCGGCGGCCACCTCGAACTTCTTGCGCGTCTCGTCCGTCAGCTCGCCGACGGTCATGCCGAGCACGCTCTGCGTGGCGACCGCCGCCGGATCGTCCTGATCCTCGGGTTGCGCGGAAGCCTGCTTCTCGCCGTCCTCCAGCCGGCCGAGCGTCACCTTGACGGTCTGCTCGACGCCCTTGCGCACGATGATGACGTCCACCGCCTTGCCCACCGGGCTCTCGGCGACGACGCGCGGCAGGTCGCGCATCTCCTTCACGTCCTTGCCGTCGAACTTGATGATGACGTCGCCGGGCTGGACCGTGCCGTTGTCGACCGGCCCGCCCTTGATGATGCCGGCGACCAGCGCGCCGGTGGCGGTCTTCATGCCGAGGCTCTCGGCGATCTCGTCGGTCACCGGCTGGATGCGCACGCCGAGCCAGCCGCGCCGGGTCTCGCCGAACTGCCTGAGCTGGTCGACCACGCCGACCGCCAGCTCGGAGGGGATCGAGAAGCCGATGCCGATGGAGCCGCCCGACGGCGAGATGATCGCCGTGTTGATGCCGACGACCTCGCCGTCCATGTTGAACAGCGGTCCGCCGGAATTGCCGCGATTGATCGCCGCGTCGGTCTGGATGAAGTCGTCATAGGGGCCCGCGTTGATGTCGCGGTTGCGCGCCGAGACGATGCCGACGGTCACAGTGCCGCCCAGGCCGAACGGGTTGCCGATCGCCATCACCCAGTCGCCGATACGGATCTTGTTGGAATCGCCGAACTTCACCGCGGTCAGCTTCTTCAGCGTCGGATCGACCTTGAGCACGGCGATGTCGGTCTTGGTGTCGGTACCGACCAACTCGGCTTTCAGCTTCGAGCCGTCGGGGAAGTTGACCTCGATCTCGTCGGCGTCGGCAATCACGTGGTTGTTGGTGACCAGGATACCCTGCTCGGCATCGACGACGAAGCCGGAGCCGAGCGATTGCACCTTCTGGCCGCCGCCGGGTCCACCCTCGCCTTCGCGGTTCTTGAAGAAGTCGTCGAAGAAGTCCTGGAACGGCGAGCCTTCCGGAAGCTGCGGCATCGGCACGGCGTTGGGCGCCTCGGTGCCCTTCACGTTCTGCGAGGTGGAGATGTTGACGACTGCGCCGAGCAGCCCTTCGGCCAGATCGGCGACGGATGCCGGCCCGTGCGTCGGGGCGAGCGACGGCGCTGCCGGAGGCTGGACCGTCGGCGCTTGTGCCGCCGCCGGCTGCTCCTGCGCGAAGGCGGGCGGCGTGAGGGACGGGACGGTCAACGCTCCGGCCAACAGCATGGCTGTCGTCAAGGACAGTCGCCTGCGTGTGGCCGAACCGACGGACGCTGCGCTCATGAACATGGTCTCCGGAGAATTGCGGGGCCTGCCCGGCCGAAAAGGCCTGACGGCCCTGCGATGCTGCTTCGGACCGTGGTCAAGAAATAGGGCGTGTTTGCGGCCGTGCCTATCGGGAAAATGACAAAGTTGCGTTACCCGCGCACCAGCCAGACGATGCCGACACCGGCGGCGATCGCCACCAGCCCGCCGACGCGCAGGCTGTTTTCCGGCATCGACAGGACTTCGGTGGCAAGTCGCTTCGCCAATCCGGGAAAGCCGCCATAGACCAGGCCCTCGACGACGAGGACCAGGCCGACGGCGGCGAGAAAATCGGCCATGCGCCGTCCCTATTGGACGGCGCCGGTGGTCGAGTTCCCGTTCGGCGCAGGCTGCGCCGGAGTGGCCGAGCCGGGCTGGGCCGCAGGCGGCTGAGCGGCCGGGCCGCCCTGCGCGTTGTTGAAGTAGCGGAAGAACTCCGAGTCCGGCGACAGCACCATGCTGGTCCCGTTGCCGTTCAGGCTGGTCGCATAGGCGCCCATCGAGCGGTAGAACTCGAAGAAGCCGGGGTCGCGCTGGAAAGCGTCGGCGAAGATGGCGCTTCGCTGCGCCTCGCCCTCGCCTCGCAGGATTTCCGATTCCCTGCGGGCTTCCGCGACCGTTTCGACCACCTCGCGGTCGGCACGGGCGCGGATGCGCTGCGCCGCCTCGTTGCCGCGTGCCCGCAGCCGCTCGGCCTCGGCCAGGCGCTCGGCCTTCATGCGGTCGTAGGTCTGCTGCGACACCTCCGCCGTCAGGTCGGTGCGGCGGATGCGCACGTCCTCGATCTCCAGCCCGAGCGAGGTCGCGTCGGGACGAAGCTGGTCGCGCACCTCGCGCATCATCGAGGCGCGCTCCTCCGAGAGCGCCGCCTCGAAGCCGCGCAGGCCGTAGACGCGGCGCAGGGCCGCGTCGAGGCGGGTGCGCAGGCGCTGCTCGGCCAGCGGCACGCTGCCCGAGACCGCCGCGCGGAACACCCGCGGATCGCTGATGCGATAGGCGATGAAGGCGTCGACCTCGTAGAACCGGCCGCCCGACACCTGGACGCGGATGTCGTCCAGGTCGAACCGCATGACCCGGTCCTCGATGATCTGGACGTTGTCGGCCTCCATGAAGGCGAACGGCGCCTTGAAATAGATGCCCGGCTCCGTCTTGACGTCGACGATCTCGCCGAAGCGCAGCACGATCGCCTGCTCGCGCTCGTTGACCACGAAGATCGACGAGTAGATCAGGAACAGGATGACGATGGCGACGACGCCGATTGCTGCAAAGCGGTTCGACATCAGTTCGCTCCTCCGGTGGCGGCGCGCCTCTGCAGTTCAGGCAGCGGCAGATAGGGAACGACGCTCTGGCCGCTGCCCTGTTCGACGATCACCTTGTTCGTATCCCGCAGCACCTGCTCCATGGTTTCGAGATAGAGGCGCTTGCGCGTCACGTCCGGCGCCTTGGCATATTCGTCGTAGACCGAGATGAAGCGCTGCGCCTCACCTTCGGCTTCCTGCACGATGCGGTTCTTGTAGGCGGCGGCCTCTTCGCGGATCTGCGCCGCGTCGCCGCGCGCCGCGCCGAGCTTCTGGTTGGAATACTGGTTCGCCTGCTCGACGAAGCGGTCTTCGTCCTGCTCGGCGCGCTGCACCTCCTCGAACGCGTCGGCCACCTCGCGCGGCGGCGCGGCGTCCTCGATGGAGATCGCGTTGACGTTCAGCCCGGCCTGGTACTCGTCGACCGTCTGCTGGATGATGCCGCGCACCGCTTCGGCGATGCCCTGGCGGTCGTCGCGGAAGATGTCCTGCGCCGGCCGGCGGCCGACCGCCTCGCGCATGGCGCTCTCGGCGACCTGGCGGATCATCTCGTCGGGCTCGGCGACGTTGAACAGATAGGCCTTCGGGTCGGAGACCTGGTAGGCCACCGAGAACCGCACGTCGACGATGTTCTGGTCGCCGGACAGCATCAGGCCCGACGGGGTGCCGCCGGTGCCGCCGCCGATATTGATCAGCTTCTCGGCGGTGTTGGCCTTCTCGACCGTCTCGATCGGCCACCAATGGAAATGCAGGCCCGGCCCCGACAGCTCGGCCTTCGGCCTGCCGAAGCGCAGCTCGACGGCCATTTCGTCCGGCTGCACGGTATAGACCGACTGGAACAGCCAGAACACCAGCAGCACCACGCCGATGATGACGAACATGGCCGGATTGGCGGCGCCGCCGCCTGGCAGCGCGTTCTTCAGCCGGTCCTGGCCGCGGCGGATGATGTCCTCCAGATCGGGAGGCGAGCCCTGTGGTCCGCTAGGGCCGCGCGGCCCCTGCCCCCAAGGGCCGCCGCCGCCGCCATTGCCGCCGCCGCCCCACGGGCCGCCGCCGCCGCTCTGATTCTTCCAGGGCATCGAGTTCCTTCCATGTCGGTCTCCGGGCGGGGAGCCCGGCAGGCGTATGAAGACGTTGGTCCTTGTATAGGATCGCCGCGCCCCGCTTTCAACGCAGGCGGACGCGGTAAACGCCTTGCTCGCCTACAAAAAGCGGTGACGGACGGTGCTCCTCCTCATTGCATCTTCGCACGGCGCACGTAAACAGCATAGCGTGTTGCATGGCTGTCCTTGTCGCCGGCGGGAACGGATTCGGAGGAAACCGCCTGCCAGACCGTCGGATCGATGCGCGGAAAGCTGGCGTCGCCCTCGAATGCGCTCTCGACATGCGTGAGCTTGAGTTGGTCGGCGATCGCGATCGCCTGCCGGTAGATCTCGCCGCCGCCGACGATGCAGATCTCGTCGGCGCCGACCATGCAGCGGCCCTTGGTCGCAGCCAGCTTCAACGCGTCCTCCAGCGAGGTAACCGTCTCCGCTCCCTCGGCGCGATAGGCCGGATCACGGCTGATCACGATGTTGAGGCGGCCCGGCAGCGGACGCCTGGGAAAGCTCTCCCAGGTCTTGCGGCCCATGACGATCGGCTTGCCCATGGTGCCGGCCTTGAACCGCTTCATGTCGGTCGACAGCCGCCAGGGCAGACCGCCGTCGCGCCCGATGACCCCGTTCTCGGCAACCGCCGCATAGATGGTGACCTGCATCAGCCGCCGCTCCCCGTCCGCGCGGCCGCGGGCTCTCCGCCCTCGCCCGGCCAGCGCTTCAGCAGCAGGATGTCGATGTCGCGCTGCGGATAAAAATCCTTGGCCGACATCTCGAAGGTGGTGGGGCCGGTCTTCTTAACGCCGCTGCCGCAGAAGCTGATCAGCGCGGTCGGATCGCCCTTGTCGACGGTCAGCCTGAAGTCGCCGATCGTGCCGTTGGCCCAGTTGCCGCCGGTGGTCAGCACGTATTCGATCCGGTTCTCGTAGAGTGCCGGTTCGCCGTCCTTCGCGGCCGCGGCCGCTTTCGCCACCGCCCGCTCGAAGGCGGCATCGATGCAATATTTTGCCTTGTAGTCTTCATAGACCTCGCCACCCGGCTTGCCGTCAGCGAGGAAGCTGAGCCCGACGGTGCTGCCGACGCTCGGCTTGTAGCGGTGCGACACGCGCACATCCGCATTGGCGGTGAACCGGCTGCGCCACCAGTACACCGACTGCAGCCGCCAGAAGGGTGAACGCACCTTCTTCCAGCCCGAGCCGTCGTCATATTCCTCGACGACGATGATGCCGCGGTCTATCCAGTCGGCCGCCACCGCATCCGGTATCTTGGCGAGCGCTCCGCTCGCCGCATCGCCATTGGGATAGAGCGGCACGCCCTGCGCGACGAGCTCCTGCGTGACGTCGATGCCGGCGGCGAAGGCGCGCTGCTGCAGCTCGGCCTCGACCGGCTTGCCGTCGACCGAAACCTCGAAGCCGAGAAAATTCGCATCGGCATCGTTGGGGATCGCCGGCATGGTGTAGGGATTGCCGTCGATGTCCGGCATCGGGAAGGCGACGATCGTGTCGACGTCCGCGTCCGTCTCGTTGCGGAACACGTAGTCGACGCGCACGATCTCCTCGGAGATGAACAGCTCCTCCTTCTGCATGGCGATCGCATCGGTCCGGGCGAGGATCAGCCCTCCGGTTCCGAGCTCGGCGGTGGAATCATTGGCGAGGGCCGACGCCGCGCCGGACAGCAGGCCGGCAAGCACGATCCCGGGAACAAGCGGACGGAACATCGATACCTCTCGTGAAGCGCTGCCGGTTTTCGGGAATTATGGCAAAGTCGCCGGCCCGAGCAAACCGGCGCCGGTTGGTGCCCGCTTGCCCGCTCACACCGCGATCGGCGCCTTGATCGCGGGGTCGGCCACATAGTTCTCCAGCGAAAAATCCTCGTAGCGGAAGGCGAAGAGATCGCGCACCGCCGGATTGAGCCGCATCGTCGGCAGCGGCTTGGGCGTGCGCCGCAACTGCTCGCGCGCCTGCTCGAAATGGTTGGCGTAGAGATGCGCGTCACCCAGCGTGTGCACGAAATCGCCGGGCTTGAGGCCGGTCACCTGCGCGACCATCAGGGTCAGCAGCGCATAGGAGGCGATGTTGAAGGGGACGCCGAGAAAGATGTCGGCGGACCGCTGGTAGAGCTGGCAGGACAGCTTGCCGTCGGCGACGTAGAACTGGAACAGGCAGTGGCATGGCGGCAGCGCCATGGCGTCCACCTCCTCCGGGTTCCAGGCCGAGACGATCAGCCGCCGCGACGAGGGGTTCTTGCGCAACTGGATGAGAAGCTCGGCGATCTGGTCGATCTCGCCGCCGTCGCGTTTCGGCCAGGAGCGCCACTGCTTGCCATAGACCGGCCCGAGGTCGCCGTTCTCGTCGGCCCATTCGTTCCAGATCGTGACGCCGTGGTCGTTGAGATATTTGACGTTGGTGTCGCCGGCCAGGAACCACAGAAGCTCGTGGATGATCGACTTCAGATGCAGCTTCTTGGTGGTGGTGACGGGAAAACCCCGGCCGAGGTCGAAGCGCATCTGGTAGCCGAACACCGAGCGCGTGCCGGTGCCCGTGCGATCGGGGCGGTCGGTCCCCTTGGTCAGGACGTGGTCGAGGAGGTCGAGATACTGGCGCATCGGCTTTCGGCTGATTCTTTTCCGGCCGACAGGATACCCCACCTGCCCGCCACAATCACCGCCCCCTCCCGGAATTCCCGGTGAATGTCGTATGCCGCTCGACCTATGGGAGGCTCACCCCTGACCACCGGCGTCCCGTCATGAATGCGACGCATCCGGTTCGCCGGGGCCGCATATTCGAGCCGCGCGATCTCGTTGACCGGCGAGCGGAACGAATCCACGCCGGACCGGTTGCGGTAGGAGGCCCTTCGGGGCAGCAAACGGAGTTGAATCGCCATGGAAATGCTCTGGCTTTTCGTCGTGGCATGCGGACCGGTGATCCTGGGACTGCTGATCGCGTATGCGCTGATGACACGCCGCCGCCGCGGCCCGGCGGAGCGGCGGGCAACCGAGGAAGCGACCGCGCGTTTGTACCGGGACGAGCACAATCGCGGCGCTGCAAAACGCGGATGATCGCCCATCCTGTCCGGTAGGCGCCAGCCGCGCGGCCGTCAGCGCAGCGCAATCAGGAATCCCGCGCGGAATCCCGGTTGAGCATCATGCGGCGGAAACTCATGGAGATATGGGCACGCCTGATATGGCCGATCGATTCCAGGTCGCCGATCTCGGCGGCCGCCAGCACCTCCGCCATCTCGTTGCGGAATGCAGTGAACTCCTCGACCAGACCGAGCTGCGGCATCATCTTCAGCACGACGCGCGCCACCTGCACGTAAAGCCGCTCGCTGACCTCGCGCAGCGGCTGGTTGCCGGTGATGGCGGTGATCTCGGCGACGAACTCCATGTTGAGGCGCAGGAAGACGCGCTGGTCCGGGTTGAGCAGCGCCGCGTCGCAGCGAGCGATCAGCGCCCGGATGCGGTCGAGGTCGGCCGCCGTGCGCGGGATGGGCGACAGCTTGCCGGTCAGCGTCGCCAACTCCAGCCGCAGGTGATAGACCTGCTGCAACTCCTCGATGTCGACGTCGGTGACGATTGTGCCGACGCCGTGCACCGATTGCACCAGCCCCTCCGACTCAAGCCGGGCCAGTACGCGGCGTACCGGGGTGCGGCTGATCTCGAACTCCTGCGCCAGCTCCTCCTCCGACAGCCGGCTGCCCGGCGGATAGTCGAGCACGCAGATGCGGTCGCGCAGGATGCCGTAGATGCGCTCGAAGCGCTCCCTCACCGACGACGGCCGGACCACGGCAAGCGTCTCCGCCTCGAGAACGGCCTCCTCTCCAAGCGTCATCCCGCCTCCAGAACGGCATTGAGGAACTGCCGCGTGCGCTCGTTCTTCGGCGCACCGAACAGCTCGGCCGGCGGCCCCTGCTCGCAGATCTTGCCCTGATAGAAGAAGCAGACGCGGTCGGAGAATTCCCTGGCGAAACCCATCTGGTGCGTCACCATCAGCATCGTGAGGTCATGCTCGCGTCCGATCTGCCTTATCACCTGCAGCACTTCGCCCACAAGCTCCGGATCGAGCGCCGAGGTCACCTCGTCGAACAGCATGATCTTCGGCCGCATGGCGAGCGCGCGGGCGATGGCGACGCGCTGCTGCTGGCCGCCGGAAAGCTGCGAGGGATAGTGGTCCTTCTTCTGCGACAGCCCGACCATGCCGAGCAGTTCGGCGGCGCGCGCCTCGGCCTCCGCCCGCTTCATGCCGAGCACCGTCACCGGCGCCTCGATGCAGTTCTGCATCGCCGTCATGTGCGGGAACAGGTTGAAGGACTGGAACACCATGCCGATCTTGCCGCGCACCCGGCGCACATGCGCGAGGTCGGCCGGCACCAGCTTGCCATTGCGCTCCATATGGGTCAGCGGCTCGCCCTCGACCCAGATGACGCCGTCGTTGATCTTCTCCAGCGTCATCAGCATCCGCAGCACCGTCGTCTTGCCGGAGCCGGACGGGCCGATGACAGAGACCTTCTCGCCGCGCATGATGTCGAGGTTGAGCCCGTCCAGCACGGTCAGCGGGCCGTAGCGCTTCGACACATTGTCGAAGCGGACCATCGGTTGGTCGGTCATCGCAGGATCCTCCTGTTGAGCAGGCGCTCGATGAGACGGATGAGCGCGGCCGATATCAGGCTCATGACCAGGAAGAACACGCCGACCAGGGTGATCGGCTCGGTGTAGCGGAAAGTTTCCGAGCCGATGATCTTGGCCGTCTGCATGAGCTCGAGCACGGCGATGGCCGACAGCAGCGGCGTCTCCTTGAACAGCGCCACCAGATAATTGCCGAGCGCCGGCACCACCGGCGGCACCGCCTGCGGGATGATGATGTCGCGGAAGGTCGTCCACGCCGACAGGTTGAGGGCGATGGAAGCCTCCCACTGCCCGCGCGGGATGTTGTCGAAGCCGGCGCGGTACACCTCGGAGCAGTAGGCGGCGTAGTGGATGCCGATCGCCAGCACGCCGGCGGTGAAGGCGTCGAGCACGATGCCGAACTTCGGGAAGACGAAATACAGGAAGAAGATCTGGATGAGCAGCGGCGTCGAGCGGATCAGCTCGACCAGCACCGAGATCGTCCAGGCCGTCGCCGGGACGGCGATGCGGACCACCGCCAGCACCAGCCCGAGCCCGGCGGCGATGACGAAGCCGAGCAGCGTCGCCTGCACCGTGACCACCGCCGCCCGCGCCAGCGTCGGCAGGATCTCCAGTGCGAAGGCCCAGTCCCAGATCATGCCGCCCTCCCCCGCGCCAGCCCCAGCGAGGCCCGCCGCTCGAGCATCCGCATGACGATGGTGATCGCCAGCGACATGACCAGGTACATCAGCAGCACCAGCGTGAAGATCGGCACCGTCTTCAGCGTCGTCTGGTTCATCTGCTGGGCGCGGAACGCCAGGTCCGACAGCGTGATCAGCGACACCAGTGCCGTCGACTTCAAGAGCTCGATGAACAGATTGCCCCAAGGCGGGATCATGGCGATGAAGGCCTGCGGCAGGATGATGCGGCGCAGCATCTGCGGCCGGCTCATGTTGAGCGCCGTCGAGGCTTCCCACTGGCCGCGCGGCACAGACTGGATGGCGCCGCGCACCACCTCCGACCCGTAGGCGCCGACATTGAGGCCGAGCGCCAGCACCGCCACCGGAAAGGCGTCGAGCGTCACGCCGAACTGCGGCAGCACGAAAAACAACCAGAACAACTGCACCAGCGCCGAGGTGCCGCGAAAGATCTCGACATAGACCGTCGCCAGCCAGCGCAGCGGCGCCGGCCCGTAGAGCCGGGCGAGCGCGGCGAGCACGCCGGCGGCCACCGCCAGCAGCGAGCCGAGCACGGCGATCTCCAGCGTCAGCACCGCGCCCTGCAGCAGGCCCGGCACGAACAGGCTGTACTCTTCCCGGAAGGAAAGCACGCCGATCACGGCGAGTGCCGCGACCAGCATCGCAACGAGCGTCGGAATACCCATGCGCTACCCCGTTCTGGCGAGGGCGGCGACGGCGCGCCGCCCTGGGGTGGGCAGACTACTCACCCGCGCAGAGTTGGGCAGTCGTCTTGTTCGGCAGATAGTCCTTGCCGAAGCCGAGCGGCTCGACGAGGGCGATATGCTCGGGGGAGCCGAGGAATTTCGCCAGCTCGGCGTTGAAGGCCTCGAGCAGGTCGGTGTCGTCCTTGCGGAAGCCGAAGCCGCCATGGCCCTTCACCGACTTGCCGGCGACCTCGCCGAACGGCGTGGTCGATTCCACCCCTTCCGCCTTCTTGGCCATGTCGGCGATCGACAGCGCCGTCAGCGCGGCGGCGTCGGCGCGGCCCGACTGCACGGCGGCGACCAGGCTCGACTGGTCCGGCAGCGACACGATCTGCTCCTGCGCCACGCCGGCATCCTTGGCGTAGCCGCTCTCGACCGCGCCGGCCATCACGGCAAGCTTGAGGTCGGCATTGTCCTTGATGCTCGAATAGTCCTTCACGCCCTTCGGATTGCCCTGCTGCACCAGCATGGCCTGGCCGATGCCGTAGGATGGCTCGGAAAAATTGATCTCGGCGCAGCGCTTGGGATTGATGAACATGCCGGCGGCGATGATGTCGAAACGTCCGGCCTTGAGGCCGGGGATGAGCGAGCCGAATTCGGTCAGCACGCCGTCGACCTGCGCGATGCCCATCTTGGCGAGCACCGCCTTGGCCACTTCCGGGGCCTCGCCGGTCAGCTTGCCGTCGGGCGTGGCGAAGCCGAACGGCGCCTCGTTGGCGAAGCCGACGCGGATGTATCCATCCGCCTTCGCCTTTTCGAGCGTCGATTGGGCGAACGCCGGCACCGCCGCGAACGTCGCGGCGGAAAGCGCCAGGACGGCGGCGGACTTGATCGCCATACGGCGGGACATCGATGATCTGGACATAGGTTCCCCTTTTTCTTGGTAGCCAGGCTCGGACTGCCGACGCCTTCCTCCAGGTCGCCGGCAAGTTGCATAGACGTATACAACTAGCCTAGACAGCTTGCAAGCAAAGATGTAGCTATCCAGACAATGCCGCGCGACCAGCCGCATTCTTGAGCGGAGCCGCCCAACAGTTGTGCACATTATGACCTTGCCGGGAATTGTTGACGGAATTCGAGGCGCCGCCTGATGGATCGCAACCCCTTCACCGAAGCCGAGATCGCCGGGCGCCTGGCAAGGCTGCGCGGGCTGCTCGCCGCGCGGCAGGTGGATGCCGCCGTCTTCGCCGCGCCCGAAAGCGTCTTCTACCTGATCGGCCTCGACCACTGGGGCTATTTCGCGCCGCATCTGCTGATCGTCCCTCTCGACGGAAGACCGGTCCTGGTCACCCGCGCGATGGAGAGGGTGACGATCGAGAAACAGGTGACGGCAGCGGATTTTTACGGCCATTCCGACAGCGAGACCGCCGCCGACCTCGCCGCGCGGCTGCTCGGCGAACGCGGGCTGGCCGGCAAGCGCATCGGCCTCGAATGCTGGACCGCCGGCCTGAGCCACGGCCTCGCCCTGAAATTGCAGGCACAGCAGGACGCCCTGTGGAGCGACGTCTCCGGCGTGGTGGACGGAATGCGCCGGGTCAAGAGCGCCGAGGAGCAGGCGCTGATGCGCCGCGCCGCCGCCGTCAGCGACGCCGCCGCGGCAGCTGCGATCGACGCCATCGCCGACGGTGCCGCCGAACGGGAGGTCGCCGCGCAATGCGTCGCGGCGATGCTCCGCGCCGGCGGGCACCCGCCGGGTTTCGGCCCGTTCATCCGCCCGGCATCCCGCCTCGGCGAGGAGCACACCACCTGGGGCGACGGCGTCTACCGCAATGGCGAGCCGGTGTTCCTCGAACTCTCCGGCTGCCTGTCGCGCTACCATGCACCGCTCGGCCGGCTCGTCCGCATCGGCGGTATCGGGGCCGAGGACGCCGCCATGGCAGAAGTGACGGCGCGCGCCTTCGACGCCGTCGTCGCGGCGCTGCGGCCCGGCGTCAGGGCGCGCGACGTCTATGCCGCCTGGCAGGACGTCGTCGATGCGGCCGGCCTCTCCCACTATCGCCGCCACCACTGCGGCTACCTCGTCGGCATCGGCCAGCCGCCGTCCTGGACCGGCGGCAATTCGGTGACGGGGCTCAGGCATGATTCCGACCTCGTCGTCGAGACGGGCATGAGCTTCCACATCCTGTCCTGGCTGATGGGCACCGGGCGCGGCGACGACTTCGTCTCCAACACGGTGTTTCTGACGGAAACGGGCGCGGAGGTGCTGACCAAAACCCCGGCCGGGCCGATCGTCCGGTAGCGCCATGGTTTCCGACTCCCTCTCCAACGCGACGGATAAGATGATGCAGCCGGTCTCCCTTGCCGATATCGAGGCGGCGCGGCGGCGGATCGCCGGGCGGATCGAGCCGACGGCGACGGTCCCCTCGGCATCGCTGTCGGAGATCGCCGGCGTGCCGGTGTTCCTCAAGCTGGAGCACCGCCAGACCACCGGCAGCTTCAAGCTGCGCGGCGCCTCCAACGCCATCGCGCAGCTGAGCGCCGCCGAGAAGGCGCGCGGCGTGGTCGCCGCCTCCACCGGCAATCATGGCCGCGCCCTTGCCCACGCGGCCAGGCTGGAGGGCGTGCGCGCCGTCATCTGCATGTCGAAGCTGGTGCCCGAGAACAAGGTCGCGGAAATCCGCCGGCTCGGCGCCGAGATCCGCATCGTCGGCGGCAGCCAGGACGATGCCCAGGACGAGGTCGACCGCCTCGTCGAGACGGACGGGCTGGCGATGGTGCCGCCCTTCGACGACGCCGCGGTCGTCGCCGGACAGGGCACGCTCGGACTGGAGATGATCGAAGTCGTGCCGACTGCGCGGACGGTGCTGGTGCAACTCTCCGGCGGCGGGCTTGCCGCCGGCATCGCCGCGGCGGTCAAAGGCCTTTTGCCGTCGACCAGGATCGTCGGCGTGTCGATGCATCGCGGCGCCGCCATGAAGGCGAGCCTCGACGCCGGTCGGCCGGTGCAGGTCGAGGAGTTGCCGACGCTCGCCGATTCGCTCGGCGGCGGCATCGGCCTCGCCAACCGCCTGACCTTCCAGATGTGCAAGAACCTGCTCGACGACGTCGTGCTGCTCACCGAGGCCGAGATCGCCGCCGGCATCCGCCACGCCTACGCGGCCGAGCGCGAGGTCGTCGAGGGCGCCGGCGCGGTCGGCATCGCCGCCATCCTCGCCGGCAAGGTCAGGCTCGACGGCGAGACGGTCGTGCTCGTCTCCGGCCGCAACATCGACATGGACCTGCACCGCGGCATCGTCTGCGGAAGCTGGGCCGACGCAACGGAGGCACGCTGACATGGCCCGCATGACCATCCTGACCGAGGCCGACCTGCGCAAGATCGTGCGGCTCGACCTCGACGCCGTCGCCTGCGTGGAAAATGCCTTCCGCGCGCTCGCCACCCTGCCGGTGGCGATGCCGCCGATCATGCGTCTCGACATCCCCGACCACCGCGGCGAGGTCGACGTGAAGACCGCCTATGTGCCCGGCCTCGACGCCTTCGCCATCAAGATCAGCCCCGGCTTCTTCGACAATCCGAAACTCGGCCTGCCCAGCCTCAACGGCATGATGGTGCTGCTGTCCGCCAAAACCGGCCTGGTCGAGGCGCTGCTCTTGGACAACGGCTTTCTCACCGACATCCGCACCGCCGCCGCCGGCGCCGTCGCGGCAAAGCACCTGTCGCGCGAAAACTCCTCGGTCGCGGCGATCTTCGGCGCCGGCGTGCAGGCAAGACTGCAGCTGGAGGCGCTGACGCTGGTCCGACCGATCGCGGAAGCGCGCATATGGGCGCGTGATGTTGCCAGGGCGGAAGCCGCGGCGGGGGCGCTGCGTGAGCAGCTCGGCATCATCATACGCGCCACGTCCGACCCGGCGGAGGCGGCCGCCGGGTCGGACATCATCGTTACCACCACGCCAGCGACCGAACCGATTATCCAGGCCGGCTGGATCGCCGCCGGCCAGCACGTCACGGCGATGGGCTCGGACGCCGAGCACAAGAACGAGATCGCGCCGGCAATTCTCAGGCTCGCCGACCTCTATGTCGCCGACGCCGCCCGCCAGACTCGGCGGCTCGGCGAGCTGCACCACGCAATCGAGGCCGGACTGATCTCAGGTGATGCGGAGGTGACGGAACTCGGCGAGGTGATCGCCGGCCTCAAGCACGGCCGCCGCTCGGCCGACGACATCACGGTGGCGGATCTGACAGGAACCGGCGTCCAGGACACCGCGATCGCAACGCTGGCGCGCAACCGTGCCAGCGCGGCCGGCGCGGGCACGGTTTTCGAAGGCTGAACGGCAGACAGGAAGAGCAAGAAGAATGGGCACCCCTAACCTCCGCTTCAGCCGGCAGGAATATGCCGAGCGCCTGAAAAAAACCCGCCGCGCCATGGCGGCGAAAGGCATCGACCTTTTGATCGTCAGCGATCCCTCCAACATGCACTGGCTGACCGGCTATGACGGCTGGTCGTTCTACGTCCACCAGGCCGTGATCGTGCCGCCGGACGGCGAGCCCGTCTGGTACGGCCGCGGCCAGGACGCCAACGGCGCCCGCCGCACCGCCTGGCTGGCTGAAGAGAACATCGTCCCCTATGCCGACCACTACGTGCAGTCGACCGAGCGGCACCCGATGGACTACCTCGCCGAGGTGCTCGCCGCCCGGCGCTGGGACAAGTTTTCCATCGGCGTCGAGCTGGACAATTACTGGTTCTCCGCCGCCGCCTATCTGTCGCTGCAAAAACACCTGCCCAACGCCCGCCTGGTCGACGCCACCGGACTGGTGAACTGGCAGCGCGCGATCAAGTCACCCACTGAGATCGGCTACATGCGCAAGGCGGCGCGTATTGTGGAAGCCATGCACCGGCGCATCGTCGAAAAGGTCGAGGTCGGCATGCGCAAAAACGACCTCGTCGCCGAGATCTATGACGCCGGCATCCGCGGCGTCGACGGCGCCGACGGCAGGATCGGCGGCGACTATCCGGCGCTGGTGCCGCTGCTGCCGTCCGGCGAAGACGCGTCGGCCCCGCATCTCACCTGGGACGACAAGCCGATGAAGGCGAACGAAGGCACGTTCTTCGAGATCGCCGGCTGCTACCACCGCTACCACTGCCCGCTGTCGCGCACGGTGTTTTTGGGCAAGCCGACGCAGGCCTTCCTCGACGCCGAGAAGGCGACACTCGAAGGCATGGAGGCGGGGCTCGCGGCGGCGAAGCCGGGCAACGCCTGCGAGGACATCGCCAACGCCTTCTTCGCGGTCCTGAAGCGCTACGGCATCGTCAAGGACAGCCGCACCGGCTATTCGATCGGCCTCTCCTATCCGCCGGACTGGGGCGAGCGCACCATGAGCCTGCGCCCCGGCGACCGCACCGAGCTCCGGCCGGGCATGACCTTCCATTTCATGACTGGCCTGTGGCTGGAGACGATGGGGCTGGAGATCACGGAATCGATCCTGATCACCGACACCGGCGTCGAGTGTTTTGCCGACGTGCCGAGGAAGCTGGTGGTGAAGGATTGATGTGGATGCTGATCCGCTTCGCACCCCTCTCTGTCCTGAGCTTGTCGAATGGGCCGGACATCTCCCCCGCAAGTGGGGAGATCAGCCGCCCGCTTGGGGTTCGCCAATCACCCACATTGCAGACGAGTCGGCGAGGCCAACGCTGCCAATCTCCCCCCTTGCGGGGGAGATGGCCGGCAGGCCAGAGGGGGGTGCGAAGAAACACCGTCACTGCCAGGGAGCGGGAGCAATGAAACCCTCCCCCATCTCCCCCACCATCGACCTGGACAAGGACGGCGTCCAGCACGGCCATCTGCGCCTGCCCTACAGTCGCGACGACTCCGCCTGGGGTTCGGTGATGATCCCGATCGCCGTCGTGCGCAACGGCGACGGCCCGACCGCGCTGCTCACCGGCGGCAACCATGGCGACGAATATGAGGGGCCGCTCGCCCTGTTCGACCTTGCCCGCACCCTCGACGCCGAAGACGTCGGCGGAACGGTCATCATCGTGCCGGCCATGAACTACCCCGCCTTCCGCGCGGCGACGCGCACCTCGCCGATCGACGGCGGCAACCTGAACCGCGCCTTCCCCGGCAAACCCGACGGCACGGTGACCGAGAAGATCGCCGACTATTTCCGGCGCGAGCTGCTGCCCCGCGCCGATCTCGTGCTCGACTTCCATTCGGGCGGCAAGACGCTCGATTTCATTCCGTTCTGCGCCGCGCACATCCTTCCGGATCAGGCTCTGTCGGCACGGGCTTTCGCCGCCGTCGAGGCCTTCGCCGCGCCGTGGTCGATGAAGATGCTGGAGATCGACGCCGTCGGCATGTACGACACCGCGGCGGAGGAGATGGGCAAGGTGTTCGTGACCACGGAGCTCGGCGGCGGCGGCACTGCGACGGCGGCGACCGTGCGCATCGCCCGGCGCGGCATTACCAACGTGCTGAAGCACGCCGGCATCCTGGCGGGCGAGATCGACCGCCGGCCGACGCGCTGGCTGGACATGCCGTCGGGCGACTGCTTCTGCTTCGCCGAGGAGGATGGACTGTTCGAGACCATGGTCGACCTCGGCGGCACGGTAAGGCATGACCAGGTCGTCGCGCGCATCCACCCGATCGGGCGCACCGGCGTCGCGCCGCAGGAGATCAGGGCCAAGATGGACGGCATCCTCACGGCACGCCACTTCCCCGGCCTCGTCAAGGCCGGCGACTGCGCGAGCGTGATCGCCGTGGCCGGTTGACATCCGAGGTTCCGATTTGATCCGTCAGTTCCGAGCAGTTCGTCCCAGGACCTTCGGCCGACCCCTCTTCCTCATCGAGGAAAGGGCGGTCGCACACGAACTTGCCCCCACCCCTAACCCCTCCTCACAAGGAGGAGGGGAATCCTGCTGCGCCCGCGCCAGGCGCCAATCGTCGATGGTTTCGCATGGCATGGCGGCCGCAAAGTCCCCCTCCCCCTTGTGGGGAGGGGTTAGGGGTGGGGGTACTCGGCGGGATGACGCTTCCACGATTTCCCCGACAATCGGCATGCTACGGCGCTCCCGATGAGCAGCCTCAAGCTCGACGCGATCGACCTCAAGATCCTCATGGCCGTCCAGCAGGACGGCCGCATCACCAAGCTGGCGTTGGCGGAAAAGGTCGGCCTGTCGCCGACCCCCTGCTGGCTGCGGCTGCGCAAGCTCGAAAAGGCAGGGATCATCGGCGGTTATCACGCGCGGATCGAGCCGCGCGTGATCGCGCCGGTCGCCAGCGTGCTGATGGAGGTGACGCTGGGCAGCCACCGGCAGGCCGATTTCGACCGTTTCGAGCGCGCCGTCCGCGAGCTGCCTGAGATCGTCGCCTGCTGGGCGGTCGGCGGCGGCGTCGACTATGTGCTCAAGGTGATGACGCGCGACATCGACGCCTATCAGCGGCTGGTCGACGGCCTGCTTGAACGCGACGTCGGCATCGACCGTTATTTCACCTACATCGTCACGCGCACGGTGAAGGAAGACGTCGTCCTGCCCCTGCCCGAGCTGGCACCGCCGCTCGAAAGATAGAGAGTTTCACCACGAAACGCGGGATTTTTGGCCCGTTCCGCTGCGTTTTTACACGCTTTTGGCCTCGTTCTCTCCTGCATCCGGCTACGATTCACGCAACAAAAAGCGGAGGTCTCCATGTCGGCTCTGTTTGCCCCCCTCACCCGCGACGATGGCCTCGATACGCTCGTCGACCGCCGCCTGCTGCGCGAACTCGCTTATGTCGACGGCCGCTGGACCGCGGGCGCGGCGTCACACCGCTTCGAGGTGAGCGACCCGGCGAGCGGCGCCACCGTTGCCTGGGTCGCCGCGCTGGAGGCTGCCGATGCCGACAGGGCGATCGAGGCCGCGGCTCGGGCTTTTCCCGGATGGCGGGCCCTTCTGCCGCAGCAGCGCGCCGCGATCCTGCGAAAATGGCACGGGCTGATGCTCGAGGCGAAGGACGACCTCGCGCTGCTGATGACGCTCGAACAGGGCAAGCCGTTGCGGGAGGCGCTCGGCGAGATCGACTACGCCGCGTCCTTCGTCGAATGGTATGCCGAGGAAGGCAAGCGGATGAACGCGGAGGGCGTCACCAGCCATCTGCCGAACGCCGAGATGCTGGTGCGGCGCGAGCCGGTCGGCGTCGTCGGCATCGTCACCCCGTGGAACTTTCCGTCCGCCATGCTGACCCGCAAGGCGGCCGCGGCGCTGGCCGCCGGCTGCACCGTCGTCGCCCACCCCTCTTCGCAGACGCCGCTGTCGGCGCTGGCGCTGGCCGAGCTCGGCGAGCGGGCGGGGTTGCCGGCCGGCGTGTTCAACGTCGTCACCGGGGATGCGGCAGCCCTCGTCGGCAGGCTGTGCGCCGACCCCAGGGTCCGCGCCATGAGCTTCACCGGCTCGACCGAGATCGGCCGGCTGATCGCCGCGCAATGCGCGCCGACCATGAAGCGGCTGGTCATGGAACTCGGCGGCCATGCGCCGCTGATCGTCTTCGACGACGCCGATCTCGACCGCGCCGTCGACATCGCCATGGCCGCCAAGTTCGCCACGTCCGGGCAGGACTGCCTGGCCGCCAACCGCATCTATGTCCAGCGCGGCATCCATGATGCCTTCTGCGCCGCCTTCGCCGAGCGGATCATGCGGCTGAAGGTCGGCGCCGGGCTCGACCCCGCCACCGAGATCGGCCCGCTGATGCACGCACGCGCGCTTGCCAAGGTCGACGCGCAGGTGAAGGACGCCCTCGCCCGCGGCGCCCGCTGCCTCGCCGGCGGCAAGCGCCACGGCGCTGGCCCGCTGTTTTACGAGCCGACCATGCTCGCCGATCTCGGCGACGACGCGCTGATCATGCGCGAGGAGACGTTCGGCCCCGTCGCCGCCGTCACGATGTTCGACAGTGAGGATGAGGTGGTCAGACGCGCCAACGCCAGCGAATACGGGCTCGTCGCCTATGTCGTCACCGACAACGGCGCCCGGCAGATGCGTCTCGGCCGGACGCTTGACTATGGCATGGTGGCGGTCAACCGCGTGAAGATCACCGGCGCGCCGGTCCCCTTCGGCGGCGTAAAACAGTCCGGGCTCGGCCGCGAAGGCTCGCGCCACGGGCTGGAAGCCTTCACCGATCTCAAATATCTCTGCATCGACGCAGCCTGACCCAGGAGGACCCCGCAATGCACGACCGCTCCAACGAACTCGCCGCCTGGGACCGCGACCACTTCTTCCACCCCTCGACCCATATGGGGACGCATGCCCGCGGCGAGACGCCGACGCGCGTCATCGGCGGCGGCGAAGGCGTCTACATCACCGATACCGCCGGCAGGACCAGCCTCGACGCCTTTGCCGGCCTCTACTGCGTCAATGTCGGCTACGGCCGCCAGAAGATCGCCGACGCGATCGCCGCCCAGGCGAAGGACCTCGCCTATTACCACGCCTATGTCGGCCACGGCACGGAAGCGTCGATCCGGCTTGCCAAGATGATCATCGACAGGGCGCCGGAAGGCATGAGCCGGGTCTATTTCGGCCTGTCGGGATCGGACGCCAACGAGACCAACATCAAGCTGATCTGGTATTACAACAACGTGCTCGGCCGGCCCGAGAAGAAGAAGATCATCTCGCGCTGGCGCGGCTATCACGGCTCCGGCGTCATGACCGGCTCGCTCACCGGCCTGGAGCTCTTCCACAACGCCTTCGACCTGCCGCGCGCGCCCGTCCTGCACACCGAGGCACCCTACTACTTCCGCCGCGCCGACCGCTCGATGAGCGAGGAGCAGTTTTCGCAGCATTGCGCCGACAGGCTGGAAGAGATGATCCTGGCCGAAGGCCCGGATACGGTCGCAGCCTTCATCGGCGAGCCCATCCTCGGCACCGGCGGCATCGTCCCGCCGCCGGCCGGCTACTGGGAAAAGATCCAGGCCGTGCTCAGGAAATACGACGTGCTGCTGGTCGCCGACGAGGTGGTGACCGGCTTCGGCCGCCTCGGCACGATGTTCGGCTCGGATCACTACGGCATCAGGCCCGACCTCATCACCATCGCCAAGGGGCTGACCTCGGCCTACGCGCCGCTGTCGGGCGTCATCGTCTCCGACAAGGTGTGGCAGGTGCTCGTCCAGGGGTCGGACAAGCTCGGCTCCATCGGCCATGGCTGGACCTATGCCGCGCATCCGATCTGCGCCGCCGCGGGCGTCGCCAATCTCGAGCTGATCGACGAGATGGACCTCGTGAAGAACGCCCGGGAAACCGGACTCTACTTCCGAACCGAGCTGTCCAACGCACTGTCCGGACACAGGAATGTCGGCGACGTCCGCGGCGACGGGCTGCTCGCGGCGGTCGAGTTCGTCGAGGACAGGGACGACCGGAAATTCTTCGACGTGTCGCGCAAGATCGGGCCGCAGGTCGCGGCCGCCCTGCTGGAGCGCGGCGTTATCGGCCGCGCCATGCCGCAGGGCGACATCCTCGGCTTCGCGCCGCCGCTCTGCCTGACGCGCGAGGAAGCCGACATCGTCGTCGGGCGCACGGCGGAGGCGGTGAACGCGGTCTTCACCGACCGCTGATGCCGGCGGTGGCGGCCCTACCAGGCGGCCATGAGCTTTGACCGGATGAAGGCGCGCGGTGCGAGCGGTCAAAGCCGCTATCATTGTCGAGGCCGAAACCAGCCAAACGTCTGCCCGGAAGCGCGGCTTCCGGACACCATGCCCGTCCCCTCCGAAGCCGGCCTGACGGCCGGCCGCAATCCTGCCCTCAGAGGCTGCTCAGCTTGTCGAGATGTTTCGCGGTCAGGTAATAGAAGGTGACACGGCTCTTGGTGTTGTCGGCCGCCATCGCCTTGACCGTCTTGTCGATCGCCGCGTCGGCCTTGGCGCCGTCGGTCACGCCAAGCTTCTTGCCGATCCAGTTCGCCTTCACCCGGTCCAATTCCTTGGGATCGGTCGCCGAGACCAGCGAGGAATCGCGGTTGCGCAGGGCGATGCCGAGATGCTTGACGATCTTGTTGACGACCTCCTCGCTGGCGCCGGAATCGTATTTTCTCACGTCTGCAAGATAGTCGGCCATGTCCATCCTCTCCAGGGCTCTGCGCCTCGCTCGACGGGCCGAATCGCCCGTCCGACGCGGACAACGCTGCAACGTGGGGGAGAGTTGTTGACGCTTTCCGCTAAGTCAAGCGCAACGACGATCCACAGGCACGCCGAAGTTGCGCCAGGGGGGCTTTCAATCCTGTGGCCGGCTGCCTATATTCGAGGCGTCAGCTTGTCTGACTATGGCGATAAACAGGCGATGCAATAAGCCGTTCGGACCCGGGGGCGGTACCCGGCGCCTCCACCAAAAGCCACCGTCGATGGCGGCGGCTTCTGATGGGGGCGAAACAGGATCGACGAAGGTGTAAAGATCGTTCTTTTGCCCGGCATTGTACCGCCGTTATCGGGCTAAACTTATAGTTGCCAACGACAACTATGCTGAGGCACGTCTCGCTGCTTAATGCGGCGCGATAGTCTCGAATCAAGTCCTGTGGGTTAGCACTTTCAGGCGGGGTCCGGAGGCACCTGGCAACAGAAGCCTCCACTTTCTCCTGTTCCATGATAATCTGCCGCCATGAAACTGGCCGATGTCCTTGCAACGCTGAAGAAAGCCGAGCCTGAGTTGCGGCCGCACGGAATCCTTCATGCCGGCGTTTTTGGATCGGTGGCGCGCGGAGAGAACCGACACGACAGCGACATCGATATTGCCGTCGATTTGGACGATCTGACGGTTCTAACGATTTACGACTACGCTCACGTCAAGAACGTGGTCGCCGATCTCTTCGATCTCCCCGTCGATGTCGTCAACCGAGCCGCACTCAAGCCATATTTGCGAGACCACGTCGAACGTGAGCTCGTATATGCCTTTTGACAGAACCTCGGGCCACCTTCAGGACATTCTTGCCCAGATAACGCTCGCCGAAGAATTCCTCGGCGAGCTAGCACCAGAAGAGTTCGCCGCCGACATCCTCCGCCTGTATGCCGTCGTCAGATGCCTCGAAATCATATCGGAAGCGTCGCGTCGTCTGGATGAAAACCTGAAATCAAGGCACCCGGAGATCGATTGGCGGGCGGTAGCGAGCGCGGGCAACGTCTACCGACACAGCTACGAACGCGTGCTGGCGAAAGAAATCTGGAAAACCGTGAAACTGGCGCTGCCTACGCTGCGCACAGCAGTGATGAGCGAACTTTCAAGCTAACGCGTACACGTGCGTACGCGAGACCGAATCTCCAGAGACAACATTTTGCAAGCCGACATCTTCTTCGTGCTGACCGGCGGCCCCGGTTCCGGCAAGACCACTTTGATCGACGCTTTGCGCGCCGAAGGTTTCGCCGGCACCGAGGAAGCCGGACGCGGGGTCATCCGCGACCAGGTCACGGTCGGCGGCAGCGCGCTGCCCTGGGGCGACCGGGCGCTGTTCGCCGAGTTGATGCTTTCCTGGGAGATGCGCTCCCACGCGCAGGCGCTCGAAACGACCGGCCCGGTGTTCTTCGACCGCGGCGTTCCCGATTGCATCGGCTATCTGGAACTCTGCGGGCTGCCCGTCCCCGACCACTTCCGCAGCGCGGCGGACCGCTTCCGCTATCACCCGACCGTCTTCGTGCTGCCGCCCTGGCCGGAGATCTACAGCGGCGACAAGGAGCGCAAGCAGGATTTCGACGAGGCGGTGCGCACCTTCGAGGCGGTTTCGGCGGCCTATGCCGCGTGCGGCTATACGCTGGTGGAGGTGCCGAAAACTACGGTCTCCGAGCGCCTCGCCTTTGTTCGCGCGAGGGCGCCCTACCCCCGCTGAACATGCCTCGCCTGTGTGCCAGCCTTCCAATGGCCCCAGCCGGCCGCCCCACCTGGATCAGAACTTCGTCGTGAAGCCGCCCATGATGGTCCGGCCGGATCCGTACTGGAAGGAGTTGTCCTTGGCGACGAGATAGCCTTCGTTGGTGATGTTCTCGGCCGTCAGGAACGCGCTGACATTCTCCGACACCTGCAGGTTGAGGAAGGCGTCGTACAGACGGTACTCCGGGTTCGGGGTGATGGTGCCGAGGACATTGAATACCTCGGATTCCGAGACGAAGCGGACGCGGCCGCCCAGCGTCAGCCGCTCGTCGAACAGGCGCAGGCCGGCGGTGGCGGTCCACACCTCCTTCGGCGGCGTGAGCGTCAGGCCGAAGGTGGGAGCCGGCGGCGCAAGACGGATATCGGTGTTGGTATAGGCGAGGCCGGCGAAGACATAACCGAGATCGTAGTTGGCCTCGAGCTCGAAACCTTTCAGCCGGGCCGGGTCGGCCGTGTTCATGTAGGTGAAGTTGATGCCGCCGGCGATCGACCAGACGCTGGTGATGTAGTCCTCGACCTCGTTGTCGAAATAGCTCGCCTTGACGCGCAGCCGGTCGTCCGCGAACAGCAGGCCGTCGAAGCTGAGATTGGCGCCGACCTCCCAGCCGGTCGAGACCTCCGGCTTGAGGAACGGATTCGGCCGAAAGCGCAGGAACGACATGTTGCCGGGATGGATGCCGGCCATCAGCGTCTCGGTGATGGCCGGCGGGCGAAAGCCCGTGCCCCAGGAGCCGTAGATCTGGATCCCCTCAAGCGGTGTGAACGCCAGCGTGCCCTTGCCGGTCAGCTTGCCCTCGGAATTGTCCACGCTGAACGGCCCGACCGGGATCAGCCCGCCCGGAAAGGTATTGTAGCCGGAGCCGGTCAGCGTATAGGCGTCGTAGCGCAGCGCGCCGATCAGGTCGAACCGGCCGAGGCTCAGCGTCGACTTCGAGAACACGCCGCCGACGCCGCGGTCGCCGGCGGGCGTCAGGCCGCCATAGGCGCCGTCGGGAGTTCCGCCCACCGTCGAGCTCGCGGTCGTCCGCACGGCGTCGAAATAATATTCGCCGCCATATTCGACGGCGAGTTGCGCCTGACCGAGGTCGAAGCGCGAGGTGTTGGCGATGCTGCCACCCGTGCCCCTGTCCTTGTACTCGACCAGCGTGTTCCTGGAGATGTGGCTCGGCCCGAACAGTTGCTCGAAGCGCGCGTCGTTGTGGTAGGCATTGATCCTGAGGTCGATCAGGTCGTTGCCCGCCGGCGTATAGGAATAAGCGGCGGTGAAGGTGTTGACGTCCGCCTCCATGTCGGTCGCGCCGACGGTCCAGTCGTTGCGGTACAGCACGGCGCCGAGATCGAGCTTCTGGTCCTCCCCGGGATTGGCGTTCAGCTTCAGCAGGCCCGATGACAGCTCCTGGCCCGTCCCCACAACGGGAAAACCCCAGGCGTCGGTGTAGTCGGAGGACTTGCGCCCGCTGATCGCGCCGGCGAAGCCGAAATCCTCGTTCACCCTGACGCCGGCGGCGGCCATTCCGGAACGGCCGAAGCCGTTGTCGCCCCAGGTCGTCTTGGTCATCGCGCCCCACTGGCGGCCGGGCTGCACGACGTCGTCCACGCCGATGGTGCGGAAATCGACCGCGCCGCCGATGACGCCCGAACCCTGGGCGCTGGAGACGATGCCGCGCTGGACGTCGATGCCGACGAGCAGGTTGGGATCGACGAACACCCAGCCGTTGGAGCCGTGGCCGCTGACCTGCAGGTTCTGGCGCGCCCCGTCGATGGTGACGGCGTTGCGGCCGAAATCCTGCATGCCGCGGATGTTGACGGAAAGCGCGGGTGAGCGCGTATTGCTCTCGGTGAACACGCCGGGGACGGTACGCAGCAGGTCGCCGACGCTGTTCTGGCCGAACCGCTCGACGTCTACGGCGTCGAGCGAGGTGACGGCGGCGGGGGTCTTGTAGGCCTTGTCCTTGGCGGACTGGCCGCCGACGGTGATCCGCTGCAGTACGGTCGCCCCGGAGGCCGCCCCGGACACGTCAGCTTCCGCTTCCGCCTCCTTCTGCTCGGCCTCGTCGGTCGGCGCCGCCTGCGCCATGGCCGACGATGGCGGCAGGACCATCAAGGCGGCAGCACTCAACAGCAGCGCCGCGTTCAGCCGCGCCAACGATCCAACCCGACAAGGCATGCTTTTCGTCCGTATCCAGTGCTGATGATGATCTGCTGGCTACGGTTGGGGCGGACAAACCGCCGGCGCTGCTGGCTATTCGTGGGGGGGAGGCGACGCGTCGTCGCCACAATTTCACCCCACTATCGCCACACTGGCGCCAGGTCAATGAAACTTGTGCAAATTTGTCAAGAAATCTACAGCTATCGTGAATTACCCGGCTTTGTTTGGAAAAAGCACAGTCCGCCTCCGTTTCAAAGAGAGCGGGGGGCCGCCCGCTCCGGAGTCGATGGACCGGCCTACTCGGCCGGCATCTCGGCGACCGCGCGGCGGCGTCCGAGCGTGAGTTGGGTCAGCGCGAAGGCGATCACGGCGCAGGCGGCTATGCCGGTCACCATCGGTAGCGGTGTGCCGTCGAAGAACAGGCCCGCCACCGCCATCGCCACGGCGCCCGTGGCGAAATGCAGCGTGCCCATCAGCGCCGAGGCAGTGCCGGCGATCGCGCCATGCTCCTCCATCGCCAGCACCGAGGTCGTCGGGATGACCAGGCCGAGAAAGCCGTAGCCGACGAACAGCAGCGAGGCCATCACCGCGAGCTGCTCGACGCCGGTCGACATGACCGCCAGCAGCACGACCATGGTCGCCGCGTAGCCGACGACCGCGACCCGCACCACGCGCTTCAGGCCGAAGCGGTCGGCGAGCATGCCGGTGAGCTGCGACATGCCGATGAAGGCGACCGCGTTGATGGAGAAGAACACGCTGTAGAGCCAGGGCGACAGGCCGTAATGGTCGATGAGGATGAAGGACGAGCTGGCGAGATAGACGAAGAAGCTGGAGATGCCGAAGCCGCCGATGAAGGTGAGCCCGAGGAAATTGCGGTCGCCGAGCAGGAAGCGGTAGCCGGACAGCGCGCTGGCGAAGGAACTGCCGACCCGGTGCTCGGCCGGGCGCGTCTCCTTCAGCGCGGTCATCAGCATGACCGCCGCGACCACCGCCGCGATCGTCACCGCCCAGAACACCGCCCGCCAGCCGAAGCTCTCGATGATGACGCTGCCGGTCAGCGGCGCCAGGATCGGCGACACGCTGAAGACCAGCATCAGCAGCGACATCAGTCGCGCCGCGTCGTTGCCGGTATGCAGGTCGCGCACGATCGCCCTCGGCACCACCATGCCGGCGCAGGCGCCGAAGCCCTGCAGGAAACGGAAGGCGATCAGCGACTCCACCGTCGGCGCCAGCGCGGAGCCGATGCTGCCGATGATGAACAGGCCGAGGCCGACCAGCAGCGGAGCGCGGCGGCCGACCATGTCGGAAATCGGCCCGACGACGATCTGGCCGAGCCCCATCGAGACGAAGAACACCAGCAGGCTCATCTGCACGGCATTGGTGCTGGCCCGCAGGTCCTGGCCGATGGTCGGCAGCGCCGGCAGGTACATGTCGACGGCGAAGGGGCCGATCGCCGATAGCAGGCCGAGGACGACCGCGGTGCGGAGGAATTTCTGCTGCATGACCAAGCTCGTTTCGGTTGGGCCGGTACGGCCGAATGCCGTGGGGCGGCTGGATTTTTGGCGCTGCCGCTCCTCCGACGGCAGCACGCCCAGCAAATGGATGTCGAGTTTTTTGGACGGGCTTGTCCAAAATGTCAATCAGCTATATACAAATCCGTGATGCCAACTGTCACGGTTCCTGACATTGCCGGCCCTCGCGGCCATCTGGAGAAGCGCGTCTCCATCATCGACGCTGCCGCCTGCGTGTTCTGCCGCGAAGGCTTCGGCGGCACCAACATCGACATGATCGCCGCCCAAGCCAACGTGTCGCGCCAGACCATCTACAATCATCACGGCGACAAGGAAAAGCTGTTCCGGGCGGTGGTGCGCGAGGTGACGGAGCGCATCAATGCCGGCATCTTCGAGACGCTGGCGACCTTTCCCGACAAGCCCGTCGATCTGCAGGCCGACCTCTCCACCTTCGCGGTGCGGCTGATGCGCAACTGCATCTGCAACCGGGACGGAAAGTTCCTGCGCAAGCTGATCCAGTCGGAGGGCGACCGCTACCCCGATCTCTTCGCCGACTGGCGCGACAACGGCCCGGCCCGCGTCTGGTCGGCGCTGGCCGCCCGGCTCGCCCGCCTCGCGCTTGCCGGCCATCTGGAGCTCGACGACCCCGACCTCGCCGCCCGCCAGTTCCTGGCGCTGATCAACGCCGACCTGCAGATCGCCCTGCTGCTCGGCGACGACATCGCCCCGGAGGAACTGGCACGCTCGGCCGACAATGCGGTGCGCACCTTCCTGTGCGCCTTTGCCCGCCGGTCCTGAGCCGGCGTCTGCCGCGACGGAACCCTGACCGCACGGTCCCGCGTCCCTATATTCCGTTTACGACCGCGCCAAGCTTCATTAGAGGTAGGGGCAGTCGACTCACTCGGAACCTGTGCCGCGATGGCCGAAGACCACATCCGCTACGACATCCTCGCCCAGGAGGCCCTGCGCGGCGTCATGCGCAAGGTGCTGGCCGAGGTGGCGCGCACCGGCCTGCCGGGCAACCACCATTTCTACATCACCTTCCTCACCGGCGCGCCCGGCGTGCGCATCTCGCCGCGCCTGCGCGAGCGTTATCCCGAGCAGATGACCATCGTCATCCAGTTCCAGTACTGGGACCTGAAGGTCACCGAGACCGGCTTCGAGATCGTGCTCTCCTTCTCCGACGTGCCGGAGAAGCTGGAAATCCCCTTCTCCGCCGTGCGCGGCTTCTACGACCCGTCCGTCACCTTCGAGATGGAGTTCGACGTGGCGATGGAGTCGTCGCCGGAGGCCGAGGCGCCGAAGCCGGGCAAGCCGGTTGCTGTCGACAAGCCGGCGCGGCCGGCCGCAGCCCCGAAGAAGGGCGAGCCGAAGCCGGCACCCGCCAGGGCGGAGGCCGACGCCGAGGACGGCAAGGGCGCCGACGTGGTGTCGCTCGACGCCTTCCGCAAGAAGTAGCCTCGCCGTGGGCGACGTCGTCAACCTGCGCGGCGTGCGCAAGCAGCGCAAGCGCGAGGACGATGCGCGCCAGGCAGAGGAGAACCGCGCCCGCCACGGCCGCAGCAAGGCCGAGAAGCAGCGCGACCGGATCGAGGCCGAACGGCTGCGCACCCATGTGGAGGCGCACCGGCGCGACGGCGACGATGCCGCGCAGGACTGACGCTCCGTGGCGCCCAGCCCCCGGATCACAGCCGGGATGCCTTGCGTGAGTTCGGTGCGCAAGCGCTCCGTGGTCATCCGCGGGCACCGCACCAGCTACTCGCTCGAAAAACCGTTCTTCGACGAGCTCGCCGCCATCGCGGCGGCGCGCGGCATGGCGCTGGCGGCGCTGATCGCGGAGATCGACGCGGCGCGGCCGCGCGATGCCAACCTGTCCTCGGCGATCCGCGTCCATGTGCTGGAGTGGCTGAAACGGACGGGCGGCGGCAATTGAGGTCTTGTATCAGGGCCCGTGGCACCGCTTGCCTCGGGCCGTTCCGATCTCCAGTCGAGACACCGGGGAACCTCGGCGGCCGACGCAAACACGGCCTGGCATCGCCGTTGCGATGCCAGGCCGAAGGGAGGCGGCGGACCTAGAGATGGTCCGCGATCCTGGGAGTTCGGCCCCTCAGAACAGCCCCTCGATCTGCCCCTCTTCGTTGAGGAATATCTTCTCGGAGGATGGTGCCTTGGGCAGGCCGGGCATGGTCATGATCTCGCCGCAGATCGCCACCACGAAGCCGGCGCCGGCGGCCAGTCGCACCTCGCGCACCGGCACCACATGGCCGGTCGGCGCGCCCCTGAGGTTGGGGTCGGTCGAGAACGAATACTGGGTTTTCGCCATGCACACCGGCAATTTGCCGTAGCCGGCGTCCTCCCAGGCTTTCAGCTGGTCGCGCACGCTCTTGTCGGCGATCGCCTCCGAGCCGCGGTAGATGCGCTTGACGATGGTGTCGATCTTGTCGAACAGCCGGACGTCGTCGGCATAGAGCGGCGCGAACTGCGAGGCGCCGCTCTCGGCGAGCTGCACCACCTTGTTGGCGAGTTCCTCGATGCCGGCCGAACCCTCGGCCCAGTGGCGGCACAGAACCGCCTCCTCGCCCATGCCGGCGACATAGTCCTTCATCGCCTGGATCTCGGCCGGCGTGTCGGAATGGAAATGATTGATGGCCACCACCGCCGGCACGCCGAACTGTTTTACGTTCTCGATGTGGCGGCCGAGATTGGCGCAGCCTTTTCTCACCGCCTCGACGTTCTCCTTGGAAAGGTCTTCCTTCTTCACTCCGCCATTCATCTTCAGCGCGCGCACGGTGGCGACGATGACGGCGGCGGCGGGCTTGAGGCCGGCCTTGCGGCATTTGATGTCGAAGAACTTTTCCGCGCCGAGATCGGCGCCGAAGCCGGCCTCCGTCACCACATAGTCGGCGAGCTTCAGCGCCGTGGTGGTGGCCACCACCGAGTTGCAGCCATGGGCGATGTTGGCGAACGGCCCGCCATGCACGAAGGCCGGGTTGTTCTCCAGCGTCTGCACCAGATTGGGCTGCATGGCGTCCTTCAGCAGCACCGTCATGGCGCCGTCGGCCTTGATGTCGCGGGCATGGACCGGGCTCTTGTCGCGCCGGTAGGCGACGATGATGTCGCCCAGCCGCTTCTCCAAATCCTTCAAATCGGTGGCCAGGCACAGGATGGCCATCACCTCGGAGGCCACCGTGATGTCGAAGCCGGCCTGGCGCGGAAAGCCGTTGGCCACCCCGCCCAGCGACACGACGATGTCGCGCAGCGCCCGGTCGTTCATGTCCATGACGCGGCGCCAGGCGATGCGGCGGATGTCGATGCCCTGCTCGTTGCCCCAGTAGATGTGGTTGTCGATGAGGGCCGCGAGCAGGTTGTGGGCGGTGGTGATGGCGTGGAAATCGCCGGTGAAGTGCAGGTTCATGTCCTCCATCGGCACCACCTGGGCCAAACCACCGCCGGCCGCCCCGCCCTTGACGCCGAAGTTGGGGCCCAGCGAGGCCTCGCGGATGCACACGATCGCCTTTTTGCCGATGCGGTTCAGCCCGTCGCCCAGCCCGACCGTGGTGGTGGTCTTGCCCTCGCCGGCCGGCGTCGGGTTGATGGCCGTCACCAGGATCAGTTTTCCGTCCCTGCCGCCGCGCTTCGACTTGATGAACTCGGCCGACACTTTTGCCTTGTCATGGCCGTAGGGCAGAAGATGCTCGGATGGAATGCCGATCCTGGCGCCGATCTCCTGGATCGGCAGCTTCTTCGCAGCACGTGCTATCGCGATGTCGGTCTTGAAATCGGCCATGGGGCTTCCCTGGAAAACGGTTGGTTCGAAGTGGAGGATTTGGATCAGAACGCCGGCCTCGGCCGTCCGGCGGCGAGGCTGGCCGAGACCAGCGTGTTGGCCATCAGCAGCGCGATCGTCATCGGCCCGACGCCGCCCGGCACCGGGGTGATGGCGCCGGCGCGCTCGGCCGCCTCGCCATAGGCGACGTCGCCCACCAGCCGCGTCTTGCCCTCGCCCTTTTCGGGCGCTGCGACGCGGTTGATGCCGACGTCGATCACGGTGGCACCCGCCTTCACCCAGTTGCCGCGGACCATCTCCGGCTTTCCGACCGCGGCCACAAGAATGTCGGCGCTCCGGCAGAGCTCGGCCAGGTTTTTGGTGCGGCTGTGGGCGATCGTCACGGTGGCGTTGGCGGCCAGCAGAAGATTGGCCATCGGCTTGCCGACGATGTTGGAGCGGCCGACCACCACCGCGTTCAGCCCGGACAGATCCCTGCCGCGCACCCGCTCGATCAAAAGCATGGAGCCGGCCGGCGTGCACGGCACGAAGGCCGTCGCCAGTTCCCCGGTGCCGAGCTTTCCGACATTGACGAAATGAAAGCCGTCGACGTCCTTGTCGGGCGAGATCGTCTGGATGATGCGGCCGCTGTCGACATGCTCCGGCAGCGGCAGTTGCACAAGAATGCCGTGGATGGCCGGATCGGCGTTCAGCGTCTCGACCAGCGCGACCAGCTCGGCCTCGCTCGTGTCGACCGGCAGCGTGTGCTGGACCGAGTGGAAACCGCACTCCTTGGCCTTCTTGCCCTTCGAGGCGACATAGACCTGGCTGGCCGGATCCGCGCCGACGATGACCACGGCCAGCCCCGGGACGATGCCGGTCCCGGCCCGCAGCTCCGCCGCCAGCCGCTTCACCCGCCCGACCACATCCTCCGCGACCGCCTTGCCGTCGATCACCGCAGCCATCCGCGCCTCCCCGTCCGCCGGCCACGGCTGTCGGCGGCGCTCGCCGCCCATGCCGTCCGCCGATCCGCCTCTTCCGGCGATTGTGGCTCCAGGTCGCTGCGATCGTAGCTGTCGGTCACGAAAGATCCTGCAATGAATATGTCTAAGGCCCGGCTTCGAACGCCGCCTGTCTAGAGGGCGCCGCTGGCGCAGGCATCGGCCGCGGCGCTCGGCAGGCACGGCTCCGCGGTCTTCCGCCGGGCGCAATCGGACAGCACCAGCGCGGCCCAGCGGCCATAGGTATCGCCGCTCTCGACCGTCGGGCCGCTTGGCATCGACCGTGCCTGGACCTGCAGGACATCGCGGGTCCTGAGCGGGACAAGGTCCGTGCAGTCGATCATCCCGGCCAGAACCGCGGTCGCGGCAAAACGGCGGCCGTCGACGAAAACCGGCGGTTCCGGCTCGCCCGGCGCCCACGTTTCCAGCGCTTCCATCGTCTCATGGAAGGCGTGGTGCAGCGCGATCGGGGCGCGGCCAAGATGAAGCCCCGGCAGAATCTCCGACATTGCTCCTCCCAATCGACAGGCGGACATCTACGCGCATCACCAGCGCCCGCCGAATTGAACCACAAGAAAAATACTTTCTCACGGTTCAAGGATAGCCAAGCTACAGCAATGGCGGCGGGCGTCAATGCGCCATCCCGGTTGACCGATAGAAGTTTTCTATCGCAGGAGGGACACGGCCGGTGAGGGCGGAGAACGGAGGTGGTGCCGGGACGACGGCTGTCCCGGCGGAGCGGCATAGGGCGAATTACTCGCTGCCGCTGCCCTTGCGGTAGGAGATGATCGACAGATAGCGGATCGGCAGCCTGGTCAACTCGTCCGGACCATGCGGCGCGTCGGCATCGAAGAACAGGCTGTCGCCGGGCAGCATCCGGTAGAGGTTGGCGCCGTGACGGTACACGACCTCGCCCTCCAGCATGTAGAGGAACTCCATGCCGTCATGCTGGAAGGTCGGGAAGACGTCGGAGTTTTCGGTGAGCGTGATCAGGTAGGGCTCCACCAGCACGCCCGCGGTGTTGGAGCCGATATAGCCGAGCAGATTGTACTGGTGGCCGGCGCGGGTGCCGCGCCGCTCGACGTCGACGCCTTCGCCCGCCTTCACGAACACGGCGTTGCGCTCCTCCTCGAAGCGGCGGAAGAAGGCGGTGAGCGGCACGCCGAGGGCGCGCGACAGCGCCTGCAGCGTCGTCAGCGACGGCGACGTGATGCCGTTCTCGATCTTCGACAGCATGCCGAGCGAGATGTTGGTGGTGGCGGCAAGGTCGGCGACGGTGATGCCGAGTTTCTTGCGGAAGGCCCGCACCTCGTGGCCGATCGCCACCTCCAGCACCTTTTCGCGCGTGTCGCGGATGGCGTGCGGATCCTGATGCAGCGTCGTCTGTCGTTGTGGCGGCGCGAGCGGAATCCTGGTTCCCGCGGCCGCGGCCGCCGCTGTCTGCTGGCCGTTGTCCTTCTTGGCCCCTTGCCCCCCGCCCGCCATGACTACCTCTCCCGATTTCACCACAGGTGAAGATACGTATCCTGCTGTTCAAGTCCACCAAAATATGCTTGCGACGCCAAGCCACCGGCAGGCATGTCGGACCGCCGGACTAGCACGCCGCGCAAATGCCCCGGCCAGTGCGATATCGAGCGACAGAGGCTTGCCACGCCGGCCCGCCGGCCGCAAAGTCGGTCTCGTCGGGATGCGTCGGGGGGAAGGCATGGTCGGGATGCGTGCGGGAGTTTTCGGATGCGCCGGCCTTGCGGCGCTGCTTTTGCAGGCCGCCGCTGCCCGCGCCTTCGACGCGACGGAAAAGGCGCCGCCGGCAATCGTCACGCCGCTTGTCTCGGCCGACGTCACGGCGACCGGCCAGCCGATAACCCTGCCGGGCAAGGATGTGCAGGTGCTGGCGTGGATCTACGAAATCGCGCCGGGCGCCACCTTGGCGGTGCACAAGCATCCTTTCGCCCGCTACGCCTACGTGCTCGCCGGAAACCTTCGCGTCACCAATGTCGAGACCGGCCAGGGCACCGACTACAAGACCGGCGACTTCATCGTCGAGATGATCGGCCAGTGGCACCAGGGCACCAACACCGGCGCCGAGCCGCTGACGCTGCTGGTGATCGACCAGGTCGAGAAGGGCTCGCCGCATACGGTGCTGCGGGACTAGCGCCAAAGTATCGGGCTTTCTGCAAGCACCCTTCACCGGCCGGCGAAGATGTTTCTGCCCACCGAAACTCCGCTGCCGACTAGTGTGGACGCCGCTACTCGTCCTCCGCCTCCGGCAGATCCCGCGCCGGCTCGCCGGCATAGGCCCACAGCCATTCGCGCGGCAGCGGGCCCTTGTTGCGCTCGCCCTGCTGCGACTGCTCCCAGGCATGCGCCAAGATGCCGACGGAGCGCGACAGCACGAACAGGCCGCGCGTCAGCGGCGGCGGGAATCCCAGCTCGCCATAGATGACGGCGGTGGCGCCATCGATGTTGAGCGGGATTTTCTTGCCCTTGCGCCGCTCGACTTCGGCTTCCACCGCCTCGGCGATTTCGGCGAAGCGGCCGGGCACGACGCCGCGGCCGGCGAAATCGCGCGTCACCGCCAACAGCCTGGGGGCACGCGGGTCGACCGGGTGGAAGCGGTGGCCGAGGCCGGGAACGTAGCCTTCCGCCTCGGCGAAGAAGCGATCGAGCCGAGCGGCCGCCGCGGCTTCCAGCGGCTGCCCGGCATCCATGGCCGCGGCGATGTCGCCGAAGAATGACAGCGCCTGCTCGCCGGCGCCGCCATGCACGTCGCCCAGCACGTTGACGGCCGATGCCATGGCGCTGTTGATGCCGACGCCGCAGGTCGCGGCCATGCGGGCGATGGCGATCGACGGCGCCTGCGGCCCGTGGTCGACCGCCGCCGACAGGGCGATGCCGAGAAGCTCGGCCTGGTCCTCGCTCGGCAGGTCGCCGCGCAGCAGCAGCCAGATCATGGCGGGAAAGCTGACGCGGCCGATCAGCTCCTCGATGGCATAGCCGCGCAGCCGGATCATGCCCGGCTTCATCTCGATGATGTTCGTCGTCCACCATTCCTCGCCGCGGGCGCGGCCGGTCTTCTTGTCGTCCGTGCTCATGAGGCGGCCTTTCCGGCGCGGCGCGGCGTCGCCGCGAAAATCTCGTCCGAATGCTGCCCGAGCACCGGCGGCGGCGATTCGGGCAGCGGCGGCCGGCCGTCGACGATGACGCCGCCGCGCACCACCGTCAGCGGCTTTTCGCGGCCGGCGACGCCGGCGAAGCTGCGCGTCATGCGCCTTTGCCGCACCTGCTCCTCGTCGAGCACCTGCGGGATGGTGAGCACGCGGCCCGCCGGCACGCCGGCGCGATTGAGTTTTTGCTCCCACGCCGCCGCCGTGTCGCCGGCCAGCGCTTCCTCGAGCAAGGCCTTCAGCGCGGTGCGGTTTGCCTTGCGCGCCTCGCGCTCGGCGAAGCGCGGGTCGGCGGCGAGTTCCGGCCGGCCGGCCAGCGCGCACAGCGTCACGAACTGCTCCTGCTTGTTGGCGGCGATGTTGAGCAGACCGTCGCCGGTGCGGAAGGTGCCGGAGGGTGCCGCCGTCATGTTCTCGTTGCCCATCGGCGCCGGCTCGACCTCGGCGGTGAGATAGTTCGATACCGGCCAGCCCAGCGCCGACAGCGCGCTCTCCAGCATAGACACGTCGAGGAAGGCCCCTTCGCCGGTGGTCTTCTGCCGCACCAGCGCGGCGCAGGTGGCGAAGGCGCCGACCAGCCCGCCGACCGTGTCGGCGACGGGATAGCCGACCCTGAGCGGCGCGGCCTCCGGCGTACCGGTGATGCTCATGATGCCGGACAGCCCCTGGATGATCTGGTCGTAGGCCGGGTTGTCGCGCATCGGCCCGGTCTGGCCGAAGCCGGAGATCGCGCAATAGACCAGGCGCGGCCGCACCGCCTTCAGCGCCTCGTAGCCGAGCCCGAGCCTGTGCATGACGCCTGGCCGGAAATTCTCCACCAGCGCGTCGGCGGTGGCGACGAGGTCGAGGAAACGCTCGCGCTCGGCTTCCTTCTTGAGGTCGAGCACGACCGAGCGTTTTCCGGCGTTCTGGGCGAGGAAGGAGGCGCCCATGCCGGCGCGGTTGAGCTCCGGCGAGGCACCGAGCTGCCGCGCCAGGTCGCCGCCCGCCGGCGCCTCGACCTTGATCACGTCGGCGCCGAGCAGGGCGAGCTGGTAGCAGCAATACGGCCCGGCCAGCACGTTGGTGAGGTCCAGCACGCGGACGCCCGAGAGGAGTTCAACCATTGCACATCCTGTCATACGGCGGCTGACGATCGCGCTGGTTCTTGGCGCATCCGTCAGGCCCGAGCCGGGCGAGCCCCGAAACCCCTTACCCGCCCGTCAGTGAATCGATGAAGCCCTCGATGGTCTGCGGCGTCGGTTGCGCCGGCCGGAGGGGCTGAACGTCCTGGCGCGGTGCCGGCAGCGGCACGTCGCCGGGATCCGAGGGCAAGGGCGCGGCCTGGTCCGCCTGGCGCCGGAGGGCGGCGGCGCGCTGCCGCTCCTCTTCGGCGGCGCGCCGAGCCTCGGCGGCCCTGCGGGCCTCGTCCTCGGCGACGATGCGCCGGAATTCCTCTTCCTCGGCGCGCAGGCGTGCCTGCTCGGCCGCCCTCGCCTCCTCTGCCGCCTCCTGCCGCGCCTCCTCTTCGGCGCGGCGGCGGCGTTCTTCCGCCTCCGCCTTGCGGCGGGCTTCGGCTTCGGCGCGCTGGCGGGCCTCCTCCTCCGCCTTGCGCAGCGCCTCGGCGGCGACCCGCTCGCGCTCGGCCTGCAGGGCGGCGTAGTAGCGGACCTCGCGGCGCAGCCGCTGCTTCTCGACCAGCGCGGCCTGCATCGCCTCCACCCGCTCCTGCTCGCGCTCCAGGGCGCGCTGGGTCAGGAACTGCGCCAGCGGACCGCTGTCGAAGCTCGCCTCCGTGACCCCGGCCCGACGCCGCGCGGAAAAGTTCAGGCTCGGCTCCGAGCCGGTCAGGGCCGCCTCGCCTGCCGCATAGGCGATGCTGCCGGTGGCCGAGGCCTCGCCGCTGCTGAAGTCGCTCCGCAGCTCGGCCGTGATCTGCGCCCTCGGATTGCCGAGCAGCACCGGCGGGGTGCGCAGCACGCCGGCGGCGATGGTGAAGGCGGCATCGGCGTCGCCCGCCGCGAACGCGCCCGCGTCGACGATCGCGGGGGCGAAGGCGGCGACCTTGCCGGCGTCGATGTCGCGGCCGATCGCGTCGGCGCGCGCCAGCAGCGCCGGCAGCGCCGTGTCGGCGATGCCCTGGATGGCAAGCCCCCTGACCGATGCCGTTCCCGAACCGGACAGTGACGCGACCAGCGCTTCGACCGACTTGCCATTGCCGGTCACGGTGGCCGAGAGACTGCCCTTTCCGGCAAGCCCGCCCGCCACGGCCTCGCTCAGCTCGGCGCCATCGAGCCGGAACTGCCCGGAGAACAGAGCGGTGCCACCATTGTTCTTCAGCTCGAACCGGCCGCCGAGCGCTCCGCCGGCATAGGTCGCCTTCAGGTCGGCGACCCGCAGCCCGTCGTCGTCGAGCCCGAGCGACAGCGTCGTGTCGTAGGCCGCCGCCGAGCCGGCCGTCAGCGTCGCTGCGGAGACATCCAGCGACGCGGTGAAGGGCAGCACCGTTTTCTGCCCGAAGGGCGCCGAGGCCCACTGGCCCTTCTCGCTCGCCAGCGCCTCCCCGCCGACGACCATCGCCGCGAACGGCTCCAGCGGCAGCTCGTCGAGCACCAGCGCCCCGTCGAGGCTCGGCCTGTCCGCCTCCAGACCGACATTGAGGTCGCCGGCGACCGCAGTCTCGTTGACGACGCCGTCGACGCCGTCGAGCACGAGCAGGCCCGAGCCGAGATCGGCATTGGCGGTGAAGTGGACGGCCGTGCCCAGGCCCATGCCGGGCAGGCTCAGGCCCATGGTCATCAGCCACGGCTCGATGTCGGCCGCCTCCACATTGGCCTTTCCCTTGGCGGCAAAGCTGTCTTCCTCCATGGTCGACGTCCCGGCGAAATTCGCGAGGAACGCGTCGCCCTTCAGGGTCGCGGTGCTGTCCAGCCCGCCCGCCAGCGTCCCCCTGGCGGACACCGTCAGCTCACCGGGGCCGGTGACGCCGAGCGGCAGCGCCGGCAGCCCCGCAAGCGCCAGCAGGGCGGTGGCGTCGCCATTGCCCGCCGAGGCCGACAGCGACAGCTCGGCATCCCGGATCGCGTCGGTCCGGCCGTCGCCGGAGAGGCTGGCCGACAGCGTCGACCCGCCGGCGATGCCGTCGAGCCCAAGCTCCACGGCGGTCCGGCCATCCGTGCCTTGCCGCGCCTTGGCCACGATGTCGAGGCGGGCGTCCGTCAGCAGGCCCGGATAGGCGGCGACACGGCGCTCGAGCTGCTGCGCCGGAAAGCTGTCGGGAAAGCGTCGGGCCACCAGGCCGGCCAGCGGCGCAAGGTCGACCGAGACGATCGAGGCATCGACGTTGCCCGCCGGCTTCTCCGGAAATCCCTCGATCATGCCGGTCGCGCTGATCGATGCGCCCGCCAGCCCGCCGATGGACAGGCGATCGATCTCCAGTCTTCCCTCGCGCAGCCGCAGCGCCGTGTCGACGGTTTCCGCCGAAAGCCCGGCCATGTCGACCGGTCCCGCCTTCACCTGGAGATCGAGGTCGGACGCGCCGAACCGGGTCCGCCCGGCATCGCTGACGAAGAGCGATGCGAAGGCCGAAAGCCCGTCGACATCGAGCGCATCGCCGTCCAGCCTGACCAGCATCGACGGACGCTGGTCCGCGGGCTGGCGGCTGTCGATCTCGCCGCGGAAGCGCGCCTTGCCGAGCGCCAGCTCCAGGTCGCGGAACAGCTGCCGCCGCTCGGTCATCTCGACCCTGGCGCTGAAGCCGGCGGCCGGCAGCCGGCGGATGGCCTCGTCGATGTCCCGGGCCACCCAGGCGGCGAAGCCGGATGGCTGGGCAACGGCGATCAGCAGATTGCCGTCGAAGCCGAATTCACCCTCGGTGCGCAGGAATCCGTCGGCCTCCAGCGTGGTGCGGCCGGGCAGCGTGGCTGCGGCCGACTTGATGCTCCAGCCGCCGGCGGCCGGCTCCGCCGCCAGCCGCACGTCGCGGATCGTCGTGTCGCCGGCCACCACCGCCGGCAGGTCGACGGAGATCGAGCCCGGGATCGTCGGCTTCGGCAGAGCGAGCATCGCCGCCGTGAAAGCCCTTAGCCGCTGCTCGAGCGACAGGCTGGCACCCTGGTCGGCGCCGAGCGCTTCGTCGATGCGCATCTGCGCCCCGCTCGCCTTGATGGTAAAGCGCGGCTCGGCGCCGAAATCGAGGCTCGCCATGCCGTCGGCCGTATAGGGATGATCGAGCGGCCCGCTCTCGAAGCGGAACGCCGCCAGGTCCAGCTTGCGGCTGTCCAGGATGAACTGGCCGTTGAGGCGGTAGCGCGGCGCCTCCGCCTCTCGGACCGGCTGCGCCTCGCCTTCCGCCGCAGCCGGCTTGACCGGCGTCTCGGTCAGCCGGAAGCCGCCGGAGTAGACGAGCCCCTCCGGCTTCAGCGCCACCTCGCCATCGGCATCGAGCGAGACCGGCTGCCGCGCGGGCGCCAGCTTGACCCTGAGACGCAGGCGCCCGTCCGGATCGGCGACGCCCGTCGCCGCGGAGACGGCGGCTGCCTCGCCGTCGAAGGCCAGCGTTCCGGCGAGCCGCCACGGGCCGGCCAGCGACTTCGCCGACAGCTCCGTTTCGATGCCGGACACGACATGCGTGCGCCCGGACGGGCGGTGGCGGATCTCCACCCGGCCGTCCGTCACCGTCAGCTTCTCCAGGGCGATCTTCGAGGCCGGGATCGGGCTCGACGGCCGCACCGCCCAGTCGACCATGCCGTCCTCGCCGATATCGACGATCGCCCTCGGCCGTACCATGCGCATGTCGAAGATCAGGAACTCGCCGCGCAGGAACGGCGCGAGCTCGGCATCCATGGAGAAGGTCTCGACCGTCATGGCCGGCTCGCCACGCAAACCGCCGCCCACCGAGACATCGGAGAAGCTCACCGAGGGGAACGGCAGCAGCCGCGCCTCCGCCGGACCCTCGACCGTAACCTTGCGGCCGAGGACCGCGCTCGCCTCGCGCTCGAAGGCGGCGCGATAGCTGGTCCAGTCGATGAAATAGGGAGCGACCAGCGCCGTGGTCAGCGCCAGAACGATCAATCCACCGACGAAGACGAACAGCCGCGCCAGAATCAGGCCCTTTCACGCATGGGAGCGGATACTCACTCTAAGCAGGTTCCGCAAAAGTGTCGCACGGTTTTGCGACGGGAACCTGCGACGGACAAGCGAATCTAAAAGGCATCCGTCCGGCGATAAAGTGGCGATTCGCCTCGCTTGCCCGGTTGCGCGGCTCGTCGCAAGGTTGCGCGTGCATCCTTCACGAAGCCGTGTCATAAGCAGCCGCGTCGGTGCTCCAGGCACAGCGGCGAATCGGCCGCCCTCCCCCAGTCCCGCCCGACGACGGCGCAAGGCATTGCGCCGGTTGACAGCTTGGACCCGGACGGCAGGCGCGGCAGGCGGCCAAGCCATCCGGACCAGAGACGGATGATGGCGCGCAAGACCCTCTACATCGTCGGCAACGCACCGGTCGGCCGCGACATGTCGGCCGAGATCGACGCGGCGGATTTCGTCGTCCGCTTCAACGAGCCGAAGGCCTCGATCGGCATGTCGGGCGTGAAGACCGACATCCTGTTCCTGTGCAATGCCGGCAAGCCGATGCAGCGGCGGCTGGAGAGCCCGGATTTCCTGGCCTCGGCCATCGTCAGGAACGCCGGTCAGGTCATCCTCGCCTATCACCCGATCATCATCGATCGCTACTTCCCGAAACCTAATTTCCTGTCGCGGCTGAAAGGCCGGCGCGAGGACTGGACCTTCGCCACCATCATGGCGCTGGGCGGCATTGGCAAGGCCAGCATCGTCTTCCCGGCCTCCTTCTACATGGACGGCTGCCGCGAACTCGGCCTGCCGGAGGACAAGATGGCCAGCGTCTATCCGAGCACCGGCTATTTCGGTATTTTCTACGCCCTGCGCCATTTTTCTGCCGCGGAATGGGCGATCTCCCTGTGCGGCTTCTCCTGGGAAGGCTGGAAGCGGCATGCCTGGGCCGACGAGCGCAAGTGGGTCGAGGACAGGGTCAGGCAGGGCCTTCTCACAATGATAGAGTGACGAGCAAAACGTCGAGGACACTATGAGCAGATCTCTGGACATCTACATCGGCTGGGATTCACGCGAGCCGATCGCCTATGAAGTGGCGAAGCGCACCATTCTCGACCACGCCTCCATCCCGGTCCGGGTTATCCCAATCGTGCTGAACGAGCTGGTGGAGAAGAAAGCCTATACGCGCGAGATCGATCCGCTCGCCTCCACCGAATTCACCTATTCGCGCTTCTTCACGCCGTGGCTGGCCGGCTACGAGGGCTGGGCGCTGTTCTGCGACTGCGACTTCCTGTTCTTCGCCGACGTCGCCGACCTGCTGCAATACCGGGACGACAGCAAGGCGGTTGCCTGCGTCAAGCACGACTACCGGCCGAAGGAAGGCGTCAAGATGGACGGCAAGGTGCAGACCACCTATCCGCGCAAGAACTGGTCGTCCTTCATGCTGTTCAACTGCGCCCATCCGTCGACCCGCCAGCTGACGCCGGAGCTGATCAACCGCGAGAGCGGCGCCTACCTGCACCGCATGCAGTGGGCGGCCGACGACGAGATCGGCGAGATCCCGGTGAGCTGGAACTGGCTGGAGGGCTGGAACGACAAGCCCGCCACCGGCACGCCCAACGCCGTGCACTTCACCAATGGCGGCCCCTGGTTCAAGGACTGGCAGAACGTCGACTACGGCGACGAGTGGCGCGCCGTCGCCCGCGAGATCGAGCCGGACTTCAAGCCGATCTGAGGGATGCGGGGTTAAGGCCTAAAATCGGCCGTTTGCACTTCTGCGCACCCCCCTCTGTCCTGCCGGACATCTCCCCCGCAAGGGGGGGAGATCAGCCGGCCGCTTTCACGGCGATGATTTTGCCGCGCTGGCGATTGGCGAAAGCCGAGCCGACAGCCGATCTCCCCCCTTGCGGGGGAGATGTCCGGCAGGACAGAGGGGGGTGCGCAAGGGCACCGCCCCAAAGTGTCCGGCAGCCCCTAAAAAATCTTCCCCGGATTGAGAATTCCCAGCGGGTCGAGCGCTGCCTTGACCGTGCGCATGACGTCCACCCCGTGGCCGAGCTCGTGCTCGATAAAACCCATCTTGCCCTGGCCGATGCCATGTTCGCCGGTGCAGGTGCCGTCCATGGCGATCGCCCGCATGTTGAGCCGCTCCACGAACCGTTCCGTGCTTTCGATCTCCGCGCGGCTGTCGGGGTCCATCAGTACCAGGACGTGGAAATTGCCGTCGCCGACATGCCCGACGATCGGCGCGATCAGGCTCATTTCGGCGATATCCGCTTCGGTTTCGGCGATGCATTCGGCCAGCCGCGAGATCGGCACGCAGACATCCGTCGACAGGCCCTTGGCGCCCGGCCGCAGCGTCATCGACGCCCAGTAGGCGTCGTGCCGCGCCTTCCACAATCTCGCCCGCTCCTCCGCGACCTTGGTCCACTGGAACGGCCCGCCGCCATACTCGGCGGCGATCTCGCCGAATAGTTCCGACTGCTCGGCCACGCCGCTGTCGCTGCCGTGGAATTCCAGGAACAGGCAGGGCGATTCCGGATAGTCGAGCTTCGAATAGGTCTTCAGCGCCCGCATCTGCAGCGCGTTCACCAGCTCGATGCGCGCCACCGGGATGCCCATCTGGATGGTGGCGATCACCGCCTGGCAGGCGGCTTCCACGCTCGGGAACGGGCACACCCCGCCGGCGATCGCCTGCGGTATGCCGTAGAGCTTCAGCGTCAGCGCGGTGATGATGCCGAGCGTGCCTTCCGAGCCGACGATCAGCCGCGTCAGGTCGTAGCCGGCCGAGCTCTTCTTGGCCCGCTTGCCGGTGGAAATCAGGCTGCCGTCGGCGAGCACGGCCGACAGCGACAGCACGTTTTCCCGCATGGTGCCGTAGCGCACGGCGTTGGTGCCGGACGCCCGCGTCGCCGCCATGCCGCCGAGGCTGGCGTTCGCACCCGGGTCGATGGGGAAGAACAGGCCGGTGTCGCGCAGATGCGCGTTGAGGCCCTCGCGCGTCACGCCGGGCTCGACCACGACGTCGAGGTCCTCCGCATGCACGGCCAGCACCCGGTTCATGCGCGAGGTATCGAGCGAGATGCCGCCGCCGGGCGCGTTCACATGCCCTTCCAGCGAGGTGCCGGTGCCGAAGGCGATCACGGGCACCCGGTGCTGGGCGCAGAGCTTCACCACCTCCTGCACCTCTTCCGCGGTCTCGGGAAAGGCCACGCCATCCGGCGCCTGGACGGGAATGTAGGTGGTCGTGTGCGCGTGCTGCTCCCGGATCGCCTGGCCGGCCTGGAACCGCTCGCCGAACCGCTGCTTGAGCACGCCGGCGACCAGCGCCGCCCCCTCCGCGTTGCGGGCAACGGGTTTGAGGTCGCGCAAAGCCATGGTTTCCTCCGCGAATGGACCAGCGGCCACTTCCGCCGGCCCTTATGGTCGCCTATGCCGAGAACCGCCTCTTGTCCAGCGCCAGAAGGATCGCCTCCATGCCCCTGCCCGCTCCCTTCGTCTCCGGGCTCATGGACATCGAGAAGGAGTGGATCGACTACAACGGCCATCTCAACATGGCCTATTACAACGTGCTGTTCGACCGCGCCTCGGACGACGGCTACGAGCTGATGGGCATGGGCCCGGCCTATGCGCGCGAGCGCGGCCTCACCATCTACACGGCGGAAGTCCATATCTGCTACGTGCGCGAGCTGCATCTCGGCGACCGCGTGACGGCGAGCCTGCAGCTGCTCGACCACGATGACAAGCGCATCCGCGGCTACCAGGAGATCCGCCATGTCGACGGCTGGCTGGCGGCGACCTCCGAGCATCTTGCCCTGCATGTCGACATGAGAGGGCCGAAGGTGGCGCCGTTCCCGCCCGACATCGCCGATAAGGTGGCGGCGCTCGGGGCCGCCCATGCCGGCCTGCCGGTGCCGGAGCGCGCCGGCCGCTCGATCGGCATCAGGCGGAAATAGCCGTTTACCGATCCTTAACCATGCCGGGCATCAAAATCTTAAGGTTACCGTTTATGCACAATTTGAATGGTCGGGCCCGGTTGATCGAACCAGCCTGACCGAAAACACTCCGGTCCAAGAGACCGAGTCGCGTGGGCGGAACGCGATTCGCCGGAGATTGGTATGAAGCTGGACATCGCGGCGATGTCGGCGCGGCTCGCGTCCGACACGAAGCTCACCGACTATGATTTCTGGCGGGCGATCAAGATGATCGATGACGAGCTCTACCAGATCGAGCGCCGCGGCAACCCGATCCCCATGCAGATGCTCTATGCCCGCCACGTCCTCAGGATCGCCCGCTCGACACGGCTCAAGCGAAAGACGTAGCGAAGGAGCGCTGTAGACGCGCCGCTGGGGACCTGCCCACATCGCCCGATGGATGCCATCGGCTCTTTGAGCTCCGGCCGATTCGCCGCTCCGGTCCCCCTCTCCGTCTCGCCCTTCGGGCTCGCCACCTCTCCCCCGCTTCGCGGGGGCGAGGAACCGCTGCCGCGATGCCGGCGCTTCTCCAGCTTGGGTTCCTCGCCCCTGCGAAGCGGCTACGGCATGCACACATCTTGGTCGTTTGT